>CAYTWT010000082.1:0-11817 GCA_964442185.1 uncultured Acidobacteriota bacterium
CCGCCGGTGATCTGCTGGAAGTTGCGCAGGGTCTCCTCGGTGGTGAAGATCGCGAAGTCGTTGGGCTGGTTCGGCCGCAGGCCGCGACGCGCCCGCAGGATCGCGGTCTCCTCCTCGATTAGCGCCTGGTAGTCCTCGGGCCGTTTGGGGACGGTTGCGATGTGGATGCTGTCGCCACCGCTGTTCTTGACTTCGGGAAACTGCTCGTCGAAGGCGGTGATCGGGATGGCCACGAAGTTGTCGTTGCTGCCGCCGAAGGCCGAGCCCTTGCGTTCGAAGATGCCGACCACCTGGTAGGCGCGCCCGTCGACGGTCAGCTCCTGGCCAATCGGGTCCTGGTGCGGGAAGAGTGCGCTCGCCACGTCGGTGCCGATCACGCACACCTTGGCCGAATGGCTGATGTCGGCGTCGGAGATGAAGCGACCGTCCTGCACGAAGTGAACATTGGCCTCGGAGTAGTCCGGGTTGGTGCCCAGGATCAGGCTGCCGCTCGCCTCGGCGCGGCCGTTCTTCACCACCGGCCCCACGAACAGGTAGCGCTCCTGGGAGACGGCGGCGACCAGCCTGGACAGCCGCTTGAGCGCCAGCGCGTCCTGGATCGTCAGGTCACGGCGATTGCGCTGTTCCTCCGGCGCCGTCGCGTCGGGGCCGCCGCCGAAGCGCGGCTCGTACTTCTGGAACTGAACCAGGTGCGCGCCGAAGGAAGTGAAGGCCGCCTTGACGGTGTTGTTGAAGCCCACCACGAAGCTGACCATCATGATCACGGTCGCGACGCCCGCCATCACGCCGAGCAACGTCAGGAAGCTGCGCAGCTTCTGGGTCCGCATCGCCACCAGCGCGAAGCCCATGTTCTCGGACCAGTTGATGCGGAAGCGGGCGGGCGCCATCAGTCGGACCGGAGCGCATCGACCACGGCCAGGTTGGAGGCGCTGCGCGCGGGCCAATAGCCCGCCAGCAGGCCGACGACCATGGACAGCAGGAGCCCCATGACGACCGTGGGGGGCGTCACGTTCGCCGGGAAGTCCAGGAGACCACGCACGCCAAGAGCCGCAAGACCGCCGAGGACGACGCCGACGAGCCCGCCCAGCATCGAGAGCATCGCAGCCTCGAGCAGGAACTGGCGTCGGATGTCGCGCTTGCGCGCGCCCATCGCCATGCGCACGCCGATCTCCTGCGTCCGCTCGGCCACGGAGACGAGCATGATGTTCATGATCACGATGCCGCCGACGCCGAGGGAGACCGACGCGATCAGGAGCGTCAAGATGAAGGCCGCGGCCGAGATCTGCCGCCACAACTCCTGCAGCGCCTCGGCGGTGACGACGCCGAACGGGTCCGGGGCCCGGAAACTGGTGTGCCGGAGCGCGCGCAACACCGCCCGCAGCTCGTCCACCGAAGCCTCGAGCCCGGCGACACCGCCGCGCGCCTTGACCAGCAGGTCCATCGAGTTGCGGGTGCCGAACACGCGTCGGAACTTCTGGACCGGGATCAGGACCTGGGTGTCTCGGCTGGGTCCCAGGGTGCGGCCCTGCTTGGCCAGCAGGCCGATCACGCGGTAGGGCGCGCCGGCCACCAGGATCTCGCGGCCGAGCGGGTCGCGCTGTCCAAACAGCTCCTCCCGGATGTCCCAGCCGATCACCGCCAGCGACTGCGCGGTGTCGGCCTCCGAGTCGTTGAAGTAGCGGCCGGCCTCAAGATCGAGGTTCATGATGTTGCCGTAGTTGGCGGTCGTGCCGCGCACCTGCATGTCGGGCAGCCGCCGCTCGCGGTACCGGACCGCCGAAGTGGTGCCGATGTCGGTGCCGACCTGGGCCGCTCCCCGGAGCAGGCCCGCCACGCGTTCGTAGTCACGCCACTCGATGTTTGGCCGCTTGACGGCGTCGAGGAATTCCTCCCGGCTCGTGATCACGCCGAACTTGGTGACCACATAGACGTCGGGCGAGAGCTGGATCACCTTCTCTTGCACGAAGCCGTTGAGGCCCGAGATCACGGACACTACGCCGACGAGCGTCGCCACGCCGATGATCATCCCCAGCAGCGTGAGAAAGCTCCGCAATCGGTTCGCGCGCATGGCACGCAGGGCTTCGGAGAACAACTCAGACCAGGCCATGCTGCCTTTACTTCTCCCCCCCGTCCTTGTCCTTGTCTTTGTCTTTCTTCTCTTCGAGCTTGACCGGGTCGTCGGGCTTCAAGCTGCGCAGCGCCTTGAACGGGCCGGTGATCACGGTTTCGCCGCCCGTGAGCCCCGAGACGACCTCGAGCGACAGCTCGCCGAGCAGGCCGGTCCTGACCTTTGCGAAGCGAGCCTTGTCGTTCTCCATCAGGTACACGCCCTCTTCGTCGCGCGGAGCGCCCGGCTTCAGCGACTCGCCGGGCTTGCGTTCGAGGTCGCGGATCACCAGCGCCTGGATCGGGACCACCAGCGCCTGCGCGACGAACCCGGTGAGGACGTCGGCCTGCACCGAGAGCCCGGGCTTGATGCCCTCGGGCGGGTCCTGGATCTGGATCTTCACCTTGAACTTGATCGCCTCGTTCGTGGCGTTGGTCTTCACGATCGGGCTGCTGCCCACCTCGGTGACGAGGCCGTGGAGGGTCTGGTTCGGATAGGCGTCGATCCGGATCAGCGCCTCCTGGCCGAGCTTGACGGAGGGGATCGAGGTCTCGTCCACCTCCATCTCGGTCTCGACGATCGACATGTCGGAAACCTGGAGCAGCACGGTGCCGGGCTGGTTCAAGACGCCAACGACGGCGACCTCGCCCTCTTCGACGCGCTTCGCCGTCACGATGCCGTCGATCGGCGCGCGCACGGTCGTCTTCGAGAGCTGGTCCTGTGCACCCTCGAGGTTGGCGCTCGCCTGCTCCACCCGACGCTCGGCCGACGCCACCGCCGCGAGTGAGGTCGCGAGCGCAGTGCGAGCCCGATCGAGATCGGCCTCGGGGATGATGCCGGCCCGGTGGTTCTTCTCGGCGCGCTCGAAATCGGCTTTCGCCTGGGCGCCACTGGCCCGGGCCGAATCGACGTCGCGCCGGAGCGCCTGGAGCGAGGCCTCGGTGCTCTTGGCGGCGCTACGGGTGTTGACGGGGTCGAGCTGGAGCAGGAGCTGTCCCTTCTTTACGCGGTCGCCTTCCTTCACGGCGATGTGCGTGACCTGGCCTGGGATGGTGGCCGAGATGTCGACCTTCCGCTGGGCCTGGACCTTGCCGTTGGCCGAGACCTTGGCCTGCAGGTCCTCGCGGCCCACCTTGGCGACCTGCACCTCGGTCGGCTTCGGCCCGCGGTGGGTGAAGTACCAGCCCCCGGCGGAACCCGTGACCAGAAGGGTTATCAAGATCGCGATCTTCTTATTGCGTGTCACTCTGTTGGAGTCTCCCGTGGGATTGTACGGCAGAGCCCCCGCCCCGGTTCATAATTCAAGTGTTTGAAGGGCGTCATGGGCCGGCGTGGCTTGCGCCGCGGTCGATCACGCCCGCATTAACCCACGGCTCGCCGCTCGCGGGCTGCCCCGGAGGGACGCGGTTCGCCCCCAGGATCGAGGCCTCGGATCGCTCCACGGGATAAGATCACCGCGTGCCACGCCGCCTTGCCCCGTTCCTGCTGGTCCTTGTCCTCTCCACGGGCGCGGGGGTCTACTTCGCCACCCAGCTCCACTACGCGTACCCCATCGGCGAGCGGGTCCCCCTGGTTCCGGCCCTCATCATCAACCTCTTCTACTACTGGACCTGGGGCGCCGCCGTTCCGGCCGTGCTCTGGTTTGCGCGCCGCTACCCGCTCGACGCCACCAGCTGGAAGCGGAACCTGGGAGCGCACGCTTTTGCGAGCCTCCTCCTCACGTTTCTCGAGATCGTGGTGGCCGCCATCCTGCTGCGCTTCGTCTGGATCTTCGTCGACGGCAAAGTCCCGATGCGAAGCCTGGCCGAAAGCCTGGTCGCTTCGCTACGCGTCAACTTCCATTCGAGTTACCCGACCTACTGGGTGATCCTGTTTGCGTATCTCACTTTCGACTACGCCGCGAAGTACCGCGACCGGGCCCTGCACGCGACTCGACTCGAGGGCCGGCTCTCCGAGGCGCGGCTTCAGGCCTTGCGCATGCAGCTCAACCCGCACTTCCTCTTCAATACCCTGAACTCAATCTCCTCGCTGATGTACTCGGACGTGGGGGCCGCTGACGCGATGATGACGCGCCTCTCGGAACTGCTGCGGCTGACGCTCCAGGGCGACGGCAAGCCCGAGGTGAGCCTGCGCCAGGAGCTGGATTTGCTCCAGCGCTACATCGACATCGAGAGGATCCGCTTCGAGGAGCGACTGCGCGTGAGAATCGACGTGGACGACGAGGCACTCGACGCGCTGCTGCCGGCCTTCTCGCTCCAGCCACTCGTCGAAAACGCCATCCGCCACGCGATCGCCCCGCGCGCCGCCGGGGGCAGCCTCTCGCTTTCGGCGCGTCGCGACAACGGCTCGCTTCGGGTCGCGCTGCGCGACGACGGGCCCGGGCTGCCGCAAGGGCGGCTCCGCGAAGGGGTGGGCCTCGCGAACACGCGTGCCCGCTTGCAGCAGCTCTACGGAGACGCGCACCGCTTCGAGCTGAGCTCGCCTGCCGAGGGCGGCCTGCTCGTGACGCTGGTCGTGCCGTACCGGCTCGCCGCTGAATGACCCGCCCGCTGCGCGCCTTGATCGTCGACGACGAGCGCCTGGCCCGCGAGAAGCTGCGCCGCCTGCTCGAGGCAGAGCCCGAGGTCGAGGTCGTCGGCGAGTGCGCGAGCGGCGCTGAGGCCGTCGATGCGGTGCGAAGGGACTCGCCCGACCTGCTCTTCCTCGACATCCAGATGCCGGGGCTGTCGGGCTTCGACGTGCTGCGCGAGCTTGGATCAGGCGCCGTGCCCCACGTCGTCTTCGTTACCGCCCACGACGAGTTCGCGGTGAAGGCCTTCGACGTGCAGGCGCTCGACTACCTGCTGAAGCCCTTCGACGCGCCGCGCTTTCGCGAGGCGCTCGGCCGCGTCCGAAAGCGCAGCGCCGGCGAGCTGCAGGAGAAGATGGCATCGCTGCTCGAGCAGCTCGCGGCGCGCGCGCCCTACGCCGAGCGCCTGCTCGTGAAAGGGGCAGGGCGCATGAGCTTCGTGCGCGTCGACGAGATCGACTGGATCGAGGCCGCCGACAACTACGTCCGCCTGCACACGGGGCGCGAAGAGCACCTGCTGCGTGAAACCATGAACGGCATCGAGACGCGGCTCGATCCGCAGCGTTTCATCCGCGTCCACCGCAGGGCGGTGGTGAACATCGACGCCGTGAAGGAAGTGCAGCCGCTCTTCCACGGCGACTACGAGGTGCTGCTCCGCACCGGCGCCAGCGTCGCGGTCGGCCGAAACTATCGCGAGAAGCTGCTGAAGGCGCTGGGCGGCTAGCGGAACAGGCTTAGCGCGCCGGCGGCCGGCACTCGGCCCCGACCACCAGGGTGCGATAATGGTTTCGCGGTGATCGGCGAGACGCTCTCCCACTATCGCGTCGTGCGGCGCCTGGGCGAAGGCGGAATGGGCGAGGTGTTCCTCGCCGAGGACCTGCGCCTGCGACGGCCGGTGGCGCTCAAGACGCTGCGCCCCGAACGCGCCCGCGACGAAGCGGCGCTGAAGCGGCTGCTAGCGGAGGCGCGCGCCGCCTCCGCCCTCAACCATCCCCACATCGCGGTGGTCTACGAGATCGACGAGGCGGAGCGAGACGGCGGCCTGGTGCGCTTCATCGCCATGGAATACGTCTCCGGCGAGAGCTTCGCGGAGCTGGTGCGGCGCAGCGACATCCCGCTCGACCGCATCCTCGAGCTGGGCCTGCAGGTCGCCGACGCGCTGGCCGAGGCGCATGCCCACGGCATCGTGCACCGTGACGTGAAGCCGACGAACCTGTCGCTCACCGACAGTGGTCGTGTCAAGGTGCTCGACTTCGGCTTGGCACAACACTGCGCGCTGCCGGGCGAGATGGATGCGACCTGGACCCGCGAGCCCGGCCGTGAGGCCGAGCGCGGCGGCCTGCTGGGCACGCTGGCGTACATGGCGCCGGAGCAAGCGCGCGGCGAGGACGTGGACGGCCGCGCCGACGTCTTCTCGCTGGGCGCGGTGCTCTACGAGCTGGTCTCCGGGCGCTCGCCCTTTGCGCGGCCGAACGCCGCGCTCACGCTCGAAGCGCTCTTGAACGGCGCGCTCCCGCCTCTCGTGCCGCGTTCGAGCGACCCGCGAACGGGCGCTCTGGAGAAGGTCCTGGAGCGGATGCTGGCGAAGCACCGCGAGGCGCGCTACCCGGGCATGCGCGAGGCCGCCGAGGATCTGCGCGCGGTGCGCCTGGGCTCGCCCACGAACGTGCCCGTCGCCCGCGCCTCGCGAGCGGTGGCGGTGCTCGGCTTCAGCAACATCACCAGGAACGGCGAGGACGACTGGATCGGCACTGGCATCGCCGAGACGGTGACCGCCGACCTGCAAGGCCTCGAGGGCATCGCCGTGATCGCGCGCGCACGCGTCCATGAGAGCCTGCGCGGCCTGGGCGCTAGCGAGCAGGATGACGTAGGACTGGCCGCGCGCGTAGGTCGCGCCCTGGGCGCGCGCTGGGTGCTCTCCGGCGGGTTCCAACGCGCGGGCGAATCGGTCCGCGTCACCGCCCAGCTTCTCGAAGTCGCGACCGGCACGGTGCTGCGGATCGTGAAGCTCGACGGCGCCCTGAGCGCGATCTTCGAGCTGCAGGATCGGATCGTGTGCGAGCTTTCCGACAGCCTGCGCCTGGGCCTTCAGCCGGGCGAGCGTGTGGGCGACGACGAGACCCACGTGGTGGAGGCGTACGAGGCCTTCACGCGCGGGCTCATCAACGTCCGGGTCGAGAGCTTCGAGACCCTCGACCGCGCGGTGTTGCTGTTCGAGCGGGCCGTGCGCCTCGATCCCTCGTACGCGCGCGCCCACGTCGAGCTCGGTTCCGCTCTCGCCAGCAAGGCCGATTATCTGGCCGTGGCGGAGCTCTACGACCGCTCGCTCGTCAGCCTGCGTCGTGCGATCGAGCTCAAGCCCGAGCTGCTGCGCGCCTGGCGTGAGATGGGCTGGGTGCTGTTGTCCCTGGGCCGTGAGCAGGAAGGTGTCGAAGCCGTCGAGCGGGCGCTCGCCCTCGACCCCGAAGACGCCGGCGCCCTGGGCTCGATGGGCCGGGCCCTGTTCGTCGGTCGCGCCGAGTTCCAGAAGGCCGCCGACTTCTTCGATCGCGCCCTCGCGGGCAACCCTCGAGGGGGATGGTGGGCGCTCCAACTCTCCCATTGCGCGGCCCTGTTGCGCCAGTTCGAGCGCGGCGAGACGGCGGCCCGTAGCGCCGTCGAACTGCAGGAGGCCTTCCTCTCGGGGCAAGGTGGCATCCGCATCGTGGGCGCCTACATGCGGCTCGGCCATCTTGCCGCTTTGCAAGGCCGGCCCAGCGAAGCGCTCGACCACTTCGATCGCGAGATCGCCTTCATCGATCGCGCCGAGCATGCCCTGCGCGGGCGCATCTCGATCGAGCTGCAGATGCGACGCGGGGCCGCGCTGCGGGCCCTGGGTCGCGAACTCGAGGCGGCGAAGGCCCTGGATGCGGCCCTGGCCGCCTTCGACGAGCGCGTTCGCCTCGGCGCGGACGATCCCTTCACCCGCTACTACGCGGCGGCGGTGCACGCGCTGCGCGGCGAGACGGAGGAGGCGCTGGTGTCGCTCGAGAAGGCCGCGCGGGTGCGGCGCCGGTTCACCGTGGCCCGCGCCCGCATCGAGCCGGAGTTCGAAAGCCTCCGCAAGGAACCAGCCTTCGCGGCGCTCGTCGCAAACGCCTGAACCGTGGCCCGACGCGGTATCCTAGGCGTATGTTTCCCACGAGCCTGTTCAAAGCGAACTTGCCCACGGCCAAGACGGCGCTGCCGGGACGCGCCACCCGCATGCGGGTGCCCGAACGCCACTTCGTGAACGGGCACCCGCTGGTGGCCCCCTTCCCGGGCATGGAGAGGGCGGTCTTTGGCCTCGGCTGCTTCTGGGGCGCGGAGCGGAAATTCTGGCAGACTCCCGGGGTCTACACGACCGCGGTGGGCTACGCCGGCGGCCTCACCCCGAACCCGAGTTACGAAGAGACCTGCACCGGGCGGACGGGGCACGCGGAAGCGGTGCTGGTGGTCTTCGATCCGAAGCTGGTTTCCTACGAGGATCTGCTCCGCAGCTTCTGGGAGAACCACGACCCGACCCAGGGCATGCGACAGGGCAACGACAGCGGGTCGCAGTACCGCTCGGCGATCTACACCTTCGGTGACGCCCAACAGCGCGCCGCGGAGGCTTCGCGCGACGCTTACCAGCAGCAGCTCCAGGCCGCGGGCTTCCCCAAGATCACGACGGAGATCCTGCCCGCGCCCGAGTTCTATTACGCCGAGGACTATCACCAGCAGTACCTGGCGAAGAACCCCGGCGGCTATTGCGGCATGGGCGGCACGGGCGTGAGTTGCCCGGTGGGCGCCCTCGAAAAATAGCTCGGCCTAGCTCTCGCGCAGGTAGCCCCAGCTGTGGAGCTTGTCCGAGTCCTCGGCCCAGCGGTCGCCGATGTCGTCACGGTAGTACATGTTCGGGATCAGGATGTTCTTGATGCGGGCGTAGGCCTGCGCTTGCGCCTGCTTCATGGTCTGGCCCAGGCCGACCACCACGAGCACGACGCCCGAAGTGCCGGCCACGAGCCACTGCCCGTTGTGCTGCTTGACGTCCTCGATGTGAACCTCTTCGGGCGTGCCGCGCTTGAAGACGATCACGGCGTTCTTGGAGAACGACTCGAAGGTGGCGTCGTCGTCGAACGGAAAGGGCGGCACCACGATCCGCACCCCGACCTGGAAGCCGCTCTTGCCCTTGAAGCGGTTCGTCGATCCGGCCGCGAGGTCGTGGAAGAACTCGCCGATCGGCGTGCTCATGCCCTCTTGCTGAATCATGATCGTCGGATACCCGAAGCGCGACGTGAACTCCAGCGGGTAGATGCCGTTGCCATTCACGATGCAATTCAGATCCACGTAGCCGACGTAGCCCTCCTCGGCGAGGCGCGGCTCCATCTTCTTCAAGGTCTGGTTGAAGAGCTTGTTCGGCAGGCTCCAGAACATCGCGGTGCCCATCTCGCCCGTCGAGGGGCCCTGGTTGCCCGGGAACAGCTTCTTGTGCTCGAAGTTGATGTTGACGGGGTAGACGAACTCCTTGCCATTGAAGAAGGCCCCGACCGCGACCTCGACGCCGGTGACGCGGCGCTGGAGCTGGAAGCTCTTGATCTCGTCCGCGAACGCGCGCTTGTAGGCCTCGAGCATGCGGATCACGTCCCCACCGTCTTCCTCTTCGCCCACGAACAGCCGGCGCTTCACGTTCTGCGCCTCGCCGCTCGGCTTGATCACGTAGCGGCCCGGGTTCTCCTGCACGTGCTCGATGGCGTTGTCGAAGGAATCGAAGTCCCCGTACGGGATGATGTTGACCCCGTGCTTCTTGAGTTCCTCCTGCCCGAAGGAGCGATCGTCCTCGAGGCGATCCGTGTACTCGGTGCCGCCAATCACCAGCTTGCCCTTGGCGCGCAGCTCCTGCGCGAGCTTGCCGTGGCCCAGGGTGTCGTCGAACACGATCACGTCGGCCCAGTCCACGTCCGCCTTCCAGTCCTCGGACTTGGGTACGAAGCCGTCGGCGATGTCGCGCTCCTTGACCGCCTCGATGAAGTAGCGAACCTCGTGGCCTTCCTTGTGAATCTGCCAGGCGATGTCGCCTATCAAACCCGACCAGGAGACGAACAGGAACTTGCGGCTGGACATTCGGGCTTCTCCCCATGCCTGTCGAGGCACGACGTGACGAGCTGCGATTGTACGCGCGGGCGCGTGACTGGCCGTAGGGCGCGACCGGGGCGCTTGGAATCTCTGGAAAAGAAGGCGATTGCCTCGCTGGCCGGCGGCCCTCCGGCCGAGGTCTACCGCGCCCTCGGCCGCCACTCGGCCGTCGTCAACCTGCACGGCGTGTACAAGGCCTTCATCACGGAAGAGCCTCACCGCTTCTTCGAGCAGCAAGCACTGTTGCATCGCCGCTTTCAGAACTTTGGCGCCGCTCTCTACGAGCGCAGCGGGCCGCAGTCCGGGCGGCTCAGGATCGAGGGCTACCAGAACCCATCGGCGGTTTTCTGCGCCAGCGGCCGCGGCTACTTCGAGGGCGCCCTGGAAATGATGCGGGTTCCGGCCCGATCCAATGCTCTGAAGTGCTCTGCCAGTGCAGTGGTGACCCGCAGTGCCTCTACGACCTCAGTTGGTAGTCCGGGACCGCGTATGCTAATGTTTTGGCCGCATAGTCGGCGTTGCTCGGCGTCTCGGTCGGGTCGTCCACAGGGGTCGGCTTTCGATTCGTGAACGCGCGCTGGACGTCGCGTACTAGGCACAAGGGCCAAGGAGGCCCCGTTCATGATCGAAGGTACGGTGAAGTGGTTCAACGAGTCCAAGGGTTTCGGTTTCCTCTCGCGCGAGGGTGGTCCGGACGTCTTCGTCCACCATTCGGAGATTCGCGCCGAAGGCTTCCGCACCCTGAACGAGGGTGATCGCGTGCGTTTCGAGGTGGTGGACTCCCCGAAGGGACCCCGCGCCGCGAACGTCACTCGCATCTGAGGCTCGTCAGAACCCGACACTTAAGACGCCCGGGGCCCAAAAGGCTCCGGGCGTCTTTACGTAGTCCGGGGGGTACGGAACCAAACACCCCCCCGTGCCCTTCGGCCCCCCCCATCCGCTCCGCGCCGGAGTTAATCCGCCGCTCCGCTGCCCTCTTTCCTACCGGCGGCCGAAGAGGCGGCGCCGGCTGCTGTCGCGCAGCCGCCCACGCAACTCGTCTTCGGTGATCGCCGGAGGCAGTGTGTCGGGGTGCGGGGGGCGAAGCGGGGCGCCGTTGCCCAGGGCCGGAACGTGGCGCGTGATGCCGGCGTCCGCGAGCATGTAGCCGTGATTCTCGAGCACCGCGGCCTCGAGGTCTGAGAACGCGTCGAGGTCGGTGCGGATCTCGGCGAGCACCTCCATCGCGAAGGCCTTCGAGTAGCCGCCTTCCTCCTGGTAGCGCTCGCGGGCACTGCCGACGCCCCAGTAGCTGCCCTCGAGCGAACCCGAGAGGAAGCCCGAGATCAACCAGCGCTTGCGCAGGCTGCGCCCCTGCAGTTCCTGGATGCCCTGGTAGCGACCGATTCGCCAGAAGAAGCCGCGATCGCCCTCGACCGTGAAGAGTCCGCCGGCGTCCGAGACGAGAACGACGGCGTGATTCTTCCACACCGGCTCCAGGCCCATGTTGTCGTAGTCGCCGCCATCGGTGAGACGCAGGTCCGCATGGGCCGCGTCGCGAGCCGCGCCGGCCCGGGCCTTCCCGCCCTTGAGCGTGCCTGGCGGCAGTTTCATCGGCAGCGGGTTGAACACCGGCGGGAAGCAAGCCGAGGCCGCGACCGCGCGCCCCAACGTGAAACCGCCGGGCTTGGCGTAGCCGGCGAGGTAGTCGCCCATGCGCTCGCGGCTGAAGATCCAGTTGACGCCGAAGGCCATGTCCGTGGCGCAGAGCACGAAGTTCGGCCGCTCGGGGAGCGCGTCGAGATGCAGCGTCGTCAGGTCTTTCTCATAGCGACCGGCAATCGCCATCACGCCCGTGCTGGCGCGAAACCAGTTCCACGGCAGGAAACGCTTGAGAATCGGGCTGGTGCGGATGTTGCGCCGGGTAAACGCGCGCAGGGGTTCGCGCACCTCGCGGTCCCAGGCCTCGGTCGGGATCGGCGTCGGCGCCTCGCGAAGGCGCGTGGCGAGGGCAGTGGCCAGGTGCGCC
>CAYTWT010000083.1:0-19733 GCA_964442185.1 uncultured Acidobacteriota bacterium
GCGGGCTCAGAGCTTCAAGACGTCGACCAGCTCCTTGACCGCCGCCGCGGACTTGTGGAGCGCCGTGCGCTCGGCGTCGGTGAGCTTGATTTCCCAGATCTTTTCGACGCCCTTGGCGCCAAGCTGGGCGGGGACGCCGACATACAGATCCTTGATCCCGAACTCGCCCTCGAGGAAGCAGCAGCAGGGCAGGATCTTGTGCTTGTCCTTCAGCACGGCGTCGACCATCTCCGCCGTCGCGGCCGAGGGCGCGTAGTAGGCCGAGCCGGTCTTGAGCAGCGAGACGATCTCGGCGCCGCCGCTGGCGGTACGCTTGCAAATCGCTTCGACCCGCTCCGGAGACATGAGCTCCGTGATCGGGATGCCGGAGACCGTCGAATAGCGCGGCAGGGGAAGCATGGTGTCGCCGTGGCCGCCGAGCACGAAGGCGTGGGTGTTTTCGACCGAAACGCCCAGCTCCATCGCGATGAAGGTGCGCATGCGGGCGCTGTCGAGGACGCCCGCCATTCCGAAGACGCGGTGTTTCGGCAAGCCGGAGACCCGGTAGGCGACCTGGCACATCGCGTCCAGCGGGTTCGAGACGATCATCAGGATCGCGTTCGGCGAGTGCTTGACGGCGTTCTCGGTGCAGTCCTTGACGATCTTGAAGTTGGTGTTCAGGAGATCGTCGCGGCTCATGCCGGGCTTGCGCGCGATGCCGGCCGTGATCACCACGACATCGGAGCCGGAGGTGTCTTTGTAGTCGTTGGTCCCGATCACCCGGGCGTCGGAGCCCTCGACGGGCGTCGCCTCCATGATATCGAGGCCCTTGCCTTGCGGCATGCCTTCGACGATATCGATCAGGACCACGTCCGCCAGCTCGCGATCGGCGAGCCGCTGGGCGAGCGTGGCTCCGACATTTCCGCCGCCGACGACCGTGACTTTCCGGTTCATGCTTCTCCTTCGCTGCCGAGGCCGGGATTCTACTACCGCGCGGGCGCGACCGTCATCCGCTCGACCCTTACGCCTTGCTCTGCAGGCTGTCCGAGACCGGTCCACGTGGCCGCTTCGATCGAAACGACGAGCGTCTCCCCTGGCGCCGGCGCGGCGCGGAAGGCGTAGGGCGCGATCGAGCGGCCGAGCTGGAACCGGACAGGCTCGGCGCCGGTCGCGCGCACGGTGACCGCGGTCGCCGCGAAGGGAGATGGCTCTGGCGATCCCATCTCGAGCGTCACGTCGTAGGCGGAGGCGGCCAGCGTAGGAACGAGCCGCAACCACGCCTTGCCTCGCGTCCAGCGCGCGAAGCCGCGCGGGCCGAAGAAGCCGCGCACAGCGCCGTAGTCGAGGCGGCCGACCACGATCTCGTCCGCTCGCGGCGGCGGCAGCTCACGCCAGGCGATCTCCAGGGCGAGCCAGGGGTCGACCGCGCCCGAGAACTCGTTGGCGCGCTTGGTTGCCACGCGCGCGCCAGGCTCCTCCTGACCCGCCTCGCGCAGCAGGCGCGGCAGGACCAGGGTCGGGATCCAGTTGTCGCGTCGCACCTTCGCTGCGCGCCGGTAAGCGGTCACGGCGTCCGCGGGCCGGTTCGACCACGCGAGCGCGTGGCCGAGTGCCAACCAGGGTCGGGCGCTTCCCGGCCGAAGCTTCGCCGCAGCCTCCGCGCGTTCCTGCGCCGCCTCCAGAGCGCCCCGCTCCACGTCTGCCCCCAGGCCGCGCAGCATGGTGGCGACGCGCAGGGCCGGAATGGCCGCTTGCGCCGCCGGGGCCACGGCCCAGAGCGCAAGGCCGAATCCGAGCAGCGCGCCGAGGCGCACCGCCGGCCTCGCCCGCTGCTCACGGTCGAGCAGCAGACACGCACCCGCCGTAGCGCCCGCGAATGCGAAGGGTATCAGCGCCGACCGGTAACGAATCTCGTTGTGGAAGACGACCACCACCATGAGCAGGTAATAGGCGGTCCAGAGTGCGAGCACGCGCCAGGCTGCGAAGCGCCACCCCGCGACCAGGAAGATCACGAACAGCGGAAGCGTCGCGAGCAGCAGCAGGTCGTCGAAGCCGATCGCCAGGAGGTAGCGCAGCGCCGTGTCCGGCAACTCCACGACCAGCAGCTGATGCAGCATGTCGGGCCGGACGAAGTGGGCGAAGTTCAAGGAGACTTTGCGTGCGAAGAGCTCCGGGTGGGCCTTGATGCCTGCGATGACTTCCGCAGTGGCGCGGCCGCGGCGTTCCGGCTCCGGCAGCTTGTCGCGGAAGACCCAGCTCGCCATCAGCCGGTGATCGGCCACGACAGGCCCGCCCTCCGCGAAGGCGTTGTCTTCCCAGAGGTTGTAGACGCCGATCGAATCGATCAGCACGGGGTCGCCGACGAGGAATGCGTTGCGCGCGGACCAGGGCAGGATCGCGGCCATCGCTCCCGCGACGAAGAGCAGCGCGGGTCGGATCCCGGTGCGCAGGCCCCGAGCCAGCAAGATCGCGGCGGCGCCGAGCGGCACGAACGCGGAGCCCACGGAGCGCGCGAGCGCGGACACGCCCAAAGCCAGGCCCGCAGCGGCGTGCGCGCGCGGGGTCTCAGCCCGCAGCAGGAGCAGGAAGGCGAGGACGAGCAGCGGCGTGTGAAGGTTCTCGGTCAGCGTGCCGCTGGCCATCTGTACGGAAGGCCAGTAGCTGGCGTAGGCCGCGCCCGCCCAGGCGCCGTGGCGAGGCGAGGCGTTTCGGCCGATCGCGCCGACCCCGACGGCGGCCAGCGCGTCCATCCCGCATTGGATCAACTGCAACGGCAGCAGGTGTGCACCGAAGACAGCGAAGACCGCGGCAACGAAGAGCTGGTAGAGCGGGGCGATCGTCCAGGTTCCGAGCCAGCGCCGCCACTGGTCGCTGGTGAGCACGAAGTGCCAGGGCTGCTCGTTCTCGAGGATCTCGAGGGCGCTCTTCAGGTACTGCTGCTGATGCGCGTACAGCAGCGGCTCGTCAGCCAGAAGCAACCAGCCCAGACGCATTGCCAGCGCCAGGCCGAAGACCCAGGCCCACCACGGGCCCCGGGGCGAGACGCCCGCCACGCTACAGGTTCTCGATCAGCGCCGAAGCGAACTCGGAGGTCTTCAGCAGCGTGGCGCCCTCCATCTGCCGTTCGAAATCGTAGGTGACGCGCTTTTGGCCGATGGTCTTGCCGAGCGCCGCCTCGATCGCACCGCCAACCTCGGTCCAACCCAGGTACTGGAACAGCATCGCGCCCGAGAGCAGCACGGAGCCCGGGTTCACCTTGTCGAGATCCGCGTACTTGGGGGCGGTGCCATGAGTCGCCTCGAAGAGCGCGTGGCCGGTGTCGTAGTTGATGTTGCCGCCGGGGGCGATGCCGATGCCGCCCACCTGCGCCGCGAGCGCGTCGGAGATATAGTCGCCGTTCAGGTTTGGGGTGGCGATGACGTCGAACTCCTTGGCCCGCGTCAGGACCTGCTGCAGGGCGATGTCGGCGATCGCATCGCGGATCAAGATCTTCGCCTTCCACTTGCCATCGCCATGGGTCGCGGCGAGCGCCAGGGCCGCCTCGACCTCCTGGCGCAGCTTGCCCTTCTGGTCGTCGGTCATCCGCTCGTAGCCAGGCTCGATGGCCTTCGCGTTGTCCTCGACACTCCAGGCCGGGGTCTTCTCCTTGTTGCCGAGGATCCAGCTCTCGCGCTCGGTCACGGTGTCGGCGCGAAACTCGCGCGCCGCGAGCTTGTAGCCCCAGTCCTTGAAGGCGCCTTCGGTGAATTTCATGATGTTGCCCTTGTGGACGAGCGTCAGGCTGCGGCGCCCGAAGCGAAGCGCATAGCGCAGGGCCGCGCGCACCAATCGCTCCGTGCCTTCCCGCGAGATCGGCTTGATGCCGATGCCGCTCGACTCCGGGAAGCGGATCTTCGTCACCTTCATCTCCGAGCGCAGCCAGGCGATCACCTTCTTCGCCTCGTCGCTGCCGGCAGCCCACTCGATGCCCGCGTAGATGTCCTCCGTGTTCTCGCGAAAGATCACCATGTCGACGTCTTCGGGGCGCTTCAAGGGAGAGGGCACGCCCTTGAAGTAGCGGACGGGACGCAGGCAGACGTAGAGATCCAGCTTCTGGCGCAGCTCGACGTTGAGCGAGCGGATGCCGCCCCCGACTGGCGTCGTGAGCGGGCCCTTGATCCCCACGAGGTACTCGCGGAACACGGCGAGTGTCTCCTCGGGCAGCCAGGCGCCGGTCTGGTTGAAGGCCTTCTCGCCGGCCAGCACCTCGAACCAGGCGACGCGCCGCTTCCCGCCGTAGCACTTCGCCACGGCCGCGTCGAAGACGCGCGCCGCCGCGCGCCAGATGTCGCGGCCCGTGCCGTCGCCCTCGACGAAAGGGATGACGGGATCGTCGGGGACTTGCAGGGCGCCGTCGCGGACCGCGATCTTTCCGCCCGCCGGCGGTGTCAGCTTCTTGGACTCGGCCATAGGCCCGGGAGTCTAACCCAGCTTGATGGCGCGGGCTTCGCGGATGCCGGGGACCTGTGCGACGGCTTCGAGCGTCTCGGCGGACACCTCGTTGTCGACCTCGATCAGCATCACGGCGCGGCCGCTGCCGGGCTTGCGGCCCACGGTCATGCGCGCGATGTTGACCTGACGCTCGCCAAGCAGCGTACCGAGGTGGCCCACGACGCCGGGAGTGTCGTCGTTCCTCACGAGCAGCAGGTTGCCCAGCGGGATGGCGTCCATCTCGACGCCGTCAACGTCCACCAGGCGCAGGTGGCTCGCGCCGAACAGCGTGCCTGCCACCGAAAACTCGCGCTCGCCGGTCTTGAGCCGCACGACGATCAGGTTCGCGAATGCGAGGCGCGCCGAGGACGTGGATTCCAGCACCTCGATGTGCCGTTCGCGGGCCAGCGTCAGGGCGTTGACCAAGGTGACGGCGGCGCCAAGGCTCGGCTTGAGCAGGCCGGTCACGGCCGCCGCGAGGATCGGTTTCACGTCGATCTCGCGGAGCTCGCCGTAGAGCCCGACCTCGACACGCTCCAGCGTCCCGGGGCAGACCTGGGCCAGGAACATGCCGAGCCGCTCGGCCAACTCCATCGTCGGCCGAACTTGATCGTAGAGATCTTCCGAGAGCGCATAGAAGTTGACGGCGTTCTGCATCAGGCCGGCCTTCAGGTAGTCGCGCACCTGGTAGGCGATGTCGGTGCCGACGCGCTCCTGCGCCTCGGCCGTGGCAGCCCCGATGTGCGGCGTGGCGACGACCCGGGGGTGCTTCGCGACACGCCAGTCGATCGGTGGCTCCTGGGCGTGGACGTCGATCGCCGCCCCCGCCACGCGCCCGCTCTCGAGGGCTGCCAGGAGCGCCGTCTCGTCGATCAGCTCGCCGCGAGCCGCGTTCACGATCCGGATCCCGGGCTTGACCTTCGCGAAGGCTTCCTTGCCGAAGAGGTGCCTTGTCTCCCTGGTCAGGACCGAGTGGATCGTGATGAAGTCGCTGCTCTGCAACAATTCGTCGAACGAGAGCAGCTTGACGTGGACGCTCTCGGCGATGGCCGGCGCCACGAACGGGTCGAAGGCCTGCACGTCCATGCCGAGCGCCCGGCAACGCGTCGCGACTTCCCGGCCGATGCGGCCCAGGCCGACGACGCCGAGACGCTTGCCGTGCAGCTCGGCCCCGACGAACGACTTGCGGTCCCACTTGCCGGCCTTCATCGAGGCGTCGGCGGCCGGAATCGGCCGCGCGACGCTGAGCAGCAGGGCCAGCGCCAGTTCGGCGGTCGAGACGAGGTTGCCACCAGGAGAGTTCATCACCACGACGCCTTGGCGCGTCGCTGCCTCGAGATCGACATTGTCGACACCGACGCCGGGGCGTCCGATCACGCGCAGCTTGGTCGCCGCGGCCAGCACCTCGGCCGTTATCTGGCTCCCGCTGCGGACCAGGATCGCGTCGTAGGGTGCGACGATCTTCATGAGCTCCGCCGGGGCCAGCGCCTTTTGCTGGTCGATCGCGAAGCCTTCGGCCTTCAACACCTCCAGGCCTCGCTCAGTGATGCCCTCGAGAACGAGAATGCGCGGGCTCATGCCTGCGCCTTCAGGTACTCGGCCTCGGCGGCGGCGAGGCCGCGGCCCAGCTCGAAGCTGTGGCCAAGGCGCTTCAGGGCGATCTCGAGTGTCGCCAGCAGGCCGAGCATGTCGGTCGCGTCGTAGTAGCCGAGATGGGCGATGCGGAAGATCTTGCCCTTGAAGGCGCCCTGGCCGCCGGCCACGGTCGAGGCGAACTCGCTCTGCAACGCCTTGACGATGGCGCCCGACTCGAGGCCGGCCGGCGGGTAGAGGGCCGTCAGGGCGTCGCCATGGTCGCGCGGCGCCACCAGCGGCAAGCCCAGCGCCTGGGTCGCCGCCCGCGTCATGGCCGCCAGCGTTCCGGCGTTCTGCACCAGCGCATCGACGCCGCCCCCCGACGCCACGAACTCGAGCGCCGCCCGCGTGGCCACGATGTGGGAGATTGCGGGCGTAAAGGCCGATTCACCCCCGGCCTGCGCCTTGCGCTCCCGGGCCAGGTCGAAATAGAAGCGGGCGGAGCAGCTCTTGCCGATCTTCTCCCAGGCCTTGGCGCTGACGGACAGGAACGCGAGGCCCGGCGGCAGTGCCAGCGCCTTCTGGCTGCCCACGATCGCGATGTCGACGCCCCAGGCCTCGGTCTCGAGCCGGATCGCGCCGGCGCCCGAGATCGCGTCGACCACGAGCAGGGTCTCGGGCCGGCCGCGAACGATGCGGCCGATGGCCTCGACGTCGTGGGCAACGCCGGTGGACGACTCGCTCAGCTGGACGAACACGGCCCGGAGCTTCGGGTTCTTGTCGAGGACGGCGGCCACCGCCTCCGGCGTCACGGCCTCACCCCACTTCGCCTCGAGCACATGCACGTCCATGCCGTGAGCCTTGCCGAGTTCGGCCCAGCGCTGCCCGAAGTTGCCGGCCACGAGCGCCAGCATCGACTCGCCCGTCGAGAGCGCGTTGACGACGGCCGCTTCCATCGCGCCGGTTCCGGAGCAGGCGAGCATCAGGACGTCCTGCGTCGTCTTCAGGAAGCTCTTGAGCCCAGCGCTGCAGTCGCGAAAGATCGCGCGGAACTCGTCGGTGCGGTGGTGCGGGATCGGCCGCGCAAGGGCTTCCTGCACGGCGGGATGCAGTGGCGTCGGGCCCGGAGTGAAGAGGCGCTGCTTCTGGATCATGTCCCTTTCCAAAATCCACAGAATCTGTGGAAAAGCTTGTGGAAACTCTGCTGAATGAAGGCCCTAAATCATCTCGGCACAACCACTTCGAGCGGTTTGCACTCTGTGACAGCAGGGCGACGAAGGCATGCGATTTGCGTGATGGGAATTTCGATCGTGGTCTGGTCAGGGCCGGGCTGACGAGGAACGCTCCCGGGCCGCTCTGACAGCGGCGGCGAGGGCATCGACCACGGCATCCACGTCCGACGCCGTATTATATCTGCCCAGACCGAAGCGAAGCGAGGCATACACGCGCGCGTCGTCGAGACCGAGCGCGCGCAAGACGTGCGAGCCCTTGCCGCCTGCCTCGGCGCAGGCGGCGCCCGCCGACAGGGCGAAGCGATCGCCGAGCGAGAGCAGCACAGTCTCCGCCTCGATGCCCGCGATCGAGACGTGCAGGTTGCCTGGAAGGCGCGGCGCGAGGACGCCATTGACCGAAATACCCCCAACCTTCGACAAGAGGCCGCGCAACAGCGCATCGCGCAGTGCGCCGATCCGTTCGGCTTCGCCAGCGACGAGAGCCTCCCCGGCGAGCCGCGCTGCCTCGCCGAAGCCCACGACCCCCGGCACGTTGTGCGTTCCCGAGCGCAGCCCTTTCTCCTGGCCGCCGCCCTCGGCCTGGGCTTGCAGCCTGAGCCGCGGCCGTCGGGCCTTTCGTACGTAGAGCGCGCCCACGCCTTTCGGCCCATACATCTTGTGAGCCGAAAGGCTCATCAGATCGACGCCCCACGCGGTCACGTCGACTGGGATCCGGCCCAGGGCCTGGACCGCGTCGGAGTGGAAGGCGATGCCCCGTTCGCGGCACAGCGCGCCGATCTCGGCCACGGGCTGGATGGTGCCGATCTCGTTGTTGGCGGCCATCACCGAGACGAGCACGCTGTCGGGCCGCAAGGCCGCGGCAACATCGGCAACGCGAAGCAGGCCGTCGACGCCGACAGGTAAGCGCGTGATCTCGAAGCCCTCGCGCTCGAGCGTCCGGCAGGGTTCGAGAACCGCCGGGTGCTCGAGCGTCGTGGTCACGATGTGGCGGCCAGAGGCGCTGAGCGAGCGGGCCAAGCCGCGGATCGCCAGATTGTCGGACTCGGTCGCGCCGGAGGTGAAGACGATCTCGTCGGCCGAGGCCCCGATCAGCGCCGCGACGCGCTCCCTGGCCTCCTCGACCGCCTGGTAGGCTTGCTGCCCCAGGCAATGATGCCGGCTGGACGGGTTGCCGAAGCGCTGCGTGAAGAACGGCAGCATCGCCTCGACCACCACGGGGTCTACGGGGGTCGTCGCATGGTTGTCGAGAAAGATGATGGAGATCACAAACCTTGCCTTTGCCCTCTGCGTATGATCCCATGAAGGCAGTCGCCCTTCGCAGGAGACAAGTCGATGCGCAAGATAGTGATGCTGGCTCTGGCGTTCGGGTTGCTGCCGATGCTTGCGACGGCCCAGGAAACGGCTGCCACCGAAGACACCGTCACCACGGAGCGCGACGACCGGCCGCAGATCCGCGTCCTCGACAACCCGTACGACCTGGCGTCCTTCTATCGCGCCCAGGCGCCCGATCGCTTCTACCCGGGCGACGTGTACGGACCCGGCAGCTACACTCCGGGCGTCGCGGGTGGCCGCTACCCCATCGCCGGCATGTATCGAGGCGAGGTGAACCCGAACGGCTGGTCGCGCTTCTGGACCAACGGCTACACGAACGCCTACACCGCCAACGGTGCCGGTCATCCCGTGATCAGCTACGACTATCGGCGCAACATCGGCCGCAACGGCGATCTCTTCCTGCTCGCCCCGACGTTCCTCGCCCCGGTCGGCCCGCTGACCGATTTCTTCTTCTACAACCGCACTAGATAAGCTGGGCGGCCAGTCCGTCATCGAGCCCCACCCTAGCCCTCCCCGTAGGGGAGGGAAACGCTCTTCGTCTCAGCGACGCCGCCTGGCGCTTCTGGGTTAGGCTACGGGCCGATGCGAAAACCGGCGTTTGCCTTCTTCACCTCGACCACGAATCCCGGCTTTCTGAACGCGCCGCCGCTCGCGGTCTTTCCCGAGGCGCCGATGATCGTGGCCGGGATCGCGTGGGACGGGGCCACGACGAATCGGCCGGGCGCGCGCTTCGGACCGTTTCACATCCGCCGCGCCAGCCAGATGCTGGGCGACGGCGTGCATCCGCTGTGGGAAACGACACCACGCGGTGCCCTGGCCGATGTGGGCGACCTGGCGCTGCCGAATACATCGCTCGAGAGCATGCGGGCGGCGTTAGCACCCCTGGCCCTGGACCTGGTGGCGCGTCACCACGTCGTGTGGCTCGGTGGCGACCACTCGATTACCCTGCCGGTGCTACGCGCCTACCGCGCCCACTTCGGTCGGCCCCTGGGCCTGCTCCACTTCGATGCGCACTGCGACACCTGGGAAGACCACTACGGCGAGCCCTCGGGCCACGGCACGTGGCTCTACGAGGCCGTGATCGAGGACGTCGTGGATCCGAGCCACACGGTCCAGATCGGCATCCGCTCGCCGGCCTCCCGCGAGACGCGCGAGTTCATCTCCGATCGAGGTGGCATGATCCGAACTGCCCGCGAGCTGCGCGGCCTCGCGAGTGCCAGCCAACTGGCCCCGGTCCTGCGCGAGGCGCGCGCGAAGCTCACGTCGGATCCTGGGGCGCCGCTCTACATCTCGCTCGACATCGACTGCCTCGACCCCGCCTACGCGCCGGGAACCGGCACGCCGGAGCCGGGCGGGTTGTCCACGGCACAGGTGCTCACGCTGCTCGAAGAGCTGTCGGACCTGCCATGGGTCGGGATGGACCTGTGCGAGGTCTCGCCGCCCTACGACCACGCCGAACTGACCAGCCACGCCGGTGCGCAGTTCGTGTGGACCTATCTCGCGGCTCAGCTCCACCGCCGCCAGGCGGCCGCCGCGCGAGGTTAGCGTTCTCCTCTCGACTTCTCCGATCCTACATCGTGACCTTGAACAGGCCCTTGAGCGAGAAGGCAAAGATCAGCGAGAGCACGAAGAACGGGATCATCCAGTGCATGCCGAAGCCCAGCACCGAGACCTCGCGGTCCGGGTAGCTGAGGCGGATGCCGCGGATGGGGCTGTTCTCGGGGAGCGGTGGCTCGGCCGGGTATAGCAGCTGGGATAGAAAGCCCGTATCGACGCGCTCGGGCGCGAGTCGGACCGCCCGCGAGGTCACGCGCACGCTCTTCGCCACGGGCGGCGCGCCGTCCAGGGCAATGCCGAGCTGGTAGTCGCCCTCCTGCTCGGCTACGAGCCGCCATGCGACTTGCGACGCGGCCGGGAGCCACACGGCATCGGTGTCGGCGCGGAGCCCCGCCGGGACGTCGAGACGAACCGAAGGGCGCTGCCCGGCCGGTACCGTGCCCGGCGCCAGCTCCACGCGCAGCAGCGTCTTCTGGCCGGGACGCAGCCCTTCGTAGCCGTAGTGGAACTGCAGCTGCGCCATCACGAGCACGAGCGGCGGCAGGACGAAGAGCGTTGGCCGGATCGTCAGCCTCAGGTAGGTGAGGTTATGGCGCAGGATGTCGGCCTGGGCTCGCAGGATGTTGACGAGGTCGTCGTTGAAGAGGCGGATCTCGAAGATGCCCGCGGTGATGAGCCGCTTGACGTGCGCTAGTCGTACCTGGTCCGAGGTGCGCTTGAACACCATCAGCATGCCGACGCCGACGAGCAGGGAGACGACCGCGATCGGCAGAATCGGCGGCCAGCCGCTCGCGGGCGCGAGCAGCCGGTCGAAGACGAGCCGCAGGACCGAGTTCACGTGGGACATCGCCGGTCTCCTCCTCCGCTCAGGAGATGTAGCCGAGGCCCCGCAGGCGCTTCTTGATCTCTTCCTCGCTGGTGGCGCCGTCGAGCTTGGACAGCTCCTTCTCCAGCGCGTGGGTGATGAACTCCTCGACCGAGGAGTAGCCGGCCATGTCGGCGTACCTCTTCACCCGCGAGACCAGGTCCTTGTCGAGCTTGACGGCCTTGGCATTTCCGAACATCACACGCTCCTTATAGCGCTTCTAAGAACCGGTCCCGGGGCGGCCCCCGGGCGGCGGAGGGAAGCCCTCGACACCGAACTCGGCGAGGATCGCCGCCGCCAGGCTCCGCAGGTTGGGCGCCGGCTTGCGGAGCGGCCGGCTGGTCGCCAGGATCCCCGGCACGTCCGGCATGTCCATGATGTGGTCGCCGCTCCACGGCTTGTCGTTGTCGGTGAGGACCTCGCGCCCGACCGCGCCCAGGGCCGACTCGTCCGAGCCGCGCGTGCGCTTGACGTAGCCGATGACCATGTCGGGGCCGAGCTCGCGCTGGCCGAGGTCAGAGTAAGTCGCCTCGCGCTGGTAGGCGTGGGCGATGGCGGGCTGGCCGGTCTTGGGGTCGACGAGGGCGGTGAGCCCGGCCGCGATCTCCTGCATCAGCGTCGCCCGCTGCCCGGGCGGCACGCTCCCGTGCTTCTCACGCCCCTCGAGGTTGACGTAGAGGCTGCTCAGGCCGAAACCGTAGGCGCGCGTGCGCGACCAGTCCACGTTCTGCAGGCCCTCGATCGGAGGCAGGCTCTCGTCCTTCACCGCCAGGTACCCGTTCTGGTGGAGCCAGGCGTTCAGGTGGAACGTCCTCCGCCAGCTGGCAAAGCCGTGGTCCGACATGGCCACCAGCAGGTCGTCCTGGTCCATGTGGTCGAGCGCGTAGGTCACGAGCCCATCCAGTTTCTGATAGGTGCGTGGCACCACGTCGGCGAGCGGCGGGTCCGCATCGGGATCGTAGGCAGCGTGCTCCGGGTCCAGGGGCCGCCACATCATGTGGCTGACGAGATCGAGGTTGCCCGCGTAATAGAAGAGCAGGCCGCGGCCGAACCGGGAGAGCACCCAGGGGAACTGGTCGAGGACCTCCTGGCCGGCGAGCTCCGCCTGTTTCAGGAATTCCTCGGGCGTGAAGACTCCCGCGCTCAGCGCGCCGGTGTTCTCGGGCATGCCCTGTGTGTAGAAGCGGCCGCTGGCCTGCGCCAGCTCGGCGGCGTAGGAGGGCGGGTTCGAGATCGGCAGGGCCGGCGCCAGCGGGTCGAGGTTCAGAGGGCTGACGTACAGCCCCAGCTCCGGGTGGACCTGCTTCAGGTAGAAACGGGCCGTGGTGGTCAGCGTCTGCAGCGGCAGCAGTTCGAAATCCACCGTCTGCCACTCGCTCCACTCGCCCTCCTGCAGCACGAACTCCTGGCTGCCGAGGACGACCTTGATGGCCGGGCGGTCGGGGTCGACGTAGACGGTGAACTCGGAGGTGAGCTTCCGGGGCTCCAGCTTCAAGGGGTGGTCGGGGCCCTCGATGCGCGCGTGCACGACCCCGTTCTCCGCCTCCACGCGGTAGACCTTGCCCCCCGAGATCTGCTTGCCCAGGAACGCGAAGCGATCGGTGGTGAAGTACGAAAAGGTGCCGTAGCCGCCGAGGATGTCGGGTGTGCCCATGCCGGACAGCTCCCGTGTGGCCGTGCCCGAGGGCGGGAAGTTCGCGGGGATCCGCACGATGGTGGTCTCGATCCCGCGCTTGGTGAGCACCTCCCAGAACGGCGCCCCGCGGCGCAATAACTCCAGCTTGCCGTCGGAGAGCGGGAACTGCCAGCCGCCGAGCTTCAAGACGCGCTTCGGCGGCTCGGTACGGCTCGTGGAGAGGTACGGCTCCAGGGTCGCGGGGTCGCGATGGATGAAGTCGAAGATGCCGTGGCCGCCCGCGTCCATACCGCTGATGAAGTCCGACCAGGCCACCGGGCTCTGCGGGGGGATGGCACTGTGGAGCGGGGCGAAGCCGCCCATCTTCGCGAGCCGGGCCAGGCCGGGGAGCCGGCCCTCGGCCATGAGCCCGCTCGCCACCCCGTAGTCCATCCCGTCGAGCCCCAGGATGATGACCCGCGGCACCGAAGCGTCGCTGCGGTGCTGCCCACGCCCGCAGGCGCCGCCGGAGGCGAAGGCCGTGAGCGCCGCGGCACCGACGGTCGCGAGCCGGCGCGGGCTAAGCCGCATCGGCGGGCCTCGGCGCGGCAGGCGCTCCCTGGGGGCGGCCGGCGAACAACGGCTTCCCATCCATGTGGGCGGGCGGGGCGAGGCCGAAGAGCTTGACCGCGGTGGGGGCGATGTCGAGGAGGCTCGGGTCGTCCGCGTCTATCGCATGGCTACAGAAGAAGACTCCGGGCACCAGCCGGGGGTCGATCGTGTGGTCGCCACTCCAGGCCTTCACGTTGTCCTCGAACACAGGCCCGGCCACCATGCCCGTGGCGCAGTCCCAGGACACGCGGTAGCCGCGGTTGTAGCCGATCAGCAGGTCCGGTGCGTCTCCGATGTAGGGGCCCTGGTAGAGGCGAGCGGTGTCGAAGATCTCCACGATCCCCAGCGCCGCCCGCTCCTCGTCGACGAGCCCCGACATCTTCGCGATCAGCTCGGCCTTCAGCTTCGCGACCTCCTCGCCCGGCTCCACGATGCCGTGCTTCTCCCGGCCCCGGACGTTGAGGTAGAGCCCGGCGAGGCCGAGCGCGTAGGCCCGCGTGGCCGACCAGTCGACGTCGGCGAGCCACTCGGCGCGCCCCTCGGTGCCCTGCTTCAGCTTCAGGTACCCGTTCCGCAGCAGCCAGGTGTTGATGTTCACGCCGCGCCGGAACGAGGCGAAGCCGTGGTCGGACACGACCATCAGGACGTCGTCCTTGCGCAGCCGCTCCATGATCTGGCCCACGAAGACGTCGTTGTGGGCGTAGATCTTCTCGATAGCGTCCTTGTGCGGGCCCGGCTCGCGGCCGCGCGCGGCAGGGTGACCCTCTTCGAGATAGCGCCAGAACATGTGCTGTACCCGGTCGGTGGCGTCGAAGACGCATGTGAGGGTTCCCTGGCGCAGCCGGTCGAGGCCGGCCAGGAACATCTGCTGCCGCTCGCGGTCGATGTCGTAGGCGAGCTGCAGGAACGTGGCGTCGTCGATCACGCCCTCGTTCAGGGCCCAGGTGTCCTCCGCGAGGCCCAGGGTGGCGTAAGGACCGATCTTGTGGGCGAGGTAGGTTGCGTAGTACGAGGGGTGCGAGATCGGCATGGCTGGGTGCTCGGGGTCGATGTTGAGCGGCGTCATGTAGAGGGTGGCGTGCTCGCCCATCTCCTGGAGCTGGATCCGGCAGATGCCGTGGACCTTGATGCCGGGAGCCGCCTTGAAGGAGACGTGCACCCAGTCGGTGAGCTCCCCGACCCTCACCTCGGTCTCGCTCCCGCACACGGCCACCCGCGCCCGCCCCGGCGCTCCGTCGGGGCGGATGGAGAGTGGCAGCGTCATGGGCGGGCTGCCCTCGAGGAACATGTTCTCCGGCCCCTGGAGCGTGCCCGTCCAGCCGTCGCCGTTCCTCTGGAGCGGGAAGCGTGCCCCGCCCTCCTTGAACTTCCCTTCGGCCGGGCGCGTGGTGAAGAGCAGGAAGGTGCCCTGGGAGCCGAGCAGATCGGGCGTGCACATGGCCGAGAGCTGCGCGCCGTGGAACTTCTCGGGGGGGAACGTGATCGGCACCCGCAGGACTGTGCTCCAGATGCTCTTCTCGCCGAGGATCGTCCAGAACGGCTTGGACTTGCGGGTCAGGCGCAGCTCCGGTTTCTGCAGCGGGATCCGCCACCGGCCGATCTTCAAGAACTTGTCCACGGTGCCGATGCGCGTGGAGCTGAGCTGGGGCAGGTAGGTGTGCACGTCCCGCTCCAGGAAGTCGTAGATGCGGTGCTTCGCCGGGTGGCAGCCCGTGCCGAAGGACGACCAGGCGCAGGGGGAGATCGAGGGGAACGTGGTGCGCAGCGGCCGGTAGCAGCCTTGCCGGGCGAGCCTGCTGAGGTTGGGGAGCTTGCCCTCGGCCATGAAGCGCTCCGTCAACTGGGGATCCTGCCCGTCGAAGCCGATCACGATCAGCCTGCGGATGAGGGGCTTCGCCGTCTGGCCATGTCGGAGCTTGCGCCAAACGACCCGGACCGGCCAGGTCAGGAGCGAGAGGGCGGCCAGTAGAATCGTCGTGAAAACAACGAAGAAGGACGACAACAGCGCGAACCCGGCGCCCGGACCGATGTAGGCCTGGGCCGACGGGGCCACGACCGCCAGCAGGAGGCAGGCGGCTGCCCAGGTCCGGATCGACGCACGACCAGTTCTCGTCACAAGCTACTCCGTCGTCTCAGGCTCGCGTGCCGGGCTCCGCGATCCTGGGCGCGCCTTTCGGGGCTCTAGGCCCCGAAAGCCCGCCAGTCTATCCTAATGCAGCCGGCCCGACCCAACCCCGGGGAGCCGGGAAAGGATGCGAGGGACCTCGACCATGTCCTCATCGATCGTGCGGCTGTACCGCCGGATCCGCTTCGGCGAACCAGTCATCGTCGTCTCCGGGCTGCCCCGCTCGGGCACCTCGATGCTGATGAAGATGCTGGAAGCCGGGGGGCTGCAGGTCGTGACCGACGGCCAGCGCGCCGCCGACGAGGACAACCCCAAGGGGTATTACGAGGTCGAGCGGGTGAAGGACCTCGCCCGGGAGAAGGACAAGCGTTACCTGGCGGGCGCGCGCGGCAAGGTCGTCAAGATCATCTCCTTCCTGCTGAAGTCGCTGCCAGCGAACCTCAACTACCGGGTGATCTTCGTCAAGCGCAACCTCGACGAGGTGCTCGCTTCGCAGCGGAAGATGCTCGTCCGCTGCGGCGAGGCGGACGACACGCCCGAGGAGCGCATGCGGGAGCTGCTCGAGACGGACCTCTTTCGGGCCGGCTACATGCTGCGCCACGCCCCGCAGTTCGAGTCGATCGAAGTCCAGTACGCCGAGCTCGTGGCCCGGCCCGAGGAGGAGGCGCGCCGCATCGCGGCGTTCCTGGGTGGCCGACTGGACGTCCGGGCCATGGTCAGCGTCGTCGACCCGGCTCTCTACCGGAACCGGGCCACCAAGCCTGGGGCGCCCGCCCGCCTGTAGCCCGGACCCTACTGCACGTACCCCAGCGAGCGGAGCTGCTCCAGCTGCGCCGAGTCGGGAGCCTTGCCGGGACCGGCCTCCGTCGCGTAGCGCTTGAGCTGCTCGCGCAGCGAGACGGCCACTTCGCGGTGCTTGCCCGAGACGTCCCGCTCCTGCCGCGGATCGGCCTTGAGGTCGTAGAGCTCCACGCGGTCGCCCGTGTCGAGAAGCGTCGCCCAGTCGGAGTAGAGGACGAGCTGTGGCGCGGCGGCATTCGTCCGCTGACCCGATGGCTCCGTCGCGAAGGTGGCGTCCTCCGCCACCGCCGGCTGAGCGGGCAGCTGGCGGAGCGCGAAGCGAGGGCCGCGCAGTCGGGCGAAGAACCCCGCGTCGGGGGCGAGTAGCGCCCGGCCGGCGAAGAGCGGCTCCGGCGGTAGGCCGGCCAGGCCCAGGACGGTCGGGGCCACGTCCAGCAGCTGGACCAGCGACGAGCCGACGCTGGGCGACACGTGACCCGGCCAGCGCAGCACGAGCGGCACCCGCAGCAGGTCGTCGTGCAGGCGCCCGGCGTGGTGGACCCGCTTCAGGTCGGGGCGAAAGCCCTCGCCGTTGCTGGAGGTGACGACCACGACGGTGCTCTGGTCGAGGCCCGCCTTCTTCAGCTCGGCAGCGAGCGCGCCCACTTCCTTGTCGACCTCCGCGATGGCGCCGCGGTAGAGCGCCCGCGCGTAGGCCACGTCCTCGGGTCCGGCCGCGAGTAGGGCGTCGATGACCTGCGGTCCGGCGGGCGAGCTGAGGTCGCGGACACCCCAGTCGGCGAACCTGCCCTGGTATCCGGGCAGCTCCCGTTTTGCCCACGCGTGGTGGGCGGGCTTGCCCAGGAACCAGCTGTGGGCCTCGTAGGTGTGGATCAGGGCGAAGAACGGCTGTTGGCCGTCCTTGCGGATCCAACCCATTGCGGCGGCGAAGGTTTTCGCGGCGCTGCTCCCCTTGGGGTCCCCGAAGACGTCCGCGCCCGCGGTGTTCTCGAAGGCCTGGAACCCGCGCTGGAGGAGCGGCCAGGCTACCTCCGTGAAGGCGCCGGTCCGATACCCACCCTTGGTCAGCGCCTCCCCCAGCGTGGCGACCTCCGCCGGCTTCGCGTCGCCGACACCGCGGCCATTCTTCCAGGGGTACGTGGAGGTCAGCAGCGAAGAGACGGAGGGCACGTTCCAGGGCGCCTGGGCCACAGCGCGGTCGAAGCGCGCAGCCTCGGCGCACAGCGTGTCGATTTGCGGGGACGCCCCCGGCTTGTCGCCGTAGCAGCCCAGCCCGTCCGCCCGCAGGCTGTCCACGACGATGAGAACCACGTTGGGCTTCCGGGCGCTGCCGCAGCCAGCGGCCAGGAGCGGCGGGACGGCTGCGGCCACGACCCGGACGAGAAGGCGCTTCATCGTTCTCCCCCGCGCCCCGGTCCAAAAGGAAACGCGCCCGACCGGGCGCGCCGGCCGAAAGCGCGGGCCTCAACCTAGCGCCCATGCCTGACCGAGGTCAAGCGCCCCGAATCGCCATCCCCGCCCGCGCGCGGCTAGTTCGCGCGCGGGCCCTGGAGGCCCAGCGTTTCCTGGACCGTGCGGCCTACTTCAAGGGCGAAGCGCTCCGCGTAGCTCATCACCGGGCCAACCGTCTCGTCCTTCTCCAGACGCTCGAGGCGGTGCATCGGGTAGAACAGCGTGACGAGACCCAGCAGGTCTTCTTCGCCGCGCGCCTCCTGCCGCATCCAGTCCTCGAAGGCCGCCAGGTCGATGCCACGCAGCACGATACCCGCGGGGGTCAGCGAGCCCAGGATGCCCCAGATCTTCTCCTTCGGATCGCGCAGGTAGAGGACGACCGGCGCACCGGGGCTCAGCTCGAAGCTCACGCCGCGGCGCCGTTCCGCAGGCCCGCCAGGAATCTGGCAAGGCGCACGGCGCCCTCCTGCAACTCCTGCATCGAGCGCGCGAACGAAAGACGCATGTAGCCCGGGGCGCCGAAGCCTTCGCCCGGGACGAGCGCAACGCCCTCCTGTTCGAGCAGATGTCCGCCCAGGTCGAGTGTCGTGGGGAACTGCCGCGAGAGGTAGCCCTCGAAGTTGGGAAACAGGTAGAAAGCGCCGCCCGGCCGGACGCAGCTGAGACGCGGCATGGCCGAGACCGCGGCATGGATGAACTTGAAACGCGCGCTGTATTCGGCCCGCAGTGCCTCGACCAAGGCCTGAGGGCCCGTCAGGGCTTCGACTGCGCCTGCCATCGCGAACGTCGTGGGGCACTGGGTCGAGTGGGAGACGAGCGCGGCGCACGCCTCAACGAGCGGCTTGCCGGCCAGGATCCAGCCGATCCGCCAGCCGGTCATGCAATAGGTCTTCGACGCGGTGCCGAGGATCACGAAGCGCTCGCCCAATTCCTTCCTGATCGCACCGAGCAGCGCCGTGTCGGTCTCGACGAAGCTGAGGCGGGCATAGGTGTCGTCGTAGATGAGGGTGATGCCCTTCTTCTTGCACAGCCGAGCGATCGCGAGCAGGTCCCCGGAGGCGATCACTGCGCCCGTCGGATTCGACGGGCTGTTGATCAGCACCGCGCGCGTCTTCGGCGTCAGCGCGCGGGCGATCATCCGCGAGGTCACGTTCCAGCCGTCCTGCTCGCGGCACGTGACGAAGACCGGCTTGGCGTCGGCGAGACGCGCCGCCTCGGCAAACGTGGGCCAATAGGGCGCCGGCAGGATCATCTCGTCGCGCTTGTCGAAGAGCGCCTGGCAGACGAGGTAGAGGGCCTGCTTGCCGCCGATCGTGATCGCGCACTCGGCCGGGGCAAAGCTCACGCCGAAGTCCTCCTGGTAGCGCGCCACCACTGCCGCTCGCAGCTCGGGCACGCCCGCGGCGGGCGCGTACTTCGTCTTGCCCGCCAGCATGGCAGCGTGCGCCGCGGCGATGACGTGCGCTGGCGTCGGCTGGTCCGGCTCGCCCACGCTGAAGTCGAGCACGCTGCGCCCGCTCCCGCGCAGGGCCGTGGCCCGCTGGGACATCGCCATCGTCGGAGACACCTCGATCGCGCGGGCCCGCCGCGAGAGTGCTGGCCCACTGGCCTCCACCACCTTCACCTGACCCTCCTGCGGCGCCGGCGCGACGGAGTATGCCCCGGCGACGACGACTTCTCCTGGAGACGCCTCTCGACGAGCGCCGGCACCAGGCCACTCACGTCACCTCCCAGGTGGAACACTTCCTTGACGAGGCGCGACGAGAGATATGAGTAGCTCTCGGGCGCCATCATGAACACGGTCTCGATCCTCGGGTTCAGCCTGCGGTTCATCAGGGCCATCTGCAGCTCGTACTCGAAGTCCGAGATGGCGCGCAGGCCACGCACGATCACCGACGCCCCGACCGTCATCGCATAGTCGACCAGCAGGCCCGAGAAGGTGTCGACACGCACGCGCGAATTCTTCCGGTAGGCCTGCCGGATCAACTCGATCCGCTCGTCGATGGTGAAGAGCGGCTGTTTCTCGGAGTTGACCAGGATCGCGACGATCACCTCGTCGAAGACCGAGAGGCAGCGAGTGATGATATCGACGTGCCCGTTCGTGATCGGGTCGAACGT
>CAYTWT010000084.1:0-7552 GCA_964442185.1 uncultured Acidobacteriota bacterium
GGCACGGCCTCCGGGATCACGTTCTTGCCGAAGTCCACGAGGCCCGGGTCTGTGAGCGACTTCTCGAGCGCCTCGCGGCCGAAGATATAGATGCCCATCGACGCCAGGAATGCCGGGCCCGCCCCTGGAATCTCGGAGATCAGCTCCGGTAGTCGTGCCGGCTTCGGCTTCTCCTCGAAGTGCGTGATACGGCCCTGGCGGTTCATCCTGAGGATGCCGAGGCCGGGCGCCTGTTCTGCTGAGACCGGCGTCACGGCCACCGTCACGTCGGCGACGTGGCGGCGGTGGGTGTCGAGCATCTTCCGGTAGTCCATCTGGTAGAGCTGGTCGCCCGAAAGAATCAGCACCTCGCGCGAACGGTGCTCCTTCAGGTGGCGCAAGCTCTGGCGCACAGCGTCGGCCGTGCCTTGGAACCAGTTCGGGTTCTCCTCGGTCTGCTCGGCCGCGAGCAGCGACACGAAGCCCGACGAGAACACGTCGAACTTGTAAGTCTGGTTCAGGTGCTTGTTGAGACTCTCGGAGTTGTACTGTGTCAGGACGAAGATGCGCCGCAGGTTCGAGTTGAGGCAGTTGCTGATCGGGATGTCGATCAGCCGGTACTTGCCGCCGATCGGCACCGCCGGCTTCGAGCGGTGCAGGGTCAGCGGGAAAAGCCGCGAGCCTCGGCCGCCGCCGAGGATCACGGCAAGGACATCGTTCATGGCCCGCGAATTCTAACCCTGATAAGCTGCTCGCCCGATGTCGGCGATCCTCGAAGCCGCGCCGATCTCCCTCGCGCGGCGCCTCGCCGCCGGGGCGTGGCAGGTGCCCGCCGGCTTCGTCTTCCTGGTGCAGCGGCCGCGGCTGTGGGCGCTGGCGCTGCTCCCCGCGCTGCTAGCCGTGGGCCTGGTGTCCGGGGGCTTCGTGCTCGGCCTGTACGCTGCGCCCACCGTGGAGGCCGCCTTGACGCCGGGGAGCGAGCGCTTTCCGCCGGTGGTCGGCGCGATGCTGGCCCTGAGCGCCTGGCTCGCGACCCTGACCGCGGGCCTGGCCCTCGGACTCGCGGCGGCCCTGCTGCTCGGCGCACCGCTGCTGGACGAGCTGTCCAGGGAAACCGAAAGGATGGCTCGAGGCGATGTGCGGAGCGCGTCGCCAGGAACGGTCTGGGAGGTGAAGGAAGCCCTGCGCGGTGCAGTCTATTTCATGGCGGCGGCGCCCGGAGTCTTCCTGCTCGGCCTGATCCCTGTCGTCGGGCCGGTGCTGGGCGCCCTGTGGGCGGGCCGGGCGCTGTCGTTCCAACTCACCGACCTGAGCCTGGGGCGACACGGCTTCGATTTTGCCGCCCGCCGCACCTGGCACCGCTCGTATCGGGCGGAGAGTCTCGGCTTCGGACTCACCGCCCTGATCGTGCTGCTCTTGCCCTGCGCCAATCTGCTGCTGGTCCCGGCCCTGGTCGTCGGCGCGACGCTGCTGGTGCTTGAACTGAAGGAAGTCTAGGTCGACTCGCCGCTGCTGTGCTCCTCCTTCTCGCCGGCCAGCGTGACCTTGAGCTCGAGCGGCTTGCCGTCGCGCCAGATCGAGAGCGTCACGTCGGAGCCGGGCTCGGCCTCGGCCACGGCCCGCCGCAGGGCGTCGCCGTCCTTCACCGGCGCCGCACCGAACTTCAGAATCACGTCCCCGGCCTTGAGACCGGCCTTGGCCGCGGGTCCGCTCTCATCCACGTCGGCAACCAGCACGCCTTGGTCGTCGGCGAGCTGGAAGTACTTCGCGAGTTGCCCCGAGATCTCCTGGTAGCGAATCCCGAGCTTGCGCGGACCGCGGTCGAGCAGGAAGTCGAGGCCGTCCGCGTCTCCTTCGCTGTTCCAGCGGAACATGCGGGGCAGAGGGGGCAGCGGCGGGTGCGGCGCGTGTGGCGGGCGTGCGGCGCGTGGCGGGCGCGGGGCGCGCGGAGCGCCAGGCGCCTCGGGCCCGTGAGGGGGCTCGACGGGCAAGTTGAAGGCGAGGGCGCCATCATCCTCTCCGAAGAACTCCTGTGTTTCCTTGCGCTCGACGAGCCTCACCTCGAGCTTCTGGACCGCACCGTCACGCTTCGCCTCGAGCGCCACGCTCCGACCGGCGGGCGTCTCCCGCACCAGCCGCGCCAAATGCGCGGCGCTACGGACGGCTTCGCCGTCGAAGCGCACGATCAGGTCCCCGGCCTTCAGGCCGGCCCTGGCAGCAGGAGTGTCGGCGGTGACGTCCCGCACCAGCGCGCCACGGACGTCGCCGGCCGTGTCGTTCAGCCCGACACCGAGGTAGGCCCCGCCCAAGACGGAGCGCGCGATGTGGACCCGCTTGTCCACGTTCTCTTCTTCGGCGCGCAGGCTCGGCGCCGCGAGGGCCGCCGCGGCCAGCAGCGCGGCCCCGCCCAGGGCCAGAAGTTTCGCCTGTGACATCCCAACCTCCATTCAATCGCTTGTTTCGCCCACCCCACGAACGCGCCTCTGCCGTCTTGTGTTATTGACGCACGGGCGGGCTGAAAAGTCGGAACTAGCGAAGCGCTGGATTCACTCTCGCGTGAGCGACAAGGGCGGAGCGCGAATGCGGGCGGGGGTGCGGAGCGCAGCGTACCCCCGAACTCCTCAATGGATGGTCTCCGCGTTGCCCTTACCCATCACCTGCTCGAGCGCCTTCCACTGGAGAACTTCGATGAGGCGCCGAGCGCGCTCGAGAACGGTGTCGCAATCGAGCAGCGACTGCCGCTCGACCGGCGTGAGCGCCAGCGACTGGCAGAGGGCATTCACGAAAGCTTCGTGCGGTAGCTCGGCCTGCATCACGAGGACCGCCGGACCATCGCTGGCCCTGCCGATCGACGCCATCAGCTGGGGCCGCGTCGCCTCGAGGGCCGCCGCGTCGCCGGTGACATCGGCCAGGGCTTCGATGGAAGCGAGTCGGTAGGGCTGGCCTGCATGCTCTTCGAGGATCCGGAAGCGTGAGACACCCCGCAGCAGGATGTTGAAGCGCCCGTCGGCGAGCGGTTCGCACTGCTCCAGGACGCCGGCGCAGCCGACCTCGAACACGGGCGGGCGGCCAGCATAGTCTCGCTCCCAGCCAGGACGCAGCAGCAGCATGCCGACCGTCTTCTCGGCCTCGGCCACGTCACGCACCATTTGCCGATAGCGCGGCTCGAAGACGTGGAGCGGCAGAGGCATGCCCGGGAACAACACCGCGTTCGGCAGCGGAAACAGCGGGATCCGGGCCGGCAGCGAGGCGAGTCGCCCCACGCCCTAACGGCCGATGTTCTGGAGCGCCAGCTCGCGGGGGTGCCGGCCCGTGGGTGCAACGGCAGATTCGCTCATGGCCCCCCCGTGATCAGTGCTGGTGGTCGTGGCCGTGGCTATGTCCAGCCGCGGCGGCCTCACCTTCGCCCCCGGCCTGGAAAGAATGACCGCAGCCGCAGGTCGAGGTGGCGTTCGGGTTCTTGATCGCGAACCCGCCGCCCAGCAGATCGTCCTTGTAGTCGACCTCGGCGCCCTCCAGATAGCGCAGGCTCATGGGATCCACGATCACCTTGACGCCCTGTACTTCCAGAATCTCGTCGCCGTCGGCCACCTCGTCGAGGACCATGCCGTACTGGAAACCCGAGCAACCGCCGCCCTGCACATAGATCCGGAGTCCTCCCTGTGGGAGGCTCGCCTTCTCCTGGTCCAGGATGCCCTTGACCTTTTCCGCCGCCTTCGTCGTTAGGCTGATCATCGACTGGTTCTCTCCTCGGCGCGAGCCGGATGCGGCCCGCCGTCAGCATCGTAGCGCACCCCCCCGCGTTTGGGAAGCCTCACTATAATGGTTGCTTGCCCGGAGGAGCCGTGGACGCCGCGGAACTCGTTCGCCGTGTATCGGATGCGGGCCTGCGCGGACGAGGCGGGGGCTGGTTCCCGACAGCCCGCAAATGGCAGGCTGTGCGTGTCGAGGCCGGGGACGCCTTCCGCGCCAGCGGGAGTTCGGCCCCGGTCGTGGTCGCGAATGGAGCCGAGGGCGAGCCTGGCTCGATCAAGGACCGCCACATCATGACGACCCGCCCGGGCGAGGTGCTCGCGGGCCTCACGCTGGCCGCGCGTGCCATCGGCGCGAGCGAGGCCTTCGTCTATCTCAAGGGCTCGTTCGGGCGGCCTGCTGCGGCGCTCGAGGCGGCCCGCGATTCGACTGTTCGCGAGGGCCTGACGCTGACGATCCGCCGCGGCGAGGAGACGTACGTCGCGGGCGAGGAAACCGCCGTTCTCGAAACCCTCGAGGGCCGGCGCGCCTGGCCGCGGCCCAAGCCGCCGCTGCCCTTCGCCGCGGGCCTCGCGGGCAGGCCGACTCTGGTGCAGAACGTGGAGACGCTGGCTCGCGTGAGCGCGGCCGTCGCGGACCCGGTGGAGTTTCGCGCCGGCGAAACGACGCTCGTCTCGGTGTGGGGCCACGTGCGGCGGCCGGGTGTGCATGAAGTGCGGCTTGGGACGCCGCTGCGGCGCATCGTTGACGAGCAAGGCGGTGGCGCGACCCACGGCCTCGGCCTGCTCTTCCCGGCAGGCCCTTCCGCGGCGCCGCTGCGCGCCGCACAGGCCGACACGCCGCTCGACCCCGACGCGCTGCGCGAGGCCGGCTCGGGCCTCGGCACCGCGTCGCTGCTCGTGATCGGCGAGCATGCCTGCCCACTGGCCGTCGCCGCCTCGCTCGCCGCCTTCTTCGAACGCGAAGCCTGTGGCCAGTGCCCGCCTTGCACCATGGGCACGGCCAACCTCGCGCGGATCCTGCGGGCCGTCGAGGCAGGCGAGGCTCGCGCCGCGGACCTGGGTCACCTGGCCGAGGCGGCGGGCTTCATGGCAGGTCACGGCTACTGCGCGCACTCACGAACGGCGGCCGCCTCGGTCACCGGCCTGCTGGCGCGCTGCGCCGACGATGTAGCGGCCCACCTCGCGGCGCGGCGTTGCCCGCGACCCGAGGGGTGCTTTGATCCCTTCGCAAGCGGCTCTCCGGAACGAACGGCCATCGAGTCACAGGCGTGAGCGCCGTCTTCTTCCTGTTCCTCGTGCATTCGGCGCTCGGCCTCATGGCCACGCTCCCATTCGTCCCCGAGCGCGCCGGCAAGAAGTACTTCAAGTTCTGCTCGGGTGTTTCGGCGTTCATGGCCACCTGCGGCGTGTGGCTGGCCTTCCGCCGTTTCGGGACCGCTGGCGGCCCGGGCGCACCGGGTGGCGAGAGCTACCCTGCGGTCCTCGCATGCACGGCTTTCTCCTTGCTATTGTGTGTGCTTTACAATCGGGCGCGGCATTTCGGCTGGACCAGGGCGCAGTGGCCGTTCCTCGCCGGCTCGCTCGTCACGGGCCTGGCGGGCATCGCGCTTGGCGCCCCCGCGGCCCAGCGCGGCCTAGTCGTGGCGACCGATCTCACGTCGGTGTTGCTGATCGGCACTGCGGCCGCCGCGATGATCCTCGGCCACTGGTACCTGATCGTGATCGACCTGCCGATTCTCGCGCTGCGGCGGCTGACGGTCCTGCTGGTCGTGGCGCTCGTGCTGCGCTTGCTCGTGGTCGGCTTCGCGCTCCTCGGCCCCGTTCACGCCGGGTTCGTGGACGCGCGTGCCGTGGCCGCCGGCCTGTGGAGCCCTGACGGCGTCTTCGTCTGGATGCGGGTCCTGTTCGGCATCGTCGGTCCCTTCTCGCTGATCTGGTTCATCTGGAAGACGGTCGAGATTCGCTCCACGCAGTCGGCCACCGGGATCCTGTACGTGCAGCTGTTCCTGGTGATGTCGGGCGAGCTACTCTCGAAATACCTGCGGATCGCGGCAGGGCTGCCGTTGTGAAGGCGACGGAGATCGCTTTTCGCTGCCCGAAGTGCGGGGCCGAAGCCACGAGCGGTCTCGACGGCCGCGGCTCGTGCCCGCGGTGCGCCGCGCCGACCGAGCTGGCGTTGTCCGCATCGCTGCGCGAGAGCGGCGTCGTGGACCAGTGCCCGGCCTGCGGCGGCGCGCAGCTCTACGTGCAGCGCGACTTCAACCAGAAGGCCGGCCTCGCAATCGTGATCGTGGGCGGCGCGCTCGCGCCTTTCACACCCTACTATTCCAGCCTCTTCGTGGCGGCGGCCATCGATGCCGTACTGTACGCCCTGCTGCCCGAGATTACCGTCTGCTATCGCTGCCAGGCGCACTTCCGTGGCTTTGGCCGCAATCCGAAGCACAACGCCTTCGACCTGCACCTGGCGGAGCAGTACGAGCTGAAGAACACGCCTGCTCCCGACCCGTGAGCAGCTGGCGGGAGAGGCTCGCGCGTGAGAGCTACGATGCGGTCGTCGTGGGCTCGGGCCCGAACGGCCTCGCCGCAGCGCTCACTCTTGCCCAGGCGGGACGCTCGGTGCTTCTTCTCGAGGCGGCTGCGACGCTCGGCGGCGGCCTGCGCTCGGGCGAACGCACGCTGCCCGGCTTCGTCCACGACATCTGCTCCGCGATCCACCCGCTCGGCGTGGGTTCGCCGTTCTTCCGCAGCCTCGAGCTTCCAGGTCTGGAATGGGTCCACCCTCCGCTGCCGCTGGCGCATCCGCTCGACGACGGGACGGCCGTAACACTCGACCGCTCGCCCGAGACGACGGCCGCAGGGCTCGGACGCGACGATGCGCGCGCCTGGGCCCGCCTCGTGGGCTCGCTCGCGGCCGACTGGGAACGTCTCGCGCCAGCGCTGCTGGGACCATTGCGAGCGCCGCAGCATCCGGTCGCGCTGGCGCGTTTCGGCCTGCGCGCACTTCGGCCTGCGCGCAGCCTGGCCGAGGCGGCGTTTCGGGGCGAGCGAGCCCGGGCGCTGTTCGCCGGCCTCGCGGGGCACGCGGTATTGCCGCTCGAGAGCGCCGCCACCGCGGCCGTGAGCCTGGTGCTGGCCGCGCTCGGCCATGCGGTAGGATGGCCGATTGCCCGCGGTGGCTCACAGCGGATCGCCGATGCGATGCTGGCGAAGCTCCGCTCGCTCGGCGGTGAGATCCTCACGCAGGCGCGGGTCGCGTCGCTCGACGAGCTGCCGCGAGCCAGCAGCGTCCTGCTCGATGTCACGCCCCGCCAGTTGCTCGGGATCGCCGGAAAGCGGCTGCCCGCGCGCTATCGCCGCGCCCTCGGCCGATTCCGCTACGGCCCGGCGACGTTCAAGATGGACTTTGCGCTCAGCGGTCCGATCCCCTGGCGTGCGGTCGAGTGCCGGCGCGCCGGCACCATCCACATCGGCGGAACGCTCGAGGAGATCGCAGCGGCCGAGGCGGCCGTCTGGCGCGGCGAGCACCCGGAGCGGCCGTACCTGATCGTCGCGCAGCAGAGCCTGTTCGACCCGTCGCGCGCGCCGGCCGGAAGGCACACGGCCTGGGCCTACTGTCACGTACCGAGCGGCTCCCGTATCGACATGGCCCCGCGCATCGAAGCGCAGCTCGAACGCTTCGCGCCCGGCTTCGGCGACCTCGTGCTGGCGCGCGCGACGATGACCCCGGCCGATTTCGAACGCCACGACGAAAACTACGTCGGCGGCGCGATCGGCGGTGGCGTGCAGGATCTGGCACAACTGTTCGCGCGCCCGACGCT
>CAYTWT010000085.1:0-15357 GCA_964442185.1 uncultured Acidobacteriota bacterium
CTGTGGATGACCTTCCTCGATGGCTTGCGGCCGCGCGGCCAGCCTTGGACTGTTCGCATCTGGTTCGGCACGCTGCTCGGCCTGGTCGGCGTGTTTCTCGTGGCGCGCCCCGACGGAGGAGACTGGTCGGCTCACGTCGCCGGTATCGTCGCTTTGCAGGTCGCCACGATCGCCTGGACGATTGGAGCGCTCTACTCGCAGTCGGTGTCGAGGAAGCTCCCGGTGCTCACGGCCTCCGCCGTGGAGATGCTGGTCGGCTCGCTGGTGCTGATTCTCGAGTCCTCGCTGGTCGGCGAGGATTGGGGCACGCTGCGCGCCGCTTCGCAAGACGCCTGGTGGAGCCTGCTGTATCTCGTGGTGTTCGGCTCGCTGCTGGGCTTCACGGCGTTTTCGTATTGCCTGAACGAATTGCCGGCCACCACCGTCGGCACCTACGCGTACGTGAACCCGATCGTCGCCGTGTTCCTGGGCGCCGTGTTCCTCGGCGAGCCGCTTTCGGCCTGGCTGCTGGCCGGCGGGGCGCTCATCCTCGCGGCGGTCGTGCTGACGACGCTGGCCTCGCGAACGCCGGCTCCGTCCAGGAGCCCCGACCCGGCGCTCGCGGAATAGTCGGAGGCTCCAAGCACACCCATTCTCATCCCCGCCAGGGAGCCGCCGCCAAGTTCAACCGTGTGGGACAAATCCGTCTAAAATAGGGGTTATGGCTACGGTTCCGGTGGCGGCTTACCCGCACATCACGAAGACACCCGGCGTCTGCGGTGGCAGGGCCTGCATTGACGGCACGCGCATCCGGGTGATGGACATCGTGGTGCTGCTCGAGAAGGGCATGACGCCGGAGGCGATGCGCACGCACTACTCCTCGCGGCCGCTCAACCTGGCCGAGGTCCACTCGGCGCTCGCTTACTACTATGACCACAGGGACGAGCTTCAGGGCGATTTCGAAGAGGATCGCAGGGCTGAAGCCGAGCACGACGGGAAGCGCGAAGAGTATCTGCGGCGCCGTGCGAGCCGGTAGGTGGCTGAGCGCTTCCCGCTCTTCACCGACGAGAACGTGGACGGGACACTGGTCGAGGCTCTGCGGCGCGAAGGCTGGGACGTGGTCAGAGCCGTCGATACCTTCGGGGAGAAGACCGATGACGCTGAGCTCTTCGAATGGGCCGTTACGAACGGCCGCGTCTTCGTAACCACCGACAACCGAATTGAAGCAATCGCGCACCGCTGGCTTGCTCAGTGGCGGCCCTTTCGCATGGTTCGGTGGCTTCAGGAGCGCCAGCTCCATGCCTCGCCTGGCGCCTTCGTGCGGGCCTTTGAAGCGCTCATGCAGAAGCCGGATGCCTTCGCCTACTCGATCGAGTACCTCAAGCCCGAGGACTAAAGATCGCCTAAGCGTATAGCAGATGCCTCGCGCGGCGTTTGCGGAACGCGGCCAGCTCACGGCGCCACTGCGGAACCAGGCTGCGCGGCGAGCGGCCGGCCTCGATCGCTCGCCTTTCGCGCTCGCTCCCGCACAGGATGTCGATCGGTCGTTTGACGCGCTCGTACTCGTAGGGTGGCTCGCGCCAGGCGAAGCGCTTCTTGTCCTGCGCTCGCGCGTGGGCGATCAGCAGCAGATAGGTCAGGAAAGCTCGAAAGCGGCGCCGGTCGCTCACGTGCACCTGCACGCCTCCGCAGACGGCTCCGGCGTGCTTCTGGAACGTCGGCGTGAAGAACGCCGGCCGGAACCGCACGCCCGGCAGGCGCTCGCGGCTGAGCTGCTTGGCGAGCCGGAACGGGTCGAGCCACGGCGCGCCCACCAGCTCGAAGGGGCGGGTCGTGCCGCGGCCCTCGGAGAGGTTCGTTCCCTCCACGAGGCAGCCGCCCGGATAGACGAAGGCCGTGTCCAGCGTCGGCATGTTCGGTGACGGCGCCACCCATGGCAGGCCCGTCTCTTCGAAGGCCATCTCCCGCCGCCAGCCGCGCATCCTCACGACCTGGAGCTCCACCCCCAGCCCCAGCTCCTCGCGGAACAAAAGCGCCAGCTCGCCCGTGGTCATGCCGTGGCGCACGGCGAGCGGGTGCAGCCCGATGAAGGATCTGAAGCCCGCATCGAGGACATTGCCGTCAACGGTCGTCCCACCGAGCGGGTTCGGGCGGTCGAGGACGACGAGCCGCTTCCCATGCCGGGCGCAGGCCTCGAGGGCATGCAGCATGGTGTATATAAACGTATAGTAACGAGAGCCGACATCCTGCAGGTCGAAGACCAGTGCGTCGAGCCCGTCGAGCATGGCCGCGGTGGGCGCCCGCGTGTCGCCATACAGGCTGAAGACGGGCAGGCCGGTGGCCGGGTCGCGGCCGTCGCCCAGCTCGATCAGGTCCTGGGCATTCGCCCAGATGCCGTGCTCGGGCCCGAGCAGCGCCCGCAGCCGAAAGGCGCCTGAGGCCTGGAGCGCTTGCGAGGCGTGCAGCAGCCCGGAAGTGACCGAGGCGGGGTTCGCGATCAGCCCCAGCCGCGCGCCGCGCAGGCCGCCGGGCCGCGCCAGCAGGACCTCGAGCCCGGAGCGGACCAAGGCTATTCGGCGTACTTGAGCGTGAAGCGTCCCTTGGCGCCGCCGCCCGCCGCCACGATCTCGCCGCTCACCGAGGCGCCCTGGACCTGGCCCTGGAACTGGCGGCGGACACCCCCGACGGAGAGCGTGAAACGCAGAGCGCCCTTGTCGTAGCTCACGTTCTCGAGCGGGACGTCGGCGCGGATCGCGCCGGCGCTGGTGGTGAGGAAGCCCGCCAGGCGCGAGCCCTCGAGCCGCAGGCGGATCGCGATGTTCTTGTCGCCCTGGCCCTCCTCCCACATCGTGCCGATCCAGCGGCCCTCGATGGCCGCCGCCGCGGAGGACTGGCCCTCGGCAGGCAACAGCAGCGCCATCTCCCGCAGGTCGCGCCCAAGGTTCGAGGGCAGCGGGCTCACCACGCCGACCGGGACGCCGGCGCCAGCCCCGGCGCGGCGCAGCGCCTCGCTGTAGATCTGCATCAGCGCCCGCCCGCGCGGCGTGATCTCGACGACTCGAAACGGCCGCTCCCGCGTCACGAACAGGGCGAGCTGGTCCTGGAGCAAAGCACTCCAGAAGGCCGCGACACTACGCTGCGAGACGCGGCGCGTGCGCAGCGTAGGATCGAAGACCTCGTAGGCCGCGAGATCGTCCGGCGTCACCGCGAGCAGCAACTCCGGGTGGCCCGCGAGTGCGATTCCGAGCACCGGCTTGTCCCGCAGCTCTAGGCTCACGGGTTTCTTCTGGGCCTCTTCCACCATCGCGTTCAGGGCGGCCGCGGCGCGCACCGCGCGTTCCGCAGTCGAGGCCGCCTCGGCGCGCCCGCCGAGCGCCAGCACGGGCCCGATGTCGGTGGAGACGAGGGCATAGCCCGGCCGATCCGGCACGGGCGCCGGGAAGTAGTGGGGCGTGAAGTAGCCCGAGGACGGCCGCGTCAGGATGAACGGCGCGGGATTCGAGCGCGAGCCACTGACGCTCACGATCACGTCGGCGTCCAGTTGCGACGTCATCACGCCAGAGCCGGGAACCGAGGCGACGATCTCGTTCTCGGTCGCCGAGATCACGAGGCTCGGCTCCCCGCCGAAACGCACCTCCAGATTGGCGAGGTTCGCGTCGAAGCCGCGACCCCGAAGCGTCACGCGCTCCCCGGGCCTGGCCTTGATCGGCCGGGCTTCGATCAGCAGCGGCAGCCGGCCCAGGTACAGGGGCGTCGACTTCGACGACTCGCGGCCGGCCGTGATCACCACCTGGGCCGCCTCGCCGGGTATCACCGGAAGCTCGGGAACCCGAAAGCGCAAGCTCGTCGGCTTGGCGTCGAGGATTTCGGCGAGCTGGCCGGACACCAGCACGCTGAGCGGCTTGGCGTCGAGGTTCTTGCCTGTAGCACTCACCAGCTCTCCCGGCATCGCCACGTCGGGCGAGAACGACGTGATGCGCGGTGGCGCCGAGATGGTCAGGAAGATGGCGTTCGAACGCCCGGCGCGGTTCTCGATCGTGACCGGGAAGTCGGCGGCGCCCCCGCTCGGCGCGATCTGCGGCAGCGTGACGGCGACCTGGGTCTCGGTTGCGGAGATGATCTGGCCCACCTGCTCGGCGAAGCGTACGGTCACGCCCTGCTGATTCGAGCCGAAGCCGCTGCCTTGCAGGCTGACGGTCTGGCCGGCCTCCGCCTTCGGTGGCAGCACGGCAGTGATCACCGGCGGCGCCGCCTGGAATGAACGCCAGCCGAAGTAGGCCACTGCCGACAGCAGCAGGCCGATGCCGACCGCCAACAGCGGGCGCGGAATCGCGGGGAGCGCGAGCCGCTTGGCCTTCTTGAGCGCGTCCGGCACGGGCAGCGGCATCGGCACGGGCAGCGGCGCGCCCGCTGCGCGCGGCCCGCCCGGGGCCGCGATCGAAGGCAATTCGTTCGTGTACTCGGCGCGTGCCGGCTTCTTCGTGTCGGCAGCGGGCTTGACTGCCGCGGCTTTCGCCGCCGCCGGCTTGGCCGCGGTCGGTGGCGGAAGCGGCGTTGCCACTTTCGGCGCTGCGACGGGCGGTGGAACCTCATCGACCAGGATTGCCGGCTCCGGATCCGCTTCGAGCATCGGCCCATCCAGCGCGAGCGGAACCTCCGTGGGGGCGTCGAGGATCAGCGCCGGTTCGCCGGCCGTATCGGCCGCGCTATCGTCCCGAAGCCCCACCACGAGCTTCGCCGTCTGCTTCGAGCCCGGCGGGCCGAGGCAGACGCGATCGCCGTCGGCGAGCACGTGATCGGCCCCGATCTTCTCGCCGTTCACGTACGTGCCGGTGGCGCTGCCGAGGTCGGAGAGCAGCAGGCCACGCGCGGCATCGAAGCTGAGGCGCGCATGCTGGGGCGCGACGTTGCCGAGCGTGAGCCTGAGCGCGCAGTCGGGTGCTCCGCCGAGGCTGCGGCTCTCGCCCGGGGTGATCAGGACCGACTGGCCGTCCTGGGGACCGCCGGCGACCGTCAGCGTCTTGGGCATGGGCTCGGGCGCGAGTCAACCATACGCCCCGCATGCTGTCAACGCTTTGGCCGCCGGCGTCGTGCGCGATCCCTAACCTTGACCATCACGCCGGAAGGGGGTTACAAGTCATGCCGGCTCTCTCGCATGGCTGGTGGAAGGGTTGGAGAGTTCCTGCCCGGGTTTCCGTTCGGATCGATCCAAAATCTGATGAGCATTTCCTGCCGCAGCCCTCACGGGGACGCCGCGGTCGGGGGCGAGCAGGCGTCGCCGAGGGTAATGAGGAGGGCTCCCGCCTCAACATCCCCCTCAGCCGTGTGCCTGAGCGGCAAGGCGCGCCGCGAAGCGTCCTCCCACTTTGGTGACCGTTGCGCAGGCAGACTACTCCCCCTCCGAGGGAGGTGGTCAAGCGAGAATCTGGCGGCCTTTGGCGGCCTGGCGGTCCTCAGGGCGGGCGCGCCGGTAGACGAGCCTCTGAAGTGACAAGGGGGTTTTGACCACATACCCGGCCAGGTTCTCGAGGGCCTGCGTGTCCTCCGCCGATATCGGGTCTGCACGTGCGCTGAAAATGCCAGGTCGGCATGCCCGGGCCGCGGATGCTTGAGGGCGCGCCGCTTGCGCGCCTCGGCTGGCTGCGGCGCGGGTGACATCACGTCCCGCCAGTTCTCGAAGTCGCGGTTCCGAATCTGCAGGGTGACGGGGCTGCCCAGCGTCAGCCCGTGGCGCACGCCGGACAGCAGCTCGACGGAGTCGGTTTCGATCTGCATTCGCCCACCGCGTCCGTATCCTCCCTGGCGCCGCCGCAGATCGGAGCTGAGTGCCTCCATGTCCACGGCCAGGCCGGCCGGAAGACCCTCGACGACGACGGTCAGGGCAGGCCCGTGGGATTCGCCGGCGGTCAGAAATCGAAGCATGTTCGGTAGGCCCTGGGGCCGAAATCTTGAGGCGCCAAGCGAAGGGAGAGTAGGACAGGCCTCGCGGCGAGTCAAGAAGCCGCGATTGCGCGACTTTGCCGCGAGCCCAAGACTCCAATCTCCCGGATCGAAACATACGGCCGTTTGGAGTTCGGATCATCCAAGCACTTGACCGCCGCCCTAAACCGCCTTTGCAGTCAACCAGATCCATCTGGTGCAATCCGGCTCTTCGAGCGGCACGCAGCTTGCTATCCTCAATGCAACTACATGTCATCACTCGAAGAGCTACGCACCGCTCGATCGCTAGAAGGCAAACACTCCGTCTAGGAGGACAAAAGGATGAACGTGTCGCGACTCCGTTTCGCGATCTTCGCGCTGCTCGCCGTCTCGCTCCTGGTCGTTCCGGTCACTGGCTGGGCGCAGAGCGACTCCGGCAGCCTCGATGGGCACGTCTTCGATGAAACGAAGGCGGCGGTCCCGGGCGCGACGATCACAGCCAGGAACGTCAATACCGGCCTCTCCCGCAGCGTGACGTCGAGCGCCAACGGGACGTACCGTATCGGCTCGCTGCCCGCGGCCGAGTACGAGGTCACGGCCGAGCTGACCGGCTTCGCCAAGCAGGTCCGCAAGCTCGTCCTGCAAGTGGCGTCGACGGTGAGCGCCGACTTCTCGATGTCGGTTTCGGCCCAGACCGAGACGGTCACCGTGACCGGCGAGACGCCCCTCATCTCGGCCACCACGTCGGACGTCGGCCAAGTCATCACCTCGGCAATGGTGGAGAACCTTCCGATGAACGGGCGTAAGTTCCAGGACCTGTCGTTGCTGGTCCCGGGCACGCGTCCCTCCAACTACTACGACCCTACCAAGACCGAGGTGGGCGGCATCAGCTACGGCGGCGCCACCGGCCGCAACGTGATCATCCACGTCGACGGCGGCGACAACAGCGACGGCGTCGTGCGCGGCCTCTTGCAGCAGTTCACGGCCGAGGCGATCCAGGAGTACAAGGTCACGACCAACCGCTATGGTGCGGAGTTCGGCCGCTCCACCGGTGGCGTCGTCAACGTCATCACCAAGAGCGGGTCCAACCAGTTTCACGGCAGCCTCTTCGGGTTCGCCCGCAATGAGAACCTGAACTCGAAAACCTTCTTCGAGAAGAAGCAGAACGCCGACAAAGCGCCCTTCGAGCAGCAGCAGTTTGGCGGCTCGATCGGTGGACCGATCCAGAAGGACAAGGCCCACTTCTTCGTGGCTTACGAGCGCAATCGGCGCGACGACTTCGCCCGTGTGGACACTGCGGGCGCTCTGCCGGCCGAGGAGGGCGCCTTCGCACAGCCGTTCCGCAACCACCTGCTGACCAGCAAGCTCGACTTCCAGCTTGGCGACAAGAACACCATGATCGCGCGGTATTCCCTGGAGGACCAGAAGCGCGACCACGACTTCATCGGCGGCAATGTGCTGGCCTCCTCGGGCGCGACCAACACCAACAAGATCCACTCGGGGATCCTGAAGAACACCACGGTCCTCGGCAGCAACAAGCTCAACGAAGTCGTGCTGCTGTTCTCGCGCTTCGAGAACAACATTGTTGCGGAGAACCCCAGCGTCCCCGGACTCACGACGCCGAGCTTCTTCTTCGGCGCGAACATCAACACGCCGCAGCAGACGATCCAGAAGCGCTTCCAGCTGCGCGACGACTTCTCCTTCCGCAAGGAGGGCTGGGGCGGCGACCACGACTTCAAGGTGGGGGCCGAGGTCATAAAGACGCACTTCGGCGGGTTCTTCACGCCGACCCTCTATGGGCAATTCATCTTCAACCAGGACCTCGGGACCGACATCGACAACTACCTCAACGCTCTGGCAGACACCTTCTCGGGCTCGGCAGGCGACAACGCCTTCGACGACAACTGGACCTACGTGGCCGGCTACATCCAGGACGACTGGAAGCCGTCGAGCAAGCTGACGCTCAATCTCGGCCTCCGGTATGAAGTCCAGTCCGGCCCCTACACGAATCGCTTCACCACGCCGCCCTTGACGGCCCTGCAGGCAGCAGGGTTCAACAGCCAGCGGAAACTCGACAAGAACAAAATCGGGCCGCGGGTAGGCTTCGCCTACGATGTCAACGGCAACGGCAAGGCGGTAGTGCGCGGTGGTTACGGCCGCTACTACGACGAGATCTTCCAGAACATCACGCTCTACGAGTACTGGAGCCAGACGAACAGCCCGACGTTCTTCATCTCCACTGTCCCCACCTTCACACCCAACGAGTACACCCAGAACAGCGACGCCATCCGGGCCGCGCTCGGTGCGGGCTTTCCGGCTGGGCAACTCCTGCGGCTGACCGCGCCAGACCTGCAGCAGCCGTACAACGATCAGTTCAACGGCGGCGTCTCGCTGCAGCTGACGCAGCATCTGGCCTTCGACGTGGATTACGTGCACGCCAGCGGCAAGCAGGAGATCCATCGGTGGCGGATCAACACGCCGCAGAACGTCAACACGCGCCTGTCGCCCGCCGGCGTCTTCGCGCCAGATCTGGGACCGATCCTGGTCGAAGGCAACCGCGGCCACTCGAAGTACGACGGCGTCTACGTGACCGGCAAGGTGCGTAGCCCGAAGTCCACCGTCATCGCTACCTATGCGTGGACCAAGGCCAAGAACTGCTCGAATGACTTCAACAGCCAGCCCGGCGACATCACCAACTCCGATCTCGATGGCTGCGCGTCCGACTTCGGCCCCGCGCCCAACGACGTCCGCCACCGCGGTACGCTGGGCGCGGTGTTCCAGATTCCGTGGGGGTTCCAGTACTCCACGGCGCTGCAAGCCAACACCGGCAAACCCATCAACGCCCTCGCGGGCCTCGGGGGCCTGCGGAACGCCGTGCGGGCCACCAACCCGGCCACCGGCCAGCCGTTCGCCCGCAACTCCTTCACCTCCGGACCGGAGAAAGTCACGAGCGAGGGGGGCACGGGTGGTCTGGCGTTCTTCAGTTGGGACATGCGACTCTCGAAGATCTTCAAGATCGGCAAGGAGAAGTCGATCGAGGCGCTCTTCGAGGTGTTCAATATCACGAACCACACGAACTTCCAGGCGGCGAACCCCGGCGGGTACATAAACCGGTACACCTCCGCGGACTTCGGCACGGCAACAGCGATCATCCCCAACAGCCAGCGGCAGGCCGAGGTCGGGCTCCGGTTCCGGTTCTAACATCGTAAGGTTCCCGAAGCTATTCGGGGATCAACTGCGGGGCGGCGCGCGGTGCGCCGCCCCGTTTTCTTGAGCGCGTCGCGCCACCGAGGGCCGCAACGGTGGCGCTCCTGAGTTTCGCGTCTTGCTCCGGAGTCGTCATCGAGGCTCCGCCCCGGGAGTGAGTCCCAGCTCACGATGACCACAGGGGGTCGCTTCGCTGCTGATGTTCAGCGGCCGAGTGCGGCGAGGCGCTCGCGTGCGGCCGCGCGGACGACCGTGGCAGTCTCCCGGTTGTCCGCAAGGCGCCGGTACTCGGCCCGAGCATCGGTCGTCCGGCCCTGGCGTTCGAGAACACGGGCGAGGTCGAACCGGGCGCTGTCCTGGCGTGGGTCCACCTCGATCGCGTGGGCCAGGCTGGCAGCAGCCTCGTCGAGGGCGCCCGCCTTCGCCTGGAGCACGCCCAGGCCGATGAGGGCCGAGGGGTCGTCGGGCTGGATCTTCAGGAGCGCGTGGTACTCGTCCTCGGCCTCTCGGGTCCGGCCTGCTTCTGCGAGGACCTTGGCAAAGTCGAGGCGGAGCATGGGCTTCGCCGGGTCCGTCTGGATCGCCGCGCGCAGCTCGGCGATGGAGCCCTCGTAGTCGCCGCGGGCGGCCAGCACGCCGCCCCGCAGGACACGGGCGTCGCTGAAGCGAGGGTCGATGGCGAGGGCCGCGGCGGCCTCGCGCAGCGCGCTGTCCCGGTCGCCCATCCTGAGATAGCAGACCGCGAGCCAGTGATGGGCATAGGCGCTGTTGGGAACGACCTCGAGGTACTTGTGGAACCACCGGATCGCGTCGGGGTACTGGTCCATCCCCATGTGCGCGCTCCCCATGACCACGCGCGCGAAAGCGTTCTTCGGGTCGTCTCTCAGGACCTCGCGCAAAATCGGGAGCGCCTCGCCGAAGCGCCGGTCGCGCACCGCGGCGTTGGCGCGGCGCAGACGGTTGAAGACCGCGATGACGTCCTTGGGGTCCGCGCGGAGGCGGTCGGCCTTCGCGGGCCCGGCCTCGGCCCCAGCCCCCACGTATCCGAGTGCTGCTAGTTTCTCCATGGCCTCGCGGTCAAGTGCGCCGACGTTCATCGCGCCCTCCGTCCCCCCGGTAACGGCCGCGAGGGCCTTCTCCATGCCCCGCGCGGTCTCGGTCTGCTCGGCGTACAGGTTCCGCTCCTCGCCGGGATCATTCCTGAGGTCGTACAGCTCGGGGCGAGGGGCCTCGATCAGCTTGTAGCGCTGGTCCCGTAGGGCGCGGAGGGGAGCCCAGTTCATGTAGAACTGGGGGAGGAAGGTCTCCGCGTACACCGCCGGGGGCGAACCCGCTCCGCGACCTTCGATGAGCGGGCGCAGGCTGCGCCCGTCCGAGCGGAAGAGCGCGGGCAAGCCGAGCAGGTCGAGGAGCGTCGGTGCCAGGTCGACGGCCCGCACCGGTTCCTTCACCACGACGCCGGACGGAAGGAGGCCCGGGCGCCAGAGCAGGAAGGGGATCCGGAGCGCGCTTTCGTAGACGAACATCGAGTGGGTCTCCTCGCCGTGGTCGCCGAGGCTCTCGCCGTGGTCGCCGATGATGGCCACGAGGGTGCGGTCGAGGAGGCCGAGCTGGCTCAGTTTGTCGAGGACCGAGGCCACGATGGCATCGTCGAAGGCGATCTCCCCGTCGTAAGGGCTGCCTGCAAAAAGGTCTCGGAATGGCGGAGGCGGTCGGTAGGGCTCGTGAGCATCGAACAAGTGGAGCCACGCGAAGAAAGGCGCGGAGGGGGAAGCCGCGTAGGCCTCGAGCCACCTGGACAGGAGCAGCGCTGTCCGGTCGCCTCGCCGCTCGGCCTCGAGGGCGATAATCTGCGACTGGGCCCCCTGCATCGCGTCGTCGTACGTCTCGAAGCCCCGGGCCAGGCCGTATCGGCGGTCGAGGATGAAGGAGCTGACGAAGGCGCTGGTCCGGTAGCCGCCCTTTCGCAAGACGGTCGCCAGCGTCTCGAAACGGTCGGCGAGGTAGAAGTTGCCGTTGTTGCGAACGCCGTGGGCGGGGGGGTAGAGGCCGGTGAAGATCGAGGCGTGGGCCGGGAGCGTGATCGGCGCGGGGCTGAACGCGAGATCGAAGCGCACCCCCTCCGCGGCGAGACGGTCCAGGTGCCTCGTCTTCGCCTTGGCGTAGCCGTAGGCCCCCAGGCGGTCGGCCCGGGTGGTGTCGAGCGTGACGAGGAGGAGGTTGGGGCGTCTCGGCGGGACGGCCGGTGTCGCCCCAGGGCGGCGGGTGAGGAACAGCGCTCCGGCTGCCGCCGCGAGGACGCCGGCTGCGAGCAAAAGTCGCCACGGCCGACGCGGCGCGGGAACCGCGCTCATCTTCGGTCGGTCGCGCTGGGCCTTCCTCTCCTGCTGGCGCGATCGCGTCATCGCCACCGACTGGCCCCCGGCGGCGTGGCTCGCTGCATCAGGCGGGAAACCGTCTCCGCGACCTGGGGCTGACGGGGATTAACACTTAGAGAGAGGCGGAGCGCGCCCAGAGCCCCCGCCTCATCACCGGCCTCGAGGCGCGCGAAGCCCAGGCCGTTGAGGGCCACGGTCGAGCGAGACCCGGCGTCGACGGCTCGCTCGAGGTAGGGCACGGCCTCCGCCGCGCGCCCGCTTCGGGCCAAGGCGCCGCCGAGGTCCAGCAGGGCCTCGGCGCTCGTCGGGTCGCGTTCAACCGCCTCCCGGAACAACTTCAGGGCGTCCTCCACGCGTCCCTCTCGCATGCGGACGACGCCCAACTTCAGACGTGCGTCCAGCTCCGAGGGATCGGTAAAGAGAATCGTCTCGAACGCCGTCGCGGCCCGCGGCAGATCGCCGCGGGCGAGGGCGAGCTCACCCAGCCCGCGCAGGCCCTCGGGATGACCCGGGGAGAGGGAAAGGACCCGCTCGTAGGCCGCTGCGGCCTCGACGGGCCTGCCCAACGCGACGAGAGAGTGCGCGCGGGTCAGGAGTGGCTCCGGTGAGCGGGGCTGCATCCGCTCCGCCCGGTCGAGGACCGGGAGGGCGTCGGCGGGCCGTCCCAGAAGCCGCAGGCTGTCCGCCAGCAAGATGAGGTCCTCGAAGGAGCCAGTCCCGTCTCGCTCCAGCGCCTCGACCTCGCGGACCGCGCCGGCATGATCGCCTCCCTGCGAAAGGGCGAGGGCGCGGTAGCGCCTGGCCAGGGTCAGGTGCGGGTCCTCGGCCAGGACGGCCGCCAGCTCGCGCGCGGCCGCGGCCGGGTCGGCGCGGGCGGCTGCGATTCCGTGCTCCATGCGGTTCAGCAGGCCGATGCCGTCCTTTGGATCACGCAACGAGGCGGGTGCGGGTCCCGCTCCGCTCAAGTAGCCCAGCGCCTTCAGCCGCTCGGCCGTGTCGTGGGCCGGTGCGGCGGGCGCTCCTGGCGTGTCCGTGGCGAGCGCCGTACGGAGGGAAGCACGCAGCGAGGTGGCCACGTCCTCGTGCTCGCGATACACCTCCTTCATCTCTGCGCTGTCGGTGTCCAGGGCGTACAACTCGGGCCGCGGGGCCTCGATGAGCTTGAAGCGCGCGGTCCGCCAGGCGTGGAGCGGAGCCCAGCCGAGGTGGCGGCGCGCGAAGAGCGACTCGGCGTAGGCCGGGGCGTCGGGCATCGACTCGCCGCGGGCCGCTGGCCAAAGCGACCGGCCCTCGGCCCCGGGCAGCGGAGGAAGTCCGGCGACGTCGAGAAGGGTCGGGGCCGCGTCGATGGCGCGGGCGACCGTGGCGGCCGGGCGTCCCTTCAGGACGCCCGGCCCCGCCAGGATCCAGGGGACCCGCAGGGTCGCGTCGTAGAGGAAGACGCCGTGTGTCTCCTCGCCGTGCTCGCCCAGGGCCTCGCCGTGGTCCGAGGTGACGAGGACGACCGGTCGCTCCCGAGCGCCCGCCTGATCGATGCGTCTCAACAGCACGCCGATCTCCTGGTCGACGAAAGCCACCTCGCCATCATACGGGCGCCCCTGGAATCGCGCTGCGAGGTCGGGCGGGGGTTCGTAGGGCGAGTGGGGGTCGAAATAGTGAACCCACAGGAACCAAGGTCCCTTCCGCCCGTCGAGCCAGCGCTCGACCGCCCGCGTCGTCTGGTCCGCCGGGCGCTCGACGTAGGCCGACCGCCGCCGGTCGTCGCCGCGGGGGAGCCGATCGTCGTAGGTCTCGAACCCGCGGGCGAGGCCGAAGCGGCGGTCGAGGGGGAACCCGGAGACGAACGCCGCGGTGGCATAGCCGGCACGGCGGAAGGCTTCGGCCACGCTCGGGACGCCATCGGGGAGTGCGAAGTCGCCGTTGTCGCGGACGCCGTGGCGCAGCGGCGTCAGGCCCGTGAGTATCGAGGCGTGGGATGGCGTCGTGAGGGGCACGTGGACGACCGCCGTCGTGAACCGCACGCCCCCCGCCGCCACGCCGTCGAGGATCGGTGTCCGTGCGCCGGCGTATCCGTAACAGCCGAGACGGTCCGCCCGCAGTGTGTCGATCGTCACCAATAGCACGTTGGGGTGCGGCGAGCGCGCCGGACCGCGGTGCGTCACCAGGAACACTGCGAGCAAGCCTGCGGAAACGCCCACGACGAAACCGAGCTGGCGTTTCATCTCGGCCCCGGCGCTGGAGCGGGGAGCGTCGCCCGCAAGCGTACGATTTCCGGCTGATCGAGGCGCAGCCTCAGGGAACGATCGAGCAGCAACGCCGCTTCCGCCTTCTTCCCTTGCTTCAGATCAGCCCACGCGACTCCGTTGAGCAACTCGGGGCCGGGCTCGGGCGTGGCTGCCAACGCCGCGTGATACTCGGCGGCGGCTTCTGGCCAGCGCTCGAGCAGGGAGAGTGCGGCGCCCCGGAGTATCGCGCGATCCGCCGAGGCTTGGACCGGAGCGAGAGTCGCAAGCGCGGCCTCCAACTTGCGCTGGTCGATCTGCGCGCGAGCGAGGTCGAGACGAATCGGATCGCCATCCGGCGCCAGGGCCAGCGCGCGGGCCAGGGTGGTTTCGGCCTCGGCCGGCTGGTGCGAGGCCAGGAGCGCGGCCCCCAGCAGCGCGACGTGGCGTGGAGAGTCGGGGGCTCGCGCCACGCCGAACCGAAAGGCGGGGAGCCCCGAAGCGGCTCGCCCCGCAGGCACGAGCACGTCGAAGAGACTCGAAAGCGCCTCGAACGAGACAGGGTCCTGGCGGAGAGCCGCGCGCAATTCGCTCTCGGCTTCGCGCGGTCTCCCGGCCGCGGCGGCGAGTATCGCGCGAGCGATCCGGGCGCTCGGCAACAGGCGTTCTGACGGCGAAAGGGCGGCGAGGATCGCGCGGGCCGTCCCGGCCAGCTTTGCCCGTGCCGCCAGCGTCGCGGCCGGAACCAGGGCGTCCTGCGCACCGCCCGGGAGTTTCGCGGCCTGAGCGTAGGAGTCGAGCGCCGCTTGGGGCCGGTTCTGGTCGGCCTGCACGCGTGCGAGCCAGAGCCAGGCGCTCTGGTTGTCGGGCCGACTCTCCAGCACTCCGCGCAGCTCGCGTTCGGCGGCGGGGAGGCGCCCACGGCGATACAGAATCTCGGCCAGGTTGAGCCGCGCCAGCGAAGTGGTCGTGGCGCCGAGGTAGCCGAGCGCCTTGAGCCGGGCCTCGAGCTCCGCATCGGCCGCGCCAGCGGCGGGCGCGGCGGGTGGGGGATCGGCGACGGCGTCGCGAGGCCGCGTCGCCTTCGCGAGTGCATCCGGGACGAGCGCCTGGACGACATGGCCGGTCATGCGCGTGGTGAGCGGCAAGCCCGCCGCTTGAAGCACGGAGGGCGCGATGTCGAGAGGCGTCGCCCAACCCACATCCCGAGCCTGCCCCTTGGCGCGTCCGGCGAGGACATCCGCCTCGATCGCCGCCACGATGCCGTAGGGCCGGTGCCACGCGGTGGCGGGGCCGGCCAGGTCCGCTGGATCGACACTGACACCGGCCGAGGCTGGCTGAAAGCCGTGATCGGAGCAGAGCACGATCCAGGTCCCGGAAGGAGCCGCGATGGCCAGGCGCGTCAGTAGCGCGTCCACATCCCGGTAAGCCGAGGCGATGGCCGCGGGTCCCAGGGTCGGGTCGCGGACGAAGCGATGGGACACCGTGTCGACGGCCTCGAAGTACACCGCCAGGAAGTCGGGCCGATCGGATCGGAGCAATTCCTCGGCGATCGCCCCGTAGCTGCGCGTGGCGGCCACGACGGTCGCGAAATGCGCCACGGGGTCGTCATAGAATCGGCCGCCCGCTTTTGCCAGAGCGGCGCGCGCCGT
>CAYTWT010000086.1:0-3510 GCA_964442185.1 uncultured Acidobacteriota bacterium
ATCGTACTGATCCGGTCGGCCCGTGATCCGACGAGCCAAAGCCTTCGCACGCAGGCGTCCCTCCGCATCCAGTTCGCCAAGCTGTGCGACCGTCTCCTGCACCACCTTGCCGTCGCGCCGGCGGGAACGAACCAGACGCCAGTAACGGTGCGTCTTCCCATCCTTGCGAATCGTCGAGTGCCGTAGGTACATGCGATTCCCTACATTGAAATCGCACACCCGCACTCGCCAACACAATGAGGATAGGTTGGCACTACACGCTCTCTTCGCAACCTCGCCCCAGGCACAGCAAGCACTTCCACCGACGACACCCCGGCAAATAGTCCCTATTGCCGGCGAACTGCGGAAGTTGGGCAACCAGCGAGACGCCCGTCAATGTCGTAGATCAAGAATCGCACGAATTGCTTGACCAAATCGCGCGGCGCCTTCTACCGTCACCGCACTAATAGTTTTGGCTCTTCGGGCAATTGAGTGGGTAAAAACGAGGCTCCGAAGGGGTTTCCGGGCGCTGTGGGAGCGGGTGAAATGGGGCTGGCCGGGTTGCAGGAATCGGGCATACTCCGCGGATGCCTCAGAGGCAACGCCGGCTTCAGCTTTATCACGCGTACCGCTTCCCTGGATTTCGACCGGACCCCACGGTGCAGGGAGTGTTCGGTGACCGCTATGCGAGGGTCGTGGTGCTTCATCGGCGCTCAAAAAAAGCGTGTGCCCGTGTGGCCGCCAGCACCGGAGCTTCTACGACTGGAAGCGCAAGCAGGTACGGGATCTCTCGTGCGGGGGTTTCCGAGTCTTCCTGGACATGGAGGTACGGCGCATCGAATGCGTTTCGTGCGGCACGGTGAGACAGGAGTCGTTGTCCTTCCTCGCGGACAACCGCTCCTACACGAAACGTTTTGCCTTCTATGTGGGCCGTCGTTGTCGGGCCTCGACGATCAAGGACATCGCCGAGGAACTGCATCTCGACTGGCAGGCGGTCAAGGACCTCGAGAAGCAGTACATGCGGGAACAGCTGAGGCGGGCGGGAAGGCCGGGCCCGAAGGTGATCGGCGTGGATGAGATCTCGATCAGGAAGCGACACACCTACCGGATCGTGGTCAGCGACCTGGTACGGAGGCGGCCGATCTGGTTTGGCGGACAGGATCGCTCCGAGGCCAGCATGAACGAATTCTTCAAGTGGCTGGGGGCCAAGCAGAGCGCGGGGATTCGCATGGCCGTGATGGACATGTGGAAGCCGTTCCGGAACTCCAGCAAGACCCACGCCCCGCAGGCCAGCATCCTGTTCGACAAGTTCCACGTGCTGCGTCACCTCGGCGAGGCCCTGGACAAGGTGCGCAAGAGCGAGTACGCCCGCCTCTCGGGCAAGGACCGGCGCTTCATCAAGGGGCAGAAGTACACGCTGCTCTCGAGTCGCGAGAACCTCACGCTGCAAGGGCGCAAGTCGCTCAAGCTGCTGCTGGCTGCGAACCGACGCCTCAATATCGCCTACCTGCTCAAGGAGTCCTTCGGCCAGCTCTGGGACTACAGCCGCGAGGGGTGGGCCAAGCGCTTCTTCCAGAACTGGCGTGAGTCGCTCAAGTGGCAACGCCTTAAGCCCTACGAGAAGTTCGCGAGGATGATCGAGCGTCACTGGGACGGCATCGCGGCCCACTGCGCCGTCGAGAACAAAGTCGCACTCGGCTTCGTCGAGGGGCTCAACAACAAGGTGCGCGTCATCCAGCGCCGGGCGTACGGCCTCCGCGACGAAGAGTACCTGCGACTCAAGATCCTCACCTGCATGCTGCCCGCGCTCTGAGGCGTCGAGCTTGTATGGTTCCTTATAGGCTTTTTACCCACTCGATCGCCCGAAGACCCATAGTTTTTTCAGCTTTGGTGTCCGCACCGCATTGGCTCCAAAGCAACTAACTCCGTTTGTTCCCCTCTTGAGCGCCGCCACCGAGGACAGCGTCGTTCGTCCAGGCGATGACTTGAGAAGGGACCCGAATGCCTCGAGCCGAGCGGATGCCGCGGCGGCTTTTGAACCTGACCCCTTCAGAGGAAGGAGTCGTCAGCATGAAGGACGCGCTCGCGTTCCGTGAACCAACCAACGGAGTTGGGTTGGTGATCATCGACGGATCGCGGAGGCTGGTCTCGGCCAACGTCGACGCCGTCCAGATCTGCTGCTATCCCGCCCCTCCGGCCGAGACGTCCTCGCAGAGCTCGGTCCTCGCCGCGAAAATCCCGTCTTTGCTCGATGGTACCGCGCGACCTGCGGGCGACGGAACCACGGAATTCCTTTCGGGTCGTAGACACTACCGTTGCCGAACCTTGACTCTCGAACCGCCGCCGGGTGACCGCACGCGAACGCAGACGGCCATCCTGCTCCAGAGGCGACTGCCGCCGCGGCTTCCGGCCATCGTCCCCGGTCAGTTCGGCCTGACGCGCCGCGAGCAGGAGGTGGTCGAGCTGCTCATGCAGGGGCTCACGAGCAAGGAGATCGCGCAGCGGAAGCAACTGAGCCCCAACACCATCAAGTCGTTCCTCCGGCTCATCATGGTCAAGATGGGCGTGCAGTCCCGGGCGGCCGTCGTGGGCCGGCTCTTCTCTGCGGTGATGTCGAATCCCGTCTGAGGCGCGAGCCGCGTTCCCAGCAGAGCAGCAGTGTGCTTCACGCATCATTTGCGCACACCTGTATCAATGCGCACCGGACGCCGCAGTACCTGCGCCTGTCTGGTGATGGCTAGTCCGATGGGTTAGGTCACAAGGACACTGTTCCGTCGAGTGGCGACTCTGTGAAAATGCATCACCTGAGGTGCAGGCAGCTGGCGATCGCACCGAGGGAGCATTGGCGCCAAGGTAAGGTGAATGCCATGAGATTGATCGACTCGCTTGCGGGCCGTGCCCGAGCAGTGCTGGCGGCAGCCGGGAGGGGAAGGGGCGGAAACCCCACCCGTATCTCTCGCGAACCGATCCCCGGATCGGATCAATCGGAGGATTCGCCGCGCCGCGAATCACGACGATCGTTTCTCCGGAATGCCGCCGCGGCAGGTGCAGCACCGCTCGTCCTGAGCGCGCGCCCGAGCGACGGCGCGGATACCGAGGTGCTCCCCCCGAGCCCGCCGACGACGGCATGGGCGGAGCGTTTGCCCAACGAGCCGGTGCGCTTCGCGCCGACCGCCGCTCTGCCCACCACCCCCACGTGGTGGTCCAACTGGCAGAGCGGTGAGTGCGGGCGCGCAGACCACCAGCGCTTCCTCGAGCTCACCTCCGAGCGCATCCCCGCCGTCGCGCCGGACCTCTACGATCTGACCGCCAAGGAAATTCCGGGCTGGGTCTTCAATCCGGCGTATCCGCAGCAACCCATCTGGGCGTTCGAAGGCGACGCCGTGAGTGGCGGCCGGGCCCTGAATCCAACCTTCGCCGCGCGCTACGGTCGGCCGATCGTCTGCCGTCTTCACAGCAGTCTGCCGCAGGACCATACCGGTTTCGGCACACCCGAGATCAGCATGCATCTGCACAATTCGCATACGCCTT
>CAYTWT010000087.1:0-2151 GCA_964442185.1 uncultured Acidobacteriota bacterium
GCCTCCCCCGCCGAGGCGTATCGCACGCTCGAGCACCTCAACAACAAGTACGCGCTCGACGGCCGCGACCCGAACTCCTACACCGGTATCCTCTGGTGCTTCGGCCTGTTCGACCGGCCGTGGCCGCCCGAGCGGAAGATCCTCGGAGGCGTCCGCTACATGTCCTCCGAGAACACAGCCCGCAAGTTCGACCTCAAGCCCTACTACGCCTACGTCGAGCGGCTGCCGACCATCGCCGAGGCACGCTCCGGGTGCCGGCCTTCGGGGCCACCACCGAGCTCGTCTACGTCCGCTTCCACATCGAAAAGAAGGGCGCGCTGGAGGGCGACGTGAAGCCGGAGCAGCTCCGCGTGCTGGAGGACCGCCGGCCGCAGACGATCGCGGTGCTGGCTCCGAGCGAAGTGAAACTGTCCCCGGCCTGCGGCCGGCGGGATGACCGCCTCGATCGCTCCGACGTCGACTTGGACGAGATCTTCTTTGAGGAGGCCGTCCGGACCGCGGGCAAAGACAACACGGTCAGTGTCGACGGCATAGTCTCTCGGTCGCCTCCGGCTCCCTCCGTCCGGCACGATCTCACCCGGCCTTAGCGCGCTCGATCCGCGAGGCCACAAGAGATGCCGCCACCCCAGCGAAGAGAATCATCAGGACCACGGCCAGGAGATAGAGATTGAAGTGCTCGCCCAGGATGGACTTCAGCCAGGTGTGGGTCATCATCTTCACGCCTACGACCATGAGGACTACGGCGAGCGACACCTTCAGGTAGCGGAACTCGTCGATCATCCCGGCGAGGGCAAAGTAGAGACTGCGCAGGCCCAGGATGGCGAAGACATTGCTGGTGAAGACCAGGAACGGATCGGTGGTGATGGCGAAGATGGCGGGAATGGAGTCCACCGCGAAAATGAGGTCGGTGACTTCGACCATGATCAGAGCGAGCCAGGTCCTCGTGGCTCAGGGGAAGATCTCGCAGCTCCTGGAGCAGCCACCCCTGCTCGATCGCCGTCTCCGCGTCCGCCGTGCGCAAGGACCGGTCCAGGAGCAGGGCCTCCGCCTCGCTCAGGTCCCACACCGTCGCCTGGACCGTGTCCGACCCCAGCCGCCGCAGCAAGCGCACGCGCTTGTGACCGTCGATCACTTGGTAGCGGCCCGGGTCCTCGAAGAGCGCCACCACCACGATCGGCACCTGCTGACCCTTCTCGGCCAGCGAGGCCACAAGCCGGCGCTCTCGCTCCGGCCGCCGAAGCCGCAGGTGCGCGTACCGCACGTCGAGCTGGTGAAACTCCAGATCCATCGCCATGCTCCACCGGCACGCTCAAGCCCTTCGAGCTTCCGGATCGCACGCCGAGGCTCTCTCACACGCCACGCCGCTGACCAGACCGGCGCGTGACACCTTGTCCCAAAAAACGGCGCCTTCTCTCAGAATCCAAGGGACTTAGGGCAAGAGCCCTGCATGTGACAAGGGGGGGTTCTTGTCCCACCTTGTCCCAGATTTCCTCGGTTTCGACCAAGCAGGGCTTGAAGATCACGCGCGAGCCCGGCCTGTGACAAGCGCGAACCCTTGTCCCAATTTCTCGCTATAACCTTCTGAATCTCAGACACTTGGCGAAAATGCCCGGCCTGTGACATTCCCGGCCCAAGACCCCCTGCTACCGCGCGGCGCCCCCGGCTCTCCCGCTGCCGCCGACGCTCCTCCACGCGACAATCCTGCTGATCCCTCTCGCGGCGCCGGCGCAGCTGCCGATTCCGCCGCTCACGACGACATGCTCGTGAGCAGCTCTTCTGGATTCGAGCGACTGAGGCCCGGGGAACAAACCACTTCCGGCAGGAACAACAACGTCTTCGCGAGCCCGTCTTCCTTGTCGCCATCCGCTGAGCCTGGACGACGACTGCGGACTCTGTCCCGGCGCCCACTTCGGCGCCGACCCGACCCTTGCGCTGGGTCTATTCTGGCGAGTAGCCCCGGGTCAGTTCTCGCGAGCGCCTAAGCCCCACTGGTGGTGCGATCCGTGATCGACCGCCATGGCGCCCGGGCTGGTGGATGGACTTCGGGGGCTGGTGACCAGGGCCGCTGACCCCAACTCGTCCCTCGCCCGTCAAACGGGGTGGCTGCTCACCGTCCCAACGCGTCGACTCCCATCGACGAGGTGCTGATCG
>CAYTWT010000088.1:0-3809 GCA_964442185.1 uncultured Acidobacteriota bacterium
GCGCGAGAGCGGGCGGACCGCGAAGCGGAGAGTCCCGTGGAGCTCCAATACCGGACGGCGTCGCCGGCCCTCCGGACGTGACCAGGCGGAAGAGGGTGGACGCGAGCCTCTGGATCCTGCTGGCGCTGGTGGGGGTTGCCGTGGTTGTCGCGTTCGTCAAAGGCCCGACGGTGCCCGTGCAGGGTCTCGCCGCGAGCGCTAGGCTCTTCCGCGGAGTCTGGATCGAGCTGGCGCTCGGCTTCCTGCTCGCGGGATTGCTGGAGGTGTTGCTGCCTCAGCCCGTGATCTCCCGATGGCTCGGCGCCGAGCACCCCGCGCGCGGCATCCTGGTCGGCTGGGGGGCCGGTCTCATCATCCCCGGTGGGCCCTACCTCGTGTTTCCTGCCGTCGCCAACCTGTTCCGCAACGGCGCGGCGCCCGGCCCGCTCATCGCGCTGGTGACGGCGAAGACGCTCGTCAGCCCGATCCGCATGCTGACCTACGAGGCGCCGCTGCTCGGCTGGCCGCTGACACTGGCCCGCTTCATCCCTGGCGTGCTGCTCCCGCCGTTCATGGGGCTCGTGGGTCAGTGGCTGTTCGCGGTGTTCACGCGAAAGTAGACTCGAGGCAGACTCGTGCCACAGACTCGGCCCGCGTAGGGCTACGAACTTCAGGTGAACGCGTCGGCCGGACCTACGCCGCCCGGAAGACCGCGATGAGCGTGGCCAGGTTCTCCGCCTCCTGAGCGAGGCCCGCCGTGGCCAGCGACATCTCCTGAACGGTCGCCCGGTTGTCGTGGGCGATCTCCAGGATATTCCTCATGGCTTTCACCACCAGCTCCCCACCTCGCGTCTGGTCGGCGGTGGCCTGCGAGACCTGTTGCGTCATGCGGTTCATATTCTCGATGGCGCGAAGGATCTGGCGGCTTGCCTCTGCCTGCTCTCTCGCCGCGATGTTCACCTGGGAGGCGATCCGGTTCATGTCCTCCACGGAGGTCCGGACCTGGCGGCCTGCTTTGGCCTGCTGCTTCGTCGAGTACGTCACCTCGGCCATGATCTTGTTGATGTTCTCGATGGCTTCCCGGATTTGCTTCGATCCCGCAGCCTGCTCCCTGACGGCTGTCGTGACCTGGTCTGCCGAAGAGTTCATGTCGGCGACCGTGCGCATCACCTCCGCCGAGGCGCGCGACTGCCTGGCCGTTGAGGCGGCGATCTCGGCCATGAGCTGGCTCGAGCGGGAGACGGACTCCAGGATCCGCCTGAGCGCGAGTCCCGCCTGGTCGGCGAGGCCGATGCCCGCCTTCGTCTTGGCGGCGCCAGCTTCGGCAGTCTCTACGGTGTCGCTGGTCTCCTGCTGGACATGGCCAATCAGCTCGACGATCTCCTTGGTCGCCGCCGCCGAGCGCTCGGCGAGCTTGCGAACTTCATCGGCCACCACCGCGAAGCCCCGCCCCGCCTCCCCGGCCCGCGCGGCTTCGATGGCGGCATTGAGGGCCAGGAGGTTCGTCTGGTCGGCGATGTCCTCGATCAGCTCGACGATCTTGCCGATCTCCTGCGAGCGCCTTCCGAGCCCCTTGATAGCCCGAGCCACGTTCTCCATGGCGTCGGAGATGCTCTTCATCCCTTCCAGCGTCTTGGCCACGGTCTCGTCACCCATGCGGGCGTCGCCGCTGGCACGCTCGCTGATCTTGTCGGCCTCCTCGGCGATCCGGGCGACCTCGTTGACGGCCCCTGCCATCTCCAAGACAGTCTGGCTGACCCGGGAAGCGGCGAGGCTCAGCACCCCGGCGTTGCGCGCCGCGGTCTCTATGGAGGACATCATCTCCTCGATGGTCGCCGAGGTCTCCGCCACGGTCTCGGCGACCGCCTCCAGATTCTTGGCCCCCTGGTCCGTGGACACCGTGATCTGTTCAATCGTGGCAGAAGCCTCAGCCACGCTAGCCGCAAGCGCTCCGCTCGATTTGGCCACCTGCTCGATGGACGCACCCATCTGGTTGATGGAGCTCGAGGTCTCCCCGACGTAGTTGGCCAGGCTCTGGGTGTTTCCCGCCACGCTCTGAATGGAGGCGGCCATCTGATCCATGGATTTCGAGGTCTCCTCGACGGCTTGGGCCTGGCGCTGGGCGCCGCTGGTGATGAGCTTGGCGTGGGCGGAGATCTCCCCGGCCGATGAGGCCACCGTATGCGAGGCGGCGATGATCTGCTCGACCATCTGGCGCAGGTTCTTCACCATCGTGCGCATCAGGTGCTCGAGCCAGCCGATTTCGTCGCGAGAGCGGCTCCTTATCTCGACCGTCAGATCGCCTCTGGAAACCTGCTCGGTGGCGATGCCAAGCTGCTGGAGTGGGTGGGCGATGAGGCGGGCAAGGAACCACGCGACCAGCAGGCCCAGCGCGACGGCGCCAGCCACCATGGCGAGGATGGCCGCGCGGGAGTCGTCACGGAGCTGGTGAACGGCCACGACGGGGAGCTCGCCGCGGCTGATCCTCCCCACCAGGTCGTCCATGGCGTCGAGCTTCCGGATCGCGAACCAGCCCTGTAGTGCCGTGACAAGCAGCACCAGCGCGAACCCGATCATGATCTTGCGTCGAAGCGTCAGGTTCCTGGCGAACTGCATGCTCGGTTCCACCACAATCCACCTGCATCACGGTGCGCCGCGAGCCTCCGCTCGCCAATTGGCAGGGCGGCCTCTCGTCCTCCTCGGCCCTAACGCGGCCGCAGATCGAAGCGCAGACCGCCGGCGACAGTGAGGGGCGTACCCAGCAGCTCGACCGGCGTTGCCTGGATGGGGTAGCGTCGATCGAACAGATTCTGGACCGAGAGGAAGGCGCCCCACGACTCCCCCAGCGGACGGTCGAGCGTGAGGTCCGCCACGAAGAGGCTGCCCAATTGCAGACGATTCTGGTCGTCGTCGAAGCGGAGGCTCTCGAAGCGGCCGCGCAGGCTCAGATTGAGCACTTGGGGGTGGAGGTAGTCGAGCCGGAGGCTGGCGCGATGGCGGGGGACCTGGGGGAGCAAGTTGCCCTCGATGGCCGGCGACGCCGGGAACTGCTCGACGCGGGCGTCGGACAGGAGGTAGCTGGCCTGGATCCTCCACTCGTGGGCGGGCTGGTAGTCGGCCTCGACGCTCACCCCGCGGACGCGCGCTCGTCCCAGGTTCTGCCGCTCCCGCGTGATGAGGGCGGGCGTGACGGAGACGGTGACGTTGGCGATGGGGTCCTCGACGCGGTCCCAGAAAGCCGTGGTCCGCCATGAGAAGCGCGAGTTCAGGGAGTGGTTCAGCCCCAGCTCGCCTCCCAGGAGGGTTTCGGGCCCCAGGTTCGGATTGGCCAGGGTGAGGACGCTGCCGACGCGGAACGGCCGGTACAGCTCGTTGAGGCTCGGCGCGCGAAAGCCGCCGTAGGCGGAGCCGCGCAACGCAAAGCGGTCGCTCACGTGCCAGAGCAGCCCGGCGCGCGGCGTGAGCCTCGTCTTGGAGGTGTCGGCGAAGGGAGTCACGGTGGTCGCGTTCGTCGAGGTCACGATCTCCGTCTGCGAAGCGTCGTAGTTCCGCCAGTGGTCCACCCGGACCCCCAGCGTCACGACCGCCCGACGCCCCGCCGCGATCACGTCCTGGAGATAGGCGCCCGTGTAGAGTTGCTGGGCCGGGATCAGGCGATCTCGAACGTTGACCCCCGAGGCGATGAACACATCCTCCTTGTTGTCGGCCTCGACCCAGCGGACGTCGCCGCCGGCGCTCAACTGGTGGGAAGGGCCGAGCGGCCGTGTCCAAAGCGCGTTGCCGCCCACGTCCTTGTAGTCGACCGTCTGCGCCAGGCTCAGGGTCTCGGA
>CAYTWT010000089.1:0-24684 GCA_964442185.1 uncultured Acidobacteriota bacterium
AACGCCTATAGCAACCTGACGCCCTGCAACGCCTCACTCGACGTGCTCGCGGCGCGGGCCATGGACGCACTCAAGACCGCGGGCGCGATGCCGCAGGTCTTCGGCACCATCACCGTGAGCGACGGGATCTCGATGGGCACCGAGGGCATGAAGTATTCGCTGGTGTCGCGCGAGGTGATCGCCGACTCGATCGAGACAGTGGTGAACGGCCAGTCGATGGACGGCGTGCTCGCGATCGGCGGCTGCGACAAGAACATGCCGGGCGCGATGATCGCGATCGCGCGCCTCGACGTGCCCGCGATCTTCGTCTACGGCGGCACGATCAAGCCGGGGCATCTGGAGGGCCGCGACCTCACGGTCGTCAGCGTGTTCGAGGCGGTGGGCCAGCGCGCCGCGGGCCGCATCGACGACGCCGAGCTGCGCGCGATCGAGTGCGCGGCGTGCCCCGGGGCCGGCTCCTGCGGCGGCATGTTCACCGCGAACACGATGTCTTCCGCCATCGAGGCGTTGGGTCTCAGTCTGCCCGGCTCCTCGACCATGGCCGCCGAGGACGCGGAGAAGGTGGAGAGCGCTGTGGAGTCGGCGCGCGTGCTGGCGGCAGCCGTGCGGGCGGATCTCCGGCCGCGGCGCTTGCTCACGCGCCACGCCTTCGAGAACGCGATCGCGGTGGTGATGGCGATCGGCGGCTCCACGAACGCGGTCCTGCACCTGCTCGCCATCGCGCACGCGGCCGGCGTGCCGCTCTCGATCGACGACTTCGAGGCGATTCGCGCGCGCGTGCCGGTGCTGTGCGACCTCAAGCCCTCGGGCCGTTTCGTCACCACCGACCTGCATCGCGCCGGCGGGATCCCGCAAGTGATGAAGATCCTGCTGGCGAACGGTGTCTTCCACGGTGACGCGCTGACGATCACGGGCCAGAGTTTTACCGAGGCGCTCGCGGGTGTCAGCGCCGAGCCGCCGGCGGGCCAGGAAGTGATTCGCCCGTGGTCGAAGCCGACTTACGCGCAGGGACATCTCGCGATCCTGCGCGGCAATCTCGCGAGCGAGGGCGCCGTAGCGAAGATCACCGGCTTGAAGAGCCTCAAGATCACCGGGCCCGCGCGCGTGTTCGAGTCGGAGGAAACCTGCCTGCGCGCGATCTTGGGCGGCAAGATCCAGAAGGGCGACGTGGTCGTGATCCGCTACGAGGGGCCGAAGGGCGGTCCGGGCATGCGCGAGATGCTCTCGCCCACCGCCGCGATCATCGGCGCAGGCCTCGGCGACTCGGTGGGCTTCATCACCGACGGCCGCTTCTCGGGCGGCACGCACGGCATGGTCGTGGGCCACGTCGCGCCCGAGGCGGCTGTGGGCGGCACGATCGCTCTCGTCCACGAGGGCGATAAGGTCACGATCGACGCCGAGCGGCGTTTGCTGCAGCTCGATGTAGCGGATGCCGAGATCGCCCGTCGGCGCGCGGCCTGGAAGCCACCGGCCCCGCGCTACACGCACGGCGTGCTGGCCAAGTACGCCAAGCTCGTGTCCTCGGCCAGCCTGGGAGCCGTTACCGACCTGTAGCGACGGCTGTCGTCCTCTGGTCATGTACTGACCAGCATGAGCAGCGTCGCTGAGAAGCTCCGCGCGGACTCCCGTGAGCGGCTGCGCCGAATGACACCGGCCGAACGCTTGGCAGAGGCAATCAGGCTCGGGCAGTCTGCAATCGCAGTCGAGGCGGCCGAGCCGTTGTCGCTCGGCGATCTGTCGGTGCCGGTCGCCCGTCCGGCGGGGTAGTGCTTCTCAAACTTCACGCGGGTGGTCCGAGGGATGCGTGGGACATTTTGAAAGCGCGAGCCCCGAGGTGGCCAGGATGATCGCCCGATCCGAGGCGGCAGGCCGATTTGACAAACTACCGACCGATCGGTAGGCTACCTGTCGTTCGGATGAGCCTCTTGAACCTCAACTCGCCCGCCACACCCGTTGCGGGTCCGAGCTTCGTCTCTGGCCGACTGCAGTTGCCGCTCAATCTGCTGGTACTGCTGTCCATCAGGACCGGGGGTCCTGTGATCTAGGCGAAAGCCAGAGCGATCACGAAAGGCCCCCGGGGTGAAAAGCCCGGGGGTTTCGTTTTTCTGAGGAGGTGCCGGATGAGTCGTGAAAGGGGCCGACCGTGATCCTGACGGGCGCACAGATCCTCTGGGAATGCCTGGTTCGTGAGGGCGTCGACGTCGTGTTCGGCTATCCCGGGGGCTGCATCCTCCCGGCCTACGACGCGATGCTCTCCTACCCCGTGCGCCACGTGCTGGTCCGGCACGAGCAGGGCGCCGCTCACATGGCCGACGGCTACGCGAGGGCGAGCGGCAAGGTGGGCGTCGCGATCGCCACCTCGGGGCCGGGCGCCACGAACCTCGTGACCGGCATCGCCAACGCGATGCTCGACTCGATCCCGACCGTGTTCATCACGGGCCAGGTCTCGTCCCACCTGCTCGGCTCCGACGCCTTCCAGGAGACCGACGTCACTGGCATCACGCTGCCAATCACCAAGCACAACGCGCTCGTGACGCGCGCCCAGGACGTGGCCCAGACGCTGCGCGAGGCCTTCGAGATCGCCCGCTCCGGACGCCCCGGGCCCGTGCTCGTGGACATCTGCAAGGACGCACAACAAGCCAAGACCGAGTTCGTCTGGCCCGAAAGCGTCGAACTCCCGGGCCTGCACGCGCCGCGGCCGCCCTCCGCCGCCGAGCTCGAGCGCGCGGCCGAGATGATCGCGCGCGCCGAGCGGCCGCTGATCCTCGCCGGCCAGGGCGTGCTGCGCTCCGGCGCGATGCAGGCGCTCCAGGCTTTCGCCGAGAGGACTTCCTCGCCGGTCGCGATGACGCTGCTCGGCCTCGGCGGCTTCCCCGCCAGCCACCCGCTCAGCCTCGGGATGATGGGCATGCACGGCGAGGCGTACGCGAACACCGCCATCCAGAACGCCGATCTGCTGCTGGCCTTCGGGATGCGCTTCGACGACCGCGTCACCGGCAACCTGAAGACCTACGCGCCGCACGCGAAGAAGATCCACGTCGAGATCGACCGCTCGGAGATTGGCAAGAACGTGCCGGTCGATCTCGGGATCGCCGCAGACGTGCGCGCCACCCTCGAAGGCCTGCTCGAGATCGTTCCCGAGATCCGCCACGAGGCGTGGTTCCGGGCCATCGGCACGGGCCGGGAGGAGACCAGGAGCCGCGACATCCTCCACCAGCCCGACAGCGGCAACCTGTACGCCGCCCACGTCATCCACGATCTGTGGGAAGCGACCGAGGGCAACGCGATCGTCGTGACCGACGTCGGCCAGCACCAGATGTGGGAGGCCCAGTACTACCCGCACGAGCGGCCGCGCACCCTGATCACCTCCGGCGGCCTCGGCACGATGGGCTTCGCGCTGCCGGCCGCGATCGGCGCCAAGTTCGCCCAGCCCGAATCCGAGGTGTGGGTGGTGGCCGGCGACGGCGGCTTCCAGATGACCCAGGCCGAGCTCGCGACGCTGCGCCAGGAGGGCCTGGACATCAAGATCGCGATCGTCAACAACGGCTATCTCGGCATGGTCCGCCAATGGCAGGAGTTCTTCTATGACAAGCGCTACGCCGCGACGCCGATGCTCTCGCCGGATTTCGTGAAGCTGGCCGAGGCCTACGGCATCGAGGGACATCGCGTGACGCGTCGCGACCAGGTGGTGCCCACGGTGGCGGCGGCGCGCCGCTCGGGCGGACCGGTGCTGATCGACTTCCGCGTCGCCAAGGAGGAATCCGTCTACCCCATGGTCCCCGCGGGCGCCAATCTCGACGCCATGATCCGGCGGCCCGTCGCCGAGGAGGTGCAGGCGTGAAGCACACGCTGGTCGCGCGCGTGCAGGACGAGCCGGGCGTGCTCAACCGGGTGGCGAGCCTGTTTCGCCGGCGCGCCTTCAACATCGAAAGCCTCACGGTGGGCGGGAGCGAGACGGCGAACTTCTCGCGCATGACGATCGTCGTGGACACGGCGCGCGCCGACGCGCGGATCGTGGAGGAGAACCTCCGCAAGCTGATCCCCGTCGCCGAAGTCCGGGACGTGACCGCGCTGCCCACGGTGGATCGCGACCTGGCCCTGATCAAGGTGCGCTGCGAGGACGCGGGCCGCGCCGAGCTGGCGCAGCTCGTCGAGATCTTCCGTGGCCGCATCGTCGACGTGGCTTCGGACTCGGCGATCGTCGAGATCACCGGCGACGCGACCAAGGTGGACGGTCTAGTGGAGCTGCTGCGGCCTCGCGGCATTCTCGAGATGGTGCGCACGGGCAAGCTCGCGATGTTGCGCGGCACGGTTTCGGCGGCGTCCTAGACAAACTAAGGAGAGAGACGATGGCCACCATTCACTACGACAAGGACGCCGACCTCGAGGAGCTCCGGGGCCGCCGCGTCGCGATCATCGGTTACGGCAGCCAGGGCCACGCGCACGCGCTCAACCTGCGCGACAATGGCGTCGACGTGCTGGTAGGCCTCGCGGCCGACAGCCGCTCGCGCGCCAAGGCGCAGGCCGAGGGCCTCAAGGTCGCCACGCCGGGCGAGGCCGCCGAACAGGGCGACATCGTGATGCTGCTGGCGCCGGACACCGCACAGCCGAAGCTGTACCGCGAAGAGATCGCCCCGCACTTGCGGCCCGGCGACACGCTGATGTTCGCCCACGGCTTCAACATCCGCTTCGGCACGATCGAGCCGGGCGCCGGCATCGACGTCTCGATGGTGGCGCCGAAGGCCCCGGGCCATCGGGTGCGCGAGGTGTTCAAGGAGGGCCAGGGCACGCCAGCCCTGCTCGCGGTCCACAAGGATGCGAGCGGCCGCGCCAAGGCGACGGCCCTCGCCTACGCCAAGGGCCTGGGCTGCACGCGTGCAGGCGTGCTCGAGACCACGTTCGCCGAGGAGACCGAGACCGACCTTTTCGGCGAGCAGGCGGTGCTGTGCGGCGGCGCCTCGGCGCTCGTGAAGGCCGGCTTCGAAACGCTCGTGAAGGCCGGCTACCAGCCCGAGGTCGCCTACTTCGAGTGTATGCACGAGCTGAAGCTGATCGTGGACCTGATGTACCGCGGCGGCCTCAACTACATGCGCTACTCGGTGTCCGACACGGCCGAGCACGGCGACTACACGGGCGGGCCACGCATCGTGACCGAGGAGACCAGGCGCGAGATGGCAAAGATGCTGGCCGAGATCAAGGACGGCACCTACGCGCGCGAGTGGATCAAGGAGAACGAGGCCGGCCGCCCCTGGTTCTCGCGCGAGCGCCGCCGCGAACGCGACCACCAGATCGAGAAAGTCGGTGCGGAGCTGCGCGGCATGATGCCGTTCCTGGACCCGGTGACCGTCACCCCCGAGGGCGACGTGAAGACGGCCAAGGCCGCGGAGGTAGCGGCGCCTGTAGGTTCGATTCGATGAACCCGCGCGTCGCGATCTTCGACACGACACTGCGCGACGGCGAGCAGTCGCCGGGCTGCAGCATGAACCCCGCCGAGAAGCTGCGCCTGGCGCGCCAGATCGAGAGGCTCGGCGTCGACGTGATCGAGGCCGGCTTTCCGATCGCCTCCCCGGCCGAGGCCGAGGCGGTGCGCTGCGTCGCGGAGGAGATCCGCGGCGTCAGGATCGCGGCGCTCGCGCGCACTCGCGAGTTCGACATCGAGTGCGCGGGCAAGGCGCTGCGGCCCGCCGCCCGGGCGGTGATCCACACCTTCCTCGCCACCTCCGCCATCCACCTCAAGTACAAGCTGAAGATCAGCGCCGACGAGGCGCTGCGCCAGGCCGTCGCCGGCGTGCGGCTCGCCCGCTCGCTCGCCCCTGAGGTCGAGTTCTCCGCCGAAGATGCCTCGCGCACGGACTACGGCTATCTCCGCGAGGTCCTGCAGGCCGTCCACGAGGCCGGCGCCAGCGTCTTGAACGTCCCGGACACCGTCGGCTATTCGCTGCCGAACGAGTATGGCGAGATGGTCCGCAGGCTGGTTCACGACATCCCGACCGCAGTGATCTCGGTCCACTGCCACAACGACCTGGGCCTCGCCGTCGCCAACTCCATCGCGGCCGTCGTCGCGGGGGCCCGGCAGGTCGAGTGCACGATCAACGGCATCGGCGAGCGGGCCGGCAACACCTCGCTCGAAGAGATCGTGATGGCGCTCAAGGTGCGTCGCGAGACGCTCGGCGCCGACACGGGTGTGCGAACCGAGCTGCTGGCTCCGTCGAGCGCCGCGCTGTCGAACGTCACGGGCGTCTGGCCCCAGCCCAACAAGGCCGTCGTGGGCCGCAATGCCTTTGCTCACGAGGCCGGCATCCACCAGCACGGGATCCTCGCAAACCCGCTGACCTACGAGATCATGACGCCGGCCAGCGTGGGCGTGCGCGAGACGCTGCTGGTGCTCGGCAAGCATTCGGGCAAGCATGCGGTCGACTCGCGCCTGAGCGCCCTGGGCGTCAAGGTAGCACCCGAGAAGCTCGAGGAAGTCACGGCGCGCGTCAAGGAATTGGCGGATCGCCAGAAGTTCGTCTATGACGATGATCTGCTCGCCTTCGTCGACCATGCCGTCGAGCGCCGGGCGCATCTGATTCGCTACCAGACGCTTTCGGGCAACGGCGTGATGCCGACCGCAACGGTCGAGGTCGAGGTCGACGGCGAGCGGCTGACCGCTTCGGCAATCGGCAATGGCCCACTCGACGCCGCGCTCAAGGCCGTCGACGCCGCGCTCGGCATCAGCCTCGTGCTGCTCGACCTGCACACGCGCTCCGTCACGAGCGGCAAGGACGCCGTGGCCGAAGTGACGGTGCGCGTTCGCCACGGCGACCAGGAGACCGTCGGCCAGGCCGCCAGCACCGACTCGATCGAGGCCTCGCTCAAGGCCTACCTCTCGGCGATCGGCGCCGCCCGCCGGGCCCAGGTGGCGGCCGCGTGAGCGAGCCGCGCACCCTGCTCGATAAACTGTGGGGTGCGCACGTCGTGCGCGCGGCGACGCCGGACACGCCGGCGATCGTCTACATCGACCTGCACCTGATCCACGAGGTCACTTCGCCGCAAGCCTTCAGCGTGCTACGCGAGCGCGGCCTGCGCGTGCGCCGGCCTGACCTCACCTTCGCCACCATGGACCATGCAACGCCGACCGACTTCCGGCGCGTGGACGGGCGGGTCGTGATCGATGATCCGCAGGCGGCCGCGCAGATCAGCGCGCTCGAGGCCAACTGCCGGGACTTCGGCGTGACGCTCTACGGTCTCGACTCCGAGCGGCGGGGCATCGTTCACGTCATCGGTCCGGAGCTGGGGCTCACCCACCCGGGCCGGACCATCGTCTGTGGCGACAGCCACACCTGCACCCACGGCGCCTTCGGCGCGCTGGCCTTTGGCCTCGGCACGAGCGAAGTGGGCTACGTGCTGGCGACCCAGAGCCTGCTGCTCGAGAAGCCGAAGAGCTTCGCGGTCAGCTTCGAAGGCCGCCTGCAAAAGGGCGTCACCGCCAAGGACCTGGCGCTCGGTCTGATCGTGAAGATCGGCGCGGCTGGAGCGACCGGCCACGCCCTGGAGTATCGCGGCAGCGCCATCGCTGCGCTCTCGATGGAAGAGCGCATGACCTTGTGCAACATGGCCGTCGAGGCGGGCGCGCGGACCGGCCTGGTCGCGGCGGACGAGACGACCCTCAGCTACCTCGCGGGGCGGCCGTTCGCTCCGACCGGCGCCGACTGGGAGGCGGCGGTCGCCCGCTGGCGTGGGATGCGTAGCGACGACGGCGTCGCGTTCGACCGTGAGCTTCGCTTCGACGCCTCCGCGCTCGAGCCGATGATCACCTACGGGACGAGCCCCGGGATGGGCGTTCCGGTGCGCGGCCGGGTGCCCGAGCCGAACGGCAACGCCTCGCTCGAGAAGGCGCTCCGCTATATGAACCTGACGCCGGGCGAAGCGCTGCTGGGTCGGCCGATCGACGTCGTCTTCATCGGCAGCTGCACCAACTCTAGGCTCTCGGACCTGCGCCTGGCTGCCAGCGTCTTCGAGGGCCGCCACGTGGCGAACGGCGTGAAGGCGCTGGTGGTGCCCGGCTCGCAACAGGTCAAGAAGCAGGCTGAGGCCGAGGGACTCGACCGCATCTTCCGCGAGGCCGGAGCCGACTGGCGCGAGGCCGGCTGCTCGATGTGCCTGGCGATGAATGGCGACAAGCTGCAGCCGGGTCAGTACTCGGTCAGCACCAGCAATCGCAATTTCGAGGGCCGGCAGGGCACAGGTGGGCGTACCTTCCTGGCGAGCCCGCTGACCGCTGCCGCTTCGGCCATCGCGGGCCGCATCGCCGATGCCCGGGAGTACGTGGCGTGAGCGAGCCCTTCCGCCGTCTCGAGTCGAAGACCGTGGTCCTGCCGACCGAGAACATCGACACCGACCAGATCATCCCCGCCCGCTTCCTCACGACCACGACGCGTGAAGGGCTGGGCCAGAAGCTGTTCGCGGACTGGCGCTACGACGCGTCCGGCCAGAAGCGGGCGGACTTCGCCTTGAATCGGCCCGAGAGCGAAGGCGGGCGGATTCTCGTCGCCGGTCGCAACTTCGGCTGTGGCAGCTCGCGCGAGCACGCGGTCTGGGCGCTCCGCGACTTCGGCTTCCGCGCCGTGATCTCGACCGAGGTGGCGGACATCTTCCGCCGCAACGCGCTGAAGAACGGCGTGGTGCCCGTCGTCGTCGACGCCGCGAGCCACGCCTGGCTCGTCGCGAACCCGGGAACGACGGTCGTCGTCGATGTCGAGGAGCGTGTCGTCGCGCTTCCGGGCGGAAGGCTGGCCCCCTTCGCGATCGAACCCTTCGCCCGCTACTGCCTGCTGGAGGGCGTCGACGAACTTCAGTTCCTGTTGTCCCAGGAAGCGGTGATTACGGCATACGAACGGAGAATCGGAGGTTAGTTCCATGCTCCCCACGGTTGCGGTCTTGCGCGGCGACGGCATCGGGCCCGAGGTCATCGAGGCCGCTCTCAGCGTGCTGGGGGCCTGCACCCCGGTCCGCGTGGAGGAGGCCCTGATCGGTGGTGCCGCGATCGACGCGACCGGCGATCCGCTGCCGCCTGCGACGCTGGCGCTGTGCCGCGAGAGCCAGGCCGTGCTGCTCGGCGCCGTAGGTGGGCCGCGTTGGGACGCGGGCCCGGTGCGCGCGGAGGCGGGCCTGTTGGGTCTGCGCCAAGGCCTCGGCCTGTATGCGAACTTGCGGCCCGCGCGTTTCATGGGCCTGCCGACACCGCTCCGCGACGGCCTGGTGCGGCAGGCCAACCTGCTCGTGGTGCGCGATCTGGCCGGCGGCGTCTACTTCGGCGAGCCGCGCGGCAACGACGGCGAGTCGGCCTTCAACACCTGGCGGCAGACCAAGGCCGGCACGGCGCGGGTCGCCCAGATCGCGTTTCGCGAGGCCCGGCAGCGCCGCCGACGCGTGACCTCGGTCGACAAGGCCAACGTGCTGGAGACCTCGCAGCTATGGCGCGCTACCGTCGACGAGGTCGGCCGTTCCTATCCCGACGTCAGTCTCGAGCATCGCCACATCGACGCGATGAGCTTCGAGATGCTGCAATCGCCCCAGCGCTTCGACGTGATCCTTGCCGAGAACCTGTTCGGCGACATCCTCTCCGACGAGGCGGCGGCGGTGGTGGGTTCGCTCGGCCTGCTGCCTTCCGCGTCGCTCGGCGATGGCACGCCGCTTTTCGAGCCGGTCCACGGCTCGGCCCCCGCGCTCGCGGGACGCGGCCTGGCAAACCCGACGGGCGCCATCCTCTCGGTCGCGATGCTGCTGGAACACGCGCTCGGCCGTGCCGACCTGGCGCGCCTGGTCGAAGAAGCGGTCGCGAGCGCCCTGCGCGAGGCGCGCACGCCCGACATCGGCGGCAGCGCCACGACAGCGGAGCTGACGGCCCTCGTGCATCGCCATCTGGCGTGGCTTCGCGACACCGGCTCCGCCGCCGAGGGCAGCTTGATGTCGTACGAGTGGGGGGTCTAGAAGCGGTGAGCCGAAGCTCGAAGTACATCTGGTGGAACGGCTCGCTCGTACCTTACGCGCAGGCGCAGCTGCCGTTCATGACGACGGCCCTGCACTACGGCGGCGCTGTCTTCGAGGGCATCCGCGCCTACCGAGGCGACGCCGGCGTGGCGATCTTCAGGTTGCGCGAGCACATCGGCCGGCTCTTCGACTCGGCGCGCATCTTCGGGCTGCCGGAGATCGATTACTCGGTCGACACGCTGATGGCCGCCTGCGACGAGGTCGTCTCGGCCAACGCCTTCGGCGACTGCTATCTACGACCGGTCGTCTTCATCGCGGACGGCGGCTGGAACCTGACCACGGTGGACGTGAAGCTGGGTGTCGGGATCGCGGCCTGGGAGTGGGCCGCCTATCTCGGTGGCGAGGCGCGCGAGAAGGGCGTCCGCGCCAACGTCGCTTCCTTCACGCGGCACCACCCGAACGTGATGATGACCAAGGCCAAGATCTCCGGAAACTACGCGAACAGCATCCTCGCGAAGACCGAGTCGATGCGCCTCGGCTTCGACGAGGCGATCCTGCTCGACCCACAAGGCTTCGTGGCCGAGTGCACGGGTGAGAACCTGTTCCTGGTGAAGGGCGGCGCCATCGTCACGCCGGGCCCCGCGACGATCCTCGAGGGCATCACGCGCGACGCCCTGCTCACGATCGCGAGGGACCTGGGCTACGAGGTCCGTGAAGCGGCCATCTCTCGCGACCAGCTCTACGCGGCGGACGAGGTGTTCGTGTGCGGGACTGCCGCCGAGGTCGTGGCCTTGCGCGAGATCGACTTCCGGCGCATCGGGGCCGGTGTGATGGGCCCGGTCGCCGCGCGGCTGCAGCACACCTTCCACGACGCCGTGCGCGGCCGGCTGCCAGAGTACGAGGCGTGGCTGACGCCGGTCGGCGCAGCACGACCCGAGGCCCTCAGTCCTTCTTCTTGAGGTCGTCCTTGAGGCCGGCCAGCGCGGCAAACGGGTTGTTGAAGGCGCGCGCGGGTGGCGCCGGCGCGGCGGGCCGAGCCGGCTGAGGCCCGCGCCGGTCCTGGCCTGAATTCGCCGAAGAGGCCGAGGCCGGCCGCTCGGAGCGTGAGGAGCGCTCGGGTCGTGGGGAAGGCGGCCCGGGCTTGCGATCCGGGCGCGGCCCGCGCGGTCGGTCGGTACGCAGCGGCCGCGTGGGCGGGATGTCGCCGGGGGCGATGCGCACCACGGTCGGCTTGGGCGGCTCACGCCGCGCTTTCTCCGGTCGCGCGCCCGGGCGGGGCACGCGGGCCTTCTGCTTCGGCCGCTCGCGCGGGGCCCGCGGCTTCGGCTCGCTCTTCATCGTGAGCGAGATCTGCCCCTTGTCGAGATCGACACCCAGGACGCGGACGCTCACGCGCATCCCCGGATGCACGACCTCCTGCGGGTCTTTCACGAACTTGTCGGAGACCTGCGACACGTGGACGAGGCCGTCCTGGTGGACGCCGATGTCGACGAAGGCGCCAAAGTTGGTTACGTTCGTGACGATCCCGGGACACGTCATGCCGGGCTTCAAGTCCTTCAGTTCGAGGATGTCGTCGCGGAAGGCAAAGGCCTGGAAGGACTCCCGCGGATCGCGGCCCGGCTTCTCAAGTTCCCTGACGATGTCGTCGAAGGTGAAGCGCCCCACCTCCTCACGCAGCGCGGTCTCGGCCTTCACGACCACGGCGCCGTCGCCGACGAGGTCCTTGACGGCCTTGCCCAGCCGCGTCGCCAGCGCTTCGAGTGACGGATAGCGCTCGGGATGGACGCCAGTGTTGTCGAGCGGGTTGTCGCTCTCGGGAACGCGCAGGAAACCGGCGGCCTGCTCGAAGCTCTTGCTGCTGAAGCGGGGCACGTCCAGAAGCCCCGCGCGCGAGGCGAACAGGCCCTTCTCCTGGCGATGCTCGACCAGGGCCTTGGCCAGCGCCGGACCGATCCCGGAGACGTGGGCCAGCAGGTGAATCGAGGCCGTGTTGAGACTGACGCCCACCTGGTTCACGCACGAGTCCACCACCTGGTCGAGGCTGCGCTTCAAGGCCGCGGGGGTGACGTCGTGCTGGTACTGGCCGACGCCGATGCTCTTCGGATCGACCTTCACGAGCTCGGCGAGCGGGTCTTGCAGCCGCCGCGCGATCGAGATCGCGCCACGCACCGTCACGTCGAGTTCTGGAAACTCCTCGCGGGCGACGAGGCTGGCGCTGTACACGCTGGCGCCGGCCTCGCTCACCATCACGACCGGAGTCGCCCAGCCCTCCTCCTTCACGGCCGCGCGCACGAACGCTTCGGTCTCGCGGCCCGCCGTGCCGTTGCCCACGGCGATCGCCTGAATGTTGCCGCTCTTCAGGATCCCGGTGAGCAGCTTCTTCGCGTTCGCCTTGCCCTCGTCGCTCTGCAGCTGCAGCAGCTCGCTCGCCAGGAACTTGCCCGAGGCGTCGATCACCGCGACCTTGCAACCGGTGCGAATCCCGGGGTCGACGCCGACCACGGCCTTCGGGCCAAACGGAGAGGCCAGCAGCAGGCCGCGCAGATTTTCGGCAAAGACGGCGATCGCCACGTCGTCGGCCACGTCCTTCAGCGCCCGATGCGCCTCGGTCTCGATCGCGGGCATGACGTGGGCCTTCAGCGCCGTCCGCGCCGCACGCCTCAGCAGCTCGCTCCCCGGTGAGTCCGACACACTGCAAGCGGCCGCCTCGAAGGCGGCAAGCAGGCGGGGCTGGAACTCGAGATCGTCCGCGGCGCCATCGATCGAAAGGGCGAGCTCGCCTTCCGACGCGCCCCGCCGCATCGCGAGATAGCGATGCGAATGCCGCGGCTCCAGCAGGCTCGTCACCGCCTCGTGATGATCGAAGTACTTCTCGAACTTGCTCGGGGTCTTCGGCTTCTCCCCCTTGGCCGCGTGGACGACACCCTTCTGGAAGACGGCGTCGCGCACCCGCTGTCGCAGTTCCGCGTTTTCGGCCAGGCGCTCGGTCAGGATGTCGTGCGCGCCGTCGAGGACGGCCTCGACCTCCTTGACGCCCTTCTCCTGGTTGCGGAAGGTGAAGGCCCACAGCGTGAGCGTCTGGCCCGGCAGCGGCTGCTCGGTGTCGTGGCCGCAGTTCCAGACCCAGTCGGCGAACGGCTGCAGGCCCGCTTCGCGGGCTCTCTCGGCCTTGCTCTTCTTCTTGGCCTTGAAGGGCAGGTAGAGATCCTCGAGGGCGCGCGGGTCGAAGGTCGTGAGCAGACGCTCCTTCAACTCAGGCGTGAGCCTCTGCTGCTTCTTGATCGTCTCCAGGATGAACTGCTGCCGCTCGACGATGCGGTCATAGCGATCCCGCCCGTCGATCACATCCTGGATCTGGACTTCGCCCAAGTTGCCGGTCTGTTCTTTGCGGTAGCGGGCGATGAAGGGAACGGTCCCGCCCACTTTCTTGAGGTCAAGAACCGCCGCCGCCCCGGCCAGCGGGATCTTCGGGTGCTGCGCGTGGAACCAAGCCTCGAAACTCACCGGAGCGCCCATTGTAGCCGGGCCGAGGCCGGAACGGCCCCCTACGCCGTGACCAGGCGCGGTGGGGCGACCGCCGGGGGCGCGGCCGCGGCCGGCCTTCGCTCGCCCACCTGTTGCCGCCACATCGCGTAGTACAGGCCCTTCTCGTCGAGCAGCTGCTGGTGGCGGCCCGACTCGATGATGCGGCCGCGCTCGAGGACGAAGATGCGGTCGGCATGCATCACGGTCGAGAGCCGGTGCGCGATCAGGATCGTCAGCATCTCCTGATTGCCGGCGACGTCGCGGATCGTGGTCGTGATCTCCTCCTCGGTGAGCGAGTCGAGCGAGGAGGTGGCCTCGTCGAAGACCAGCAGGTGCGGCCGGCGCAGCAGCGCCCGGGCGATCGAAAGCCGCTGCTTCTCGCCGCCCGAGACCTTGACGCCGCCCTCGCCGATCACGGTGTCGAGGCCCTTGTCGGCGCGCGCCAGGAGCGAGTCGCAAGCAGCCCTCTTCAAGACTTCGAGGCACTCGGCGTCACTCGCCTCCGGCCGCACGAACAGCAGGTTCTCGCGGATCGAGCCTGAGAACAGCTGGGTGTCCTGGGTCACGAAACCGATCTTGTCGCGCAGCGAGTCGAGGTCGACGCTCGTCGAGCTATGGCCGTTGTAGAGGACGCGCCCCGACTGGGGCGAGTACAGGCCCACCAGCAGCTTCACGAGCGTCGTCTTGCCGGCCCCCGAGGGCCCGACGAAGGCCACGGTCTCGCCGCGGCGCACCGCGAACGAAACCTCGACGAGCGCCGGCTGGTTGGCCGTCTGGTGGGTGAAGCCGACGTCCTCGAAGGCGAGCGCCGACAGCTCCGCAAGGACGACGGGGTTCGCCGGGCGAGGCTCGCGGGGCGTCTTCAGGATCTTGTCGAAGTTCTCGAGCGAAACCTCCGCCTCGCGGTAGACGTTGATGACGTTGCCGATCTCCTGGAGCGGCCCGAAGATGAAGAACGAGTAGATCCACAGCGAGAAGAACTGGCCGACCGTGATCTCCCTCGCATAGATGAGGTAGAGCATGAAGAACAGGATCCCGGTGCGCAGCGCGTTCACGGCGGTGCCCTGGATGAAGCTGAGGCTGCGCAGGTAACGCACCTTCTTGAGCTCGAGGCTGAGAATCCGCGAGGTGGTGGCGTTGAGGCGCGCCACCTCCTGGTTCGCGAGGCCGAGGCTCTTGACGAGCTCGATGTTGCGGAGCGATTCGGTCGTGGAGCCCGCCAGCGCGGTGGTCTCCTTGACGATCACCTTCTGCACTTCCTTGATCCGCTTCGAGAGCACCGAGCTGAGGCCGGCCAGGACCGGCACGGTCAGGAAGTACACCGGCGCGATCAGCCAGTGCACCGAGAGGGCGTAGGCCATCACGAACAGGATCCCGACCAGCGACTGGAACAGGATGTTGATCGAGGCCGAGATCAGCCGCTCCACATCGGTGCGGACCTTCTGGAGCTTGCCCAGGGTCTCACCGCTGCGCTGGTCCTCGAACACCTGGTACGGCAGGTCCAGGGAATGACGGATCCCGTCGGAGTAGATCTGCGCGCCAAGGCGCTGTGTGATCACGTTGATGAAGTAGTCCTGGAAGTTCTTCGCGACGCGGGAGACGAAGGCGACGCCCACAGCGCCCAGGAGAAGCCAGCTCACGCCCCGGAAGAACTGGCCCTTCGTATAGTCGGCATAGCGCAACGCGTACTCGTCGATGACGTGGCGCAGGATCAGCGGGTCGAGCAGCGAGAAGACCTGGTTGGTGGCCGCCAACAGCAGCGCCAGGACCACGAGCTTCCAGTACCGGCGGAGATAGGTGTAGAGCAGCTTCACGATTTCGAGGATATACCGCCGCCGCCCCGGTCGCTACATCACCATCAGGCCGGCATCGGCGGGACCGTCGAGGACCTGCACCAGCCGCGTCAAGCCTTCTCGTAGCTCGGCGCGGTTGCGCGCCGCGGCCAGGCAGACGCGGACGGCGTGGGGCGCCGTGGCCCGGCCCACCACGAAGGCTTGCGCAGGCGTCACGAGCACGCCGCGCCGCCGCGCGGCGTCGGCCAATGTCTCGCTGCGCCAGGGCTCCGGCAGGTGGAGCCAGACGTGGTTGCCTGCCGGGTTCGCTGCGCGCTCGCGCGCTCCGAACAGCGCGGCCGCGAGCTTCTGGCGCGCGCGGGCCTCGTCGCGCCGACGCTTCACGAGCTGCTTCGCCGTCCCGTCCTTGATCCACTCGGCCGCCACCGCCGCCATCAGTGGCGTCGCCATCCAGGTCGTGGCACGGATCCCGGCGCCGAGGCGCGCGATCAGGGCGGGCGGCGCTAGCAGGTAGCTGATGCGGAGGCCCGGGACGAGGGCCTTGGCGGTGCCGCCGAGGTAGCACGTCACGTCCGGCGCGAGGCGCGCGATGGGCGGGGGACCGTTCTCGAGGAGCGGTCCGTGGACATCGTCCTCCACGATCAGGACCCCGTGCTCGCGGGCGATGCGGGCGAGCTCGCGGCGCCGGCTCTCGGGCATCACCGCCGTGGTCGGGTTCTGGATCGTCGGGATGGTGTAAAGGGCACGCGGCGCGCCGGCTCGGCAGGCGGCCGCGAAGGCCTCGGGCCGTAACCCATGTGAGTCCATCGTGAGCCCCTGCAGGCGCAGATGAAGCAGCTCGGCCAGGGCCTTGATGCCGGGATAGGTGAGCGCCTCGGTCAGCACCAGGTCGCCTGGTCGGCAGATGGCCGCGAAAACCGCCGTCATGCCGTGCTGCGAGCCGTTCGTGACGACGACGTTCTCGGGAAGCGCCTCCAGACCGGCGAGCGCCAACCACGCGGCCCCAGCGGCGCGGTGCTCCGCGCCGCCGACATCGGGCGCGTATTCGAGCAACTCGCCCAGATCGGCGCGCTTGCCGAGGGCTTGAAAGGTGCCGCGGAGAAGCGCCGCAGCGTCGGCCAGCGGCGCCGGGTGGTTCCGCGACAGGTCGATGGCGCCCGAGCGTGGCGGGAGCGGCGGCAACGGCTGAAGCTCGGGCGCCGTGCCGCGTGCGAACGTGCCGCGGCCGACCTCGCCCGACACCAGGCCGCGTCGCGACGCCTCGGCATAGGCGCGCGTCACGGTGCCGACCGTCACGCCCAGCTTGTCCGCCAGCTCGCGATGCGTCGGCAGCTTCGCGCCGGGCTTGAGCCGGCCCCGCGCGGTGTCCTCGCCGAGCGCGTCGGCGATCGCGAGGTATCTCGGCCCGCCCCGGCTCGCGATTCCGGGCAGCCACATGGTGGCAATATATGGCTTGCAGAGCTATTGTGTCAATTGTATCGTACATAGTGACGACTGGAGAATATTGTATGGATACACTGGGGCCGACCGGGCAAGGCCAAGAGGCGGCTCTCGACCGCGTCCGAGCCCTCGCCGGCGAGTTTCTCGCCGGTCTGTCCGAGCGCCCGGTCGGACCGCGCCGGAGCTTCGAGGAACTGGTCGCCGCCCTGGGTGGTCCGTTGCCCGAGCAGGGGGCCGAGCCGGCGCAGGTCGTCGAGGCTCTCGCCAAGGCCGTCGAGCCGGGGCTCGTGGCCTCAGCCGGGCCGCGCTACTTCGGCTTCGTGATCGGCGGCAGCCTGCCGGCGGCGCTCGCGGCCGACTGGCTTACCTCAACCTGGGACCAGAATGCGGGACTCAACGCCACCTCCCCTGCCGCCGCCGCGACGGAGGCGGTCGTGGCGGGCTGGGTCAAGGATCTGCTGGGCATCCCGGCGGAGGCGGCGGTCGGCTTCGTTTCGGGCTGCCAGATGGCGAACTTCTCGGGCCTGCTCTCGGGACGTCATGCGGTGCTCGCCCGCGCTGGCTGGGACGTCGAGAAGCAAGGCCTGCATGGCGCTCCCGAGGTCCACGTGGCGATCGGCGAAGAGGCCCACGCCACGATCCTCTCGGCGCTGCGCATGCTCGGCCTGGGCGAAGCTCGAGCACACCGGGTGGCAGTCGACGCCCAAGGACGCATGAAGCCAGCGGCCCTCCAGGAGACGCTCGCCCCCCTGAGCGGACCCATCCTGGTCGCGGCCCAGGCCGGCAACGTGAGCACCGGGGCCTTCGACCCGCTCGACCAGATCGCCCGCATCGCCCACGCGAAGGCGGCGTGGCTCCACGTCGATGGCGCCTTCGGTCTGTGGGCGGCTGCGGCCCCGGCGCGACGTCACCTCGTGCGCGGCCTGGCCGAGGCGGATTCCTGGGCAACCGATGCGCACAAGTGGCTGAACCTTCCCTACGACTCGGGGATCGTGATGGTCCGAGACCGAGTCGCGCTCACGGCCGCCGTCACCAAGAGCGCCGCCTACCTGATCCGGGCCGAGGCCGAGCGTGACAACCACGACTACACGCCGGAGTCCTCGCGCCGCGCACGTGGCTTTGCCCTCTGGGCCGCACTGCGCAGCTTGGGGCGGACCGGCGTCGCCGAGCTGATCGAAGGCTCCTGTCGTCTCGCCACGCGCATGGCCGAGCGGCTGCGCGCCGGCGGCGTCACGGTCCTGAACGACGTTGTCCTGAATCAGGTGCTGGTGCGCTTCACGCCGAGTCGCGGCGCAGACGCCGATGCCTTCACGCGCGCGGTCGTCGCACGCGTCCAGCGCGGCAGCGTCACCTGGGCGAGCGGCACGCGCTGGCACGGCGTCGACGCGCTGCGCATTTCCGTCTCCAACTGGTCCACGACCGAGGCCGACATCGACCGCTCGGCCGACGCGATCCTGGCGGCGCTGCGGGAGGAAGACGGGCGATGAGAAGGACAGGCTGGCGGCTCGAGGCTTGAAAAGGGAGGGCGCATCGTGAGCGACACGAAGACGGGAACGCTGCGGATCAAGACGGGCCTCGCGGAGATGTTCAAGGGCGGGGTGATCATGGACGTGACCGACGCAGGCCAGGCGCGGATCGCCGAGGATGCCGGCGCGGCCGCGGTGATGGCGCTGGAGCGCGTGCCGGCCGACATCCGGCGCGACGGTGGCGTTGCACGGATGGCCGACCCGGCGATCATCGAAGCGATCCAGGCGGCCGTGTCGATCCCCGTGATGGCCAAGTGCCGGATCGGCCACTTCGCGGAGGCCCGCGTGCTCGAGTCCCTGGGCGTCGACTTCATCGACGAGAGCGAGGTGCTGACGCCGGCCGACGAGTCCCACCACGTGGACAAGCACGCCTTCGCGATCCCCTTCGTGTGCGGCTGCCACGACCTCGGCGAGGCCCTGCGCCGGATCGGGGAGGGCGCCGCGATGCTGCGGACCAAGGGCGAGGCCGGCACCGGCAACATCGTCGAAGCCGTGCGCCACATGCGGGCGGTGCAGTCGGGGATCAAGCGGCTTGGCGTGCTCGGGCCCGAAGAGCTGATGGCCGAGGCGAAGGCCCTGGGTGCGCCCTACGAGCTGGTCCGGCTGGTTGCCGCCGAGGGCCGCTTGCCGGTCCCGAACTTCGCCGCCGGCGGGATTGCGACGCCCGCCGATGCGGCACTGATGATGGCGCTGGGCGCCGAAGCCGTGTTCGTGGGCTCCGGCATCTTCAAGTCCAGCGACCCTGGCCCACGGGCCAGGGCCATGGTGCGCGCGACCACGCATTGGCGCGAGCCGAAGCTGGTGGCCGAGGTGTCCCGCGGCCTTGGCGAGCCGATGCGTGGCCTCGAGATCGCGGCGATCCCGGAGGCCGAACGGCTGCAGGCACGAGGCTGGTAGATCGCTACGGCGTTCTCGCCCTGCAAGGCGACTTCGCCGCCCACGCCGCCACGCTGGGTTCGCTTCGGGCCGAGGTGGTCGAAGTGCGGCACGCGGCCACGCTCGACGGCCTGGCCGGCCTGGTGATCCCGGGCGGCGAGAGCACGACGCTGCTCCACTTGATGCGCGACGAGCCGTGGTTCGACGCGCTGCGGGCGTTTCACGCGCGGGGCGGTCGCCTGTTCGGCACCTGCGCTGGCGCCATCCTGCTCGCCCGAGAAGTGCTCGGACCCGCGCAACCGAGCCTCGGCCTGCTCGATGCCACGGTCGAGCGCAATGCCTTTGGCCGACAGCTCGACTCGTTCGAGGCCTCACTCGACGTGCCGATCCTGGGCGGAGGTGTCCAAGCGGTATTCATTCGCGCGCCGCGTTTTCGCAAGCTCGGGCCGCGCGTCGAAGTGCTTGCCCGCCTCGGCGACGAGCCGGTCCTGGTTCGCGAAGGCCATCTGCTCGCCGCCACGTTCCACCCGGAGCTCGTCGCAGAAGCTCGCCTGCACCGCCTGTTCCTGGAGAACTGAAGATATGCCCCTCCCGCTCGTCACAGTCGACGCCTTCAGCGCCGAGCCGTTCCGCGGCAACCCGGCCGCCGTCTGCTTTCTCGATGCGCCACGGCCCGACGCCTGGATGCAGCGCGTGGCCGCCGAGATGAATCTCTCGGAGACCGCGTTCCTGCTGCCGCAAGCCGACGGCTTTTCGCTGCGCTGGTTCACACCGGCGGTCGAGGTTCCGCTGTGCGGACACGCGACGCTCGCGAGCGCTCACGCGCTTTGGGACACGAGCCGGCTGGAGCCCGGCCGGGAGGCTCGCTTCCACACTCGCAGCGGCCTGCTGACCGCACGCCTCTCAGCAGGCCGGATCGAGATGGACTTCCCCTCCATACCGGTGGCAGAGGCGCCGTTGCTGCCGGAGGCGCAGCGTGCCTTCGGCGTCACGCCGAAGCTCTCCGCCCGCACGCCAGAGGCGCAGGAGCTCAACTATCTGCTCGAGCTCGACTCCGAGGCCGCGGTTGCGGCGCTTCGGCCCGATTTCCCGGCGCTGCGCAAGATCCGCTGGGGCTTCATCGTGACGGCACGGAGTGCTCGCGGGCCTTACGATTTCGTCTCGCGCTATTTCGCCGCGGGCCAGGGCATCGACGAGGACCCGGTCACGGGCTCGGCGCATTGCAGCCTGGCGCCGTACTGGGCGAGTCGCCTCGGCAAGCCTGAGCTTCTGGGCCACCAGATCTCGACGCGGGGCGGCGTCGTCCACTGCACGCTGCGCGGCGACCGCGTCGGGCTGGCCGGCCAGGCGATCACGGTGCTGCGCGGCGAGCTGCTGGTCTAGAACCCGACGCGGCGCATCACGAAACGCGGCAACAGCCGGATCACGAACATCACGAGCGCCCAGACCTTGGGGGCGTAGACGACCGGCGTGCCGCGGTCGATGGCGCGCAGGACCGTATTCGCCACCGCCTCGGGATCGCTGGCAAACGGGGGCTCGGGCAGGCCCGCGGTCATGCTCGTCCTCACGAAGCCCGGCTTGATGCAGATCGTCTTCAGGCCCTGCGCCCGATACCGATGGTCGAGGCCCTCGAGGTAGGCCGACAGGCCCGCCTTGGCGGCGCCATAGAGAACCACCGTCTTGCGGCCCCGTTCCCCCGCCACGGAACTGAACACGCACAGTGTGCCGTCGCCACGTTGCAGGAGCCGCCTCCGTGCTTCTTCGCAGAACAGGACGGTGCCGGTGAAATCGGCGTCGAGCACGCGCGCCAGCAGCGCGGGATCGGCTTCGAGTTGATCCTGCGTCCCGAACAGCCCGGCCGTGACGACGACGGCGTCGAGGCCGCCGAGGGCCGTCTCCGCCGCGTCCAGTGCTGGCGCGAACGTCTCCGGCCGCTCCAGGTCGCAGCGGCTGCTGGCGATGCGACCCTGGCCGGCTCGCGCTTCCAGGTCCCGTGCGCTCTTCTCGAGCTCCGCGAGGTCGCGGCCGAGCAGGTGGAGCGCGTCGCCGCGTTCGGCCATCAGGCGTGCGAGCGCGCGACCCATGCCCTTCGTGGCTCCCAGGAAAGCGACTCTCATGGCTTGTCCCCCAGGAGGCGCACCGACTGCGCGCTCTTCAGGCGGCCTTCAGGATCCCACAACCTCCGGACGCGTTCGAATTCCGGCAGGCGCAACTCCATGGCGCGGAAGTGCTCGGGCCGCGTGAAGGTGTCCTTGGCCAGGTAGATCCGGCCGCCCTCGGCGATCACGCGTTCGTTGAGGGCATCGACGATCGATTGCGTATCGTCACGGACGGGCATGTCGAGAGCGATCGAGATGCCAGGCTTTGGAAACGACAGCGGCCCCTCGCCCTCGGCCCCGCAGTCCTTGATGACGCACAGGAACGACGCCCCGCCCTTCGCGGTGAGCAGCTCGAGGAAGCGGCGCGCGGCGCCGAGCCCGGCCGACTCCGGGAGCACGCATTGGTACTGCGTGAGGCCGCGCCGGCCGTAGATGCGGTTCCAGTGCAGGATCTTGTCGAGCGGGTACCAGAACGGCTCGGGGTGCCAGATGCCGCGGCGCAGGCGCGGCACGTGGCTGCGGTAGTAGACCTCGTTGAAGGCGCTGATCGTCAGACGCGAGAGCACCCACTCCGGAAGCACGCAGGGGACCGTGAGCCGCAGCGGCTCGCGCGGAAAGCGGCGTGGCGCTTCGGACGGCTCGGCCCAGCGGCCACGCGTCAGGATCCCGCGGCCCATCGCCCGCCCGCCCGAGAGGCAGTCGATCCAGCCCACCGTGAACGGCCACCCCGTCCCTGCCTCCTTCAGGCCCGCGATGAAGGCGTCGATGTCGGGGATGCGTTCGCTTTCCCCCCAGATCCAGGGTGAAGGGATGCGAGAGAGCGTGAACTCGACCTCGAGGATGTGGCCGGTGAGGCCCATCCCGCCGAGGCTGGCGCGGAACAGGTCGGGCTCGAGGCTGGGCGAGCACTCGAGGACCCGCCCGTCGGCCACGCGCATCTTGAGGGCGCGCACGTGGGCCCCGAAGCAGCCAGTGCGGTGGTGGCTCTTGCCGTGCACGTCGGCCGCGACCATCCCGCCGAGCGTCACGAACTTCGTGCCCGGGGACACCGGCGTGAAGAAGCCGCGCGGCATCAAGAGCCGGTTCAGCTCGCGCAGCGAGAGTCCGGCCTCGGCGCGCAGCACGCCAGTCGCGGGATCGAAAGCGAGGATCCGGTCGGCGAGCACCGTGCCGACGACCTCCGTGACGCCCGGCGGCGGCAGCGAGGAGTCGCCGTAGGACCGGCCCAGGCCGCGACTGAGGATCGCGCCCTGGGTGATCCGCTCCAGGTCCTCCGAGAGGATCTCGTGGCCGGGCACCGCGATGCGGCCCCAGCCCGAGAGAGTCTGCGTTCTTGCCACCCGCCGCTAGTCTATCAACGGCATCCTGTCGGCCGTGCATCGCCGCGCCATGGGAGAATGCCCGCCCATGTTCGAAAGCCCACTCGTCCTGCTGCGCCGGCTCCCGGGCACCGTCCAGCTCCTGGTGGCCGGCACGTTCGTCAACAAGGCCGGTAGCTTCATCCTCCCCTTCTTGACCCTGGTCCTCGCCCACGACTTCCACATGTCCAGCGGCGAGACCGCTGGGCTGGTCATGGCGTACGGCGTCGGGTCGCTCATCTCGATCATCGTCGGCGGCGTGCTCACCGATCGGCTCGGCCGCCGCCAGACGCTGATGCTCAGCCTGTTCGGCAGCGGCGCGCTGGCGATCGCCATGGGCCTCGCCCCCTCGGTCAAGGTCTTCGTGCCGCTGTTGCTGCTGTTCGGCTTCCTGGCCGACCTCTACCGGCCGGCCTCGTCGGCCATCATCAGCGACCTGCTGCCCTCTGGCGAGCGGGCCATGGGTTTCGCCGCGCTGCGCGTCGCGGTGAACCTGGGTTTTGCCGTGGGCATGGCCCTCGGCGGCCTGCTGGTGGGCTGGAGCTGGCGCGTGCTGTTCGTGGCCGACGGCCTCACGACCGCGGCCTTCGGCGCCATCGTGCTTGCGAAGATCGTGGAGACGCGCCCCGTCCTCGCCGCCGCTTCGAGGAGCGCTGGCGTGATGGGCGTTCTGCGCGACGGGGTCTACGTTCAGCTGCTGCTGGCCTCGCTCGGCTTCTCGATCCTGATCTTCTCGTTCGTGACGGTGTTGCCTCTCACGATCACGCAGAGCGGCCGCTACCCGGCCTGGGTCTACGGCGCGCTGGTCGCTGTCAACGGTGCGATCATCACTCTCTTCGAGGTGTCGGCGGTGGCCTTCCTCACGCGCTTCCGGCGCCTGCGCGTGGCGGCCCTCGGCATGCTGATCGCCGGCCTGGGCTTCGCGCTCACGGGCTTCGTCCCGCACTGGAGCTGGTACCTGCTCACGGTCGTGCTCTGGACCGCGGGCGAGATCCTCACGGTGCCGCAGCAAATGGCGTTCATCGCCGACTGGGCGCCGGCCGAGACGCGCGGGCGCTATCTCGGCTTCTATGGCGCGACCTGGAGCCTCGGCTTCGCGATCAACCCGCTTCTCACCCTGCCACTCCACGCACAACTGCAAGAGGCGGTCTTCTATCCCTTGCTCCTGCTGCTGGTGGCGCCCTCCGCGCTGATGCTGCGGCGCTTGGACCAACGCGCCGACCGGCCGGAACTCCTGCGCGGCCACGGCGAGGCCGTGCCGCCCGTGCTCGCCACCCCCTGCACCGAACCGTGACGAGCGCGACGTGGAACTGCAGCGGCGAGTAACCGTACAATCCCGTGACCCAGCCGCGAAACCGGCGACAGCAAACGCGGCCAAACCTGGGGCACGAGGAGAGCATGAGACAAATCGCTATCATCCTTGGTTCTGTGGCCGCCGCCAGCGCCGCTGCGAGGGCGAGCGACGTCCCGAAGCCAGCAGCCGCGCACCAGGCCAAGGTGGAACACGGACGCTACCTGGTCGCGACGGGGGGTTGCAACGACTGCCACTCGCCCAAGAAGATGGGGCCGCAGGGCCCGGAAGCCGACCTCACACGCTTGCTCTCGGGCTGTCCCGAGGAAGCGAAGCTCCCGGCACCGCCGAAGCTACCCGAGGGCCCGTGGATTGCCGTCACGACCTGGGATCTCACCGCCTGGTCGGGTCCCTGGGGCTTGAGCTATGCCGCCAACCTGACGCCGGACGAGAACACGGGCCTGGGCATCTGGACCGAAGAGATGTTCGTGAAGGCGATGAAGACGGGACGCCACATGGGCGCCTCCAGGCCGATCCTGCCACCCATGCCGGTCGAGTCGCTGAAGAGCTATACCGAGGACGACTTGAAGGCGATCTTCGCCTACCTTCGGTCGATCCCGCCGGTGAAGAACCGCGTGCCAGAGCCTGTGATCGCTCCGCCGCCGCCGGGTGCCGGCCAGCCCTGACGAGCGCGCCCGGCCGCTCGGCGGTCCGCGAGGTTAGGCCGTATCGGGACGTGCGCGAACGTTTCCGCGAAGGCGATCTGCTCGCCTTCCGCGGCCGAAGCCTGGTGAGCGCGAC
>CAYTWT010000090.1:0-1900 GCA_964442185.1 uncultured Acidobacteriota bacterium
GGATCCGCAAAGGTAGAGACCCTTCATGGGCCCGCGGTAGTGGCCGGCCCCGGGGAACGGACGGTCGTACCCGATCTGACCGTGGCTGAAGGCGCCGACGAGCAGATCGCCCTCGCGCATGTTCACGAGCTGGCGCTCGGTATCCAGGGGACTGCGGGCGAACCAACCGCGAACGACGTCCGGCATGTTCGGCGCGTACTCGGCCCACACCCGGAGCAGCTCCCGGGCATGGGGATCGCGCGCGGCGTCCCAGTTGGCCGGGTCGCCCCGGAGCCGGTAGGGCAGCTTCTCCCACAGGAACGCGGTGTGCTTCTGCGGCGGGGCCTGCGAGGGGTCGAACCGCGTAGGGCAGGCGCCCCACATCGCTGTTGGCGGAATCGTGCCCGCCTCGTGGTGGCGCACGATCTCAGAGTGCTGCGCGAAATGCTCCAGGCCCAGGATCACCATGAAAGCCTTCTGGAGCTGCGGGTTCCTCTCCGCTGCACGATAGCAGGGAGGTTCGTCGAGGCAGGCGTTTACCGCGAAAAGCGGGGCGATGAGGTTGTAGCGAAAGCTGGCAGCGCGCTCGCGCCACTCGGCCGGGAGGTCTCCTTCCGCGAGGAGTTCCAGAAAGGTTTGTTGAGGGTTTAGGCCCGACACGACGAAAGCCCGCGCGCGAACGGTCTCGCCGCCCCGCAGCTCGACGCCCACGGCTCGACCCTTCTCGACGAGGATCCGCGTCGGCTCGACTCCCAGGCGGACGACGCCTCCCGCCTCCTCGACGGCGGACACGAGCGCGCGGGCCAGCGCCGCCGACCCGCCCACGCACATCTGGGCCTTGCCGGGCGAGGCCAGGAGCATGGGGATGTGGTGGCCGAAGCCGGGGCAGCGCAGGTCCACCTCGCGCAGCCCGTTGAAGAAGAGCAGTCCCGCCCGCACCACGGGGTGCTCGAACTCGCGCTCCACGAACTGGAGCGGCGAGAGGACGCTCGTCTCGAGAAGCAGTCGCCCTTCTGCGCTGCGTTCGAGAAGGACGCGGCGGCTCTCGGGAGGCAGCGGTGGCGTGCGACTCTCCGGGACGAGGATCTTTTCGAGAATCGGGAGGAAGGCCTCCTGCCAGCGCCGCAACTGGGCCGCATCGCGGCGACTGAAGGTCTCGAAGGAGGCGACCGTCTTGTCGAAGTCGCACCACCACTCGAGCGCCTCGCCGCTTCTCAAGATGAGCGCAACGTTGAGCTCGGGCTCGATGTAGCTCGCCCCGTGTCGTTCGAGTTCGAGGTCCGCGTACCAGGGGGCCTGCCGAATGGCGCGGTGGAAGAAGGAATGGACGTTGTGGCGAAAGCCGGGGAAGCGCGGATCCTCGATCGTTGCGAGGCCGCCGCCCGCCACTTCTCTGCGCTCGAGGCACAGCACGCGCAGCCCGGCCGTGCCCAAATAAGCCTGCAGGACGAGGCTGTTGTGGCCGGCGCCGAGAATGATTCCGTCGAAGTCGCTCGCGGACATCAGGTCCGAACGGGGAGATCGGTGCCCTCGGTTTGTCTTGAGCGCCGCCGCGTCACTCGAGGGTCATCAGCCAGACGTCCCCTTCGGCCGTGTCGTGCTGAAAGCTGATCCAGCGGTCGTCCTTTGAAACGCTGCAGCACAGCGGAAACGCCAGTGCCAGGGTCCCGGGCGGAAGCAGCTCACGCGACTGGCGTGACGGGATGTCGAGTAGCGCGAGGGAGCCTTCAGGAGTGGCATAGAGCAGGCGGCGGCCGTCGCTCAACCAGACCGGGGCGATACCGACATCGGCCACCTTCTCATAGGACCCAGTACCCAACTCGTGCACGAACACTCCACCAAACGAGCCGTCGCTTCGCTGGCCGTTACCCGCCAGCCGGGACCCGTCCGCTGACCAGGACCGGCCCTGGAACATCAGTCC
>CAYTWT010000091.1:0-8864 GCA_964442185.1 uncultured Acidobacteriota bacterium
CGTGAAGAAGGTGTATGACCTCGGACTGCCCCTGAACATGCACGCCAACGGCGACGCCGCGATCGACTTGCTCTTGAGAGCCCACGAGTACGCCGCGGCGGGGGATGTTTCCAAGTCCCGGCACGTCACCATCATCCACTCCCAATTCGTTCGACCGGACCAGTTGGACAAGTTCAAGGCGTACTCGATGACGCCATCGTTCTTCACCGAGCACACGTTCTACTTCGGAGACGCGCACGTCCTGCAGCGCGGCGAGAAACAGGCCTTCTTCCTGAGCCCGATGCGGGCCGCCATCGACAAGGGCCTGCGCCCCACCAACCACACGGACTTCGTCGTCACGCCGCTGGATCAGATGTTCGTGATGTGGTCAGCCGTCACGCGGCTGTCTCGCGGCAACGTCGTCATCGGACCGGACCAGCGCATCACGCCTCTCGAAGCGCTCAAGGCGATCACCATCAACGCCGCCTACCAGTATGGGGAAGAGCGGTCCAAGGGCACGCTGGAGATCGGCAAGCTCGCGGATCTCGTGATCCTCGACAAGAACCCGCTCAAGGTGGATCCCATGACGATCAAGGACATCAAGGTCGTGGAGACGATCAAGGAAGGCAAGACGATCTACACGGCGCCGGTTCGCTGACCTAGGTCTCTGAAAACGACGCAGGCCCGCAAAAAGGGAATTCCATGAGACCGACCAGACTCAAGTCCACGCTCCCGCTGCTGTGCGGGCTGGCCCTTTTCAGTTCGGCGACTCTCGCCTCGGCTCAAGGCGAGATCAACACGAGCATCGCCAAGGGCCTGGCCCGCCAGCCTGACTCCCCCGTGACGATCTTCGTCGCGAAGAAGGTCCTCACGATGGAACGCGGCAACCCGGAAGCGACCGCCGTCGCGGTCTCGGGCAAGCGCATCGTCGCCGTGGGCTCGGTCGCGGAGGTCAAGGCTGCGCTTTCGAGCACGAAGTACGTCGTGGACGAGACGTTCGCGGCCAAGGTGGTGCTTCCCGGGTTCATCGACCAGCATCTGCATCCGATCCTCGGTGCGCTCACGCTCTCGACGGAGGTGATCGCGCCGGAGGACTGGGCGATGCCGGACTGGACGTTCAAGGCCGCCGCCACGCCCGCGGAGTACCTGGCGATGCTGAAGGCCGCGGAAGCCGCGATGAAGGACAAGAACGAGTGGCTCTTCAGCTGGGGCTATCACAAGCTGTGGCACGGGAAGCTGGATCGCTCGATGCTCGACGCCATCAGCGCCACTCGGCCCATCATGGTGTGGCAGCGTTCGACCCATGAATTCTTCCTGAACACCGCCGCCGTCAAGGCTCTCGGACTCACGGAGGAGTCCATGCAGGGCAAGGGCGATGCCAGCAAGATGATGACCTGGGCGGAAGGCCACTGGTGGGAAACCGGGATGAACCTCATCCTGGAGCCCTTGCTCAAGGTCTTCGCCACCCCCCAGCGGTTCGCGTTCGGCCTGAAGCAGATGGTCGCCTACGTGCACTCCAAGGGCGTCACCGCCTACAACGAGCCCGGCGCGCTCGTCACCCCGGACCTCTGGAAGCTCTACGAGCAGATCCTCGCCGCGGAGGACACCCCGTTCTACAGCTACTTCTTCGTGGACGGTCGCGGGTACATCGACAAGGGCGTGCCCGCCGCGGAGGCGCTGGCCGATGGGGAAAGGCTCGCGAACGCGCACCGGGACGGCAAGGTCGCGTTCCTACCGAAGCAGATCAAGCTCTTCACCGACGGCGCGATCATCTCGCAGCTCATGCAGATGAAGGACGGCTACCTCGGCGCGGACGGCAAGCCCGACCCGTCCCACCACGGCGAGTGGATGACCACACCGCAGAACCTCGAAGAGCGGACCAAAGCCTATTGGGACGCCGGCTACCAGCTCCACATCCATGTCAACGGCGACCTTGGACTCGAAGTCCTGCTGGGCATCCTGGAGCGCCGGATGGCCGAGAACCCGCGCGCCGACCATCGCACGGTGATCGTGCATTTCGCCAACTCGACCGAGGAGCAGATCGCCCGCATCGCCCGGCTCGGGGCGATCGTCAGCGCGAACCCGTACTACACCGTCGGCTTCGCCGACAAGTTCGGCGAAGTGGGCCTGGGCCCAAAGCGCGCCGACCTCATAGTCCGCTCGGGCTCGGCGCTGAAGCGCCACATCCCGCTCTCGTTCCAGTCAGACCTGCCGATGGCGGCCAGCGACCCGCTCTACCTGGCGTGGTGCGCCGTCAACCGCGTCACCCCGTCCGGTCGCGTCGCCGCACCCGAACAACGCATCGGCGTCCTTGACGCGCTGCGTGCCGTGACCATCGAAGCCGCATACTCGTGGCAGAAGGAAGGCGAGCTCGGCAGCATTGCCCCCGGCAAGATCGCGAACTTCACCGTGCTCGAGCAGGACCCCCTGGCGGTTGCGCCCATGGCGCTCAAGGACGTGCCGATCTGGGGCACGGTCTTCGAGGGCCGCCGCTTCCCGATCACGAGAAAGTCCACGGCCACGGTCGATCGGGGCACGCCCTCGAAGTGAAGGACCAACCAACCACCCGCCTGACCGAGAGGACGAGCGCGATGGGAGCCATAGAGGTGAAGACAATGAAGACCAGGTCCCGCAGCTGGATGCCGCTCGTGGTGTCTCTCGTCTTGCTCTCATCCTTCGCCTTGAGCCCGTCTGCCCGGGCGCAGGAGACAGGCTTTCCCCGGGAGATCCAGGCCACCGAGGGCACGGTCATCGTGTATCAGCCGCAGCCGGAAAGCCTGAAGGGCAACGTGATCAGCGGCCGCGCGGCCATGGCCCTCAAGCTCAAGGGCAAGAGCGAGCCCATCTTCGGCGCGTTCTGGTTCACGGCCCGCCTCGACACGGACGAAGAGGCGGGTACGGCGACCGTGCGTGACATCAAGGTGACCAAGGCTCGCTGGCCGGGGGTCAAGCCCGAGGACGAGGCACGCTTCACCCAGGTGGTGGAAGGGGCGGTGCCCGCCGAGGGGCTGCCGACCTCGATGGAACGGCTCTCCGCGAGCCTCGCGAACGCCGAGCGCGAGCAGAAGAGCCTGGCCGAGCTCAGGAACGACCCGCCCAAGATCTCTTTCGAGACGGAGCTGGCGGTCCTGCTGCTCTACGACGGCCCGCCACGCATGAGCGCGGTGGAGAAGAGCGACTACGAGCGGGCGCTCAACACCCCGCTGCTGGTCGTCCGCGACAAGCGCTCGAAGGCCTGCTACCTGACGAGCGGGAAGCTCTACTACACGGCGAAGGACCCGCTCGGCCCGTGGCAGCCGATCTCCCAGCTTCCGGCCGATCTCGTGCAGATGCTCCCGAAGGACGAGTCCGACTCACCCGTGCCTGCCAAGCCTCCGAAGATCGTGGTGGCCACCGAGCCCACCGAGATCATCGTCAGCGATGGCGAGCCGAAGTGGAAGTCCCTCGCCGACGGAGCGCTGCTCTACGTCGAGAACACCGAGACCCCGTGGGTGCGCGAGCTCGCGACGCAGAAGGTCTTCATCCTGCTCTCCGGCCGCTGGTACGTCTCGGCCGGAGCGAGCGGGACCTGGGCCTTCGTGCGCCCCGACCAGCTCCCCGAGGCCTTCAAGAAGATCCCGCCGGGCTCCGACCTCGCCGGCGTGCGCGTTTCCGTGGCGGGGACGGAGGAGGCCGAGGACGCAGTGCTCGACGCCGAGATCCCCCAGACCACGGCGATCAAGAGGAGCGAGGCGAAGTACGAGGCCGAATACGACGGCGAGCCGAAGTTCCAGAAGATCCCGGGCACGAGCGTCGCGTACGCGGAGAACACCGGGGGCCAGGTCCTGCAGGTCGGCTCGAAGTACTACGCGGTCGACAACGGCGTCTGGTTCGTCTCTGGGAGCCCGAAGGGGCCGTGGTCGGTGGCGGACGAGGTGCCCGAAGCCGAGATCTCGAAGATCCCGCCGAGCGCCCCCGTCTATAACGTGACCCAAGTTCACGTGTACGACTCGACCCCCGAGGTCGTCTACATGGGCTACACGCCCGGCTACCGCTGGTCGTTCCCGTACTACGGCGTGCCCGTTTACGGCACGGGGTACTACTACCCGCCCTACTACGGCTCGGCCTACTACCCGCGGCCCTCGACGTTCGGCCTCCACGTCGGATACAACCCCTGGACCGGCTGGAACTTCGGCGCGAGCTGGAACGTCGGCTTCATGCACTTCGGGATGAGCTGGGGCGGCGGCTGGGGCGGCGGCTATCGTCCCTGGGGCGGCTGCGGGGGCCTTTACGGCGGCTATCGCCCGGGCTGGGGCGGGTATCGCGGCGGAAACAACCAGATCAACGTCGGCAGCATCAACATCGGCAACAACGTCAACTTCGGCAATCGCACGCGCATCGCCAACAACATCCGCAACAACCCGCGGGTCAACACCCAGAACCTGCGCCGCGACAACATCTACAACCGGGCGGAGAACCGCACCCGGAACGCAGACCGCGCTGCGGTGCAGCGCAACGTGCCGACGAGCGTCCAGTCGCGCGGCAAGGCCAAGGGCCTCGACAACAACGTGCTCGCGGACCGCGACGGCAACATCGCGCGCAAGACGAAGGACGGCTGGCAGGCGCGCGACGGCAACCAGTGGCAGAACGTCGACCGGGACGCGGCGCGCGAGAAGGCGAAGACCGTCGATCGCGGCGCCGCGCGGGATCGCGCGCAGCAGGTTGACCGCAGCGCCGTGCAACAGCGCGCGCAGCAGGTGGACCGCAGCTCGGTCCAGCGCGACTACCAGGCGCGGCAGCACGGCCGCCAGCGCGAGACGGCGTCCCGCCAGGCGCCCCAAAGCCGCCCGCAGCAGCGCTCCGCGCCGCGCAGCCGGCCCTCCGGAGGGGGCCGGCGCCGCTAGAGCCTCACGACGACGGCGGGATCGGCCGGCTCCCGGGCCGCCTGATCCCGTGCTTGCGCATGCGGCCGCGCAACGTGCTCGAGTTGATCCCGAGCCCCACAGGAACCGCGGCGGCTCGCGCTCACGCCGCCCAGGTCCGGCATGTAGGTGTCGAAGTCGCGGACCAGGAAATCGTAGATGTTGTGCTTGCCCGGGTTCACGCCCGTCGCGAAGCTGGCCCTGGCGACGGGGGACTCGGACGGCTGGGTCGTCTCCAGCTTGGCGAAGGTGCCGGAGTCAGCCAGCTTCTTGAGGTTGGGCAGCTTGCCCTCGTCCATGAACTTGCGGGCCAGCGTGGGGTCCATGCCGTCGAAGCCCATGATGACGGCGCGCTCCTTGGTCCGCCGGACAGGCTTGCCAGGCGGTCCGTCAGAGCAGCCCGCGCCCAGCGCGAACGCCCAGCACGGTCCAGAGGGATGCAGATCGCGACAGTGACATCGGCACCTCGACAAGCGCGAAGTAAGCCGGTAAGGCGCTTCGAGCGTGGCGCATACTATGCGCGCATGGAACGATCACGGATCGACCTGCCGACCGTCGCCGCCATCGGCCTGGTGGCGTCGTGCCTGGCCAACCTCACGCACGAGGGGCTCGGCCACGGCGGGGCTTGTCTCCTGGTGGGCGGCCGGCCGCTGGGACTGTCTTCGGCCTGGTTCGAGTGGGACGAGATCGGCGTCTCGGCCTGGGGTGGGCGCTTCCAGGCTGCTGGCGGCACGATCGCGAACCTGATCGCCGGGTGTGCCGCTCTCGCGTGGCTTCGCTTCGCCCGCCCCGCGCGACCCCACACCATCTTCTTCGTTTGGATCCTGGCGCTGCTGAACCTATTCCCCGCGGGCGGCTATCTCATGGTGTCGCCGCTGGCGGGCTTCGGGGACTGGAAGGAATTCCTGCAGGGCTTGCAGCCGGTGGCCGCGTGGAAGGCGGGTCTGACGGCTCTGGGCCTCGTCTTGTCGGGCCTGACGATCCTCGTGGGCGTCCGGAGCATCGAACCGCTCCTGGGCCGCGCGCCGGTGGATCGCAAGCCGCGGGCGAGACGCCTGGTCTGGACGCCCTACGTGTTCTCGGCAGTGGTCTTCATGTTGGCCGCGGCGTTCAACCCGTACGGGCCTGTCTTCATCGTCACGACCGCTCTCGCGCACCTGGGCGGATGCGCCTGGCTCGTGTGGCTGCCCGAGTGGATCCCCGGACCGCGACCGGCCACGCCCGACGAAGCGCCCGCGCTGTCGCGCCATCGAGGCTGGCTGGCGGCCGGCGTCGTGACGTTTGCGTTTCTCGTCCTCGTCCTCGGGCGCGGGATCCGCTTCTAGCGAGAGCCAGTATGGCCGCGCCCGGCTAGCGCGGCCGGCCGGCGGGCGGACCGGGCGCGTGGGCCGCAGGATCGGCGCAATCGGGGTGAGGTCGGCCGGGTTCTCCTTGGGCGCCTCGTCGACCGGGATCAGGTCCGCCGAGAGCGACGGCACGTCTTCGCTGGTTTGGGCGTCGGCCGGGAACAGCGCCATCAGGTAGCGCTTCAGCGCCAGATTGGTCGGGCCGTAGCCCTCGTCGTAGAGGTGGTGCTCGCAGGCCTGGCCCATCTCGCCCGCGCTCGAGTAGCGCTGGGACGGATCGCGCTGCAGCGCCTTGCGCAGGATGGCGATCACGCCGTCGGGGATGGCCGGGTTCTGCTCGCGCGGGCGACCGGATTTAACAGAAATGAAGAGGATTAAACGCCGGGCCTTACGATGAACCCCTCCGCTCCGTCGAGGACCGATCCCACCGCGGCGAGTGATCGACTCGCCTCCCACGAGGTTTCTGGGCTAACCTCGGCCCGCCGGCCGTAGACCGGGGGTGCGGAATGAAGCGTCGAGACTTGTTGCGCCGCGCCCTCGCCGCGGCGGCCGTCCCCATGATCGCGCCTGGCCGCAGCGCCGCCCTCGTGGTGGCGGATGCGGCACGCCCGTCGACGGAGTGGGGAGCCTCGGTGGGCGACGTGACCGGCGGACGGGCCCTGGTCTGGAGCCGGACCGATCGGCCTTCGCGGCTCGTCGTGGAGTACGCGACCACGGAGGCGTTCCGCGATCCGATGCGCGTCGTGGGCCCGGCCGCGCTCGAGGATTCCGATTTCACGGCGCGCGTCGATCTCGACGGGTTGCCCGCGGGCCAGCGCCTCTTCTACCGGGCCCTCTTCCAGGACCTCACCGACCTGCGGACCTGGAGCCAGCCCGCGACCGGGAGCTTCCTCACTCCGCCGCTCGCCTCGCGGGATACGAGCTTCGTGTGGGGCGGCGACGTCGTGGGCCAGGGATGGGGGATCAACCCCGAGTGGGGCGGGCTGCGAATGTTCGAGACCATGCGGCGCGCGGAGCCCGACTTCTTCGTCCACAGCGGGGACGCGATCTACGCGGACAACCCTCTTGTCCCCGAGGTGAAGCTCGACGACGGCTCGGTGTGGAAGAACCGCGTCACTCCCGCGAAGGCCAAGGTCGCGGAGACCCAGGACGAGTTCCGCGGCAACTTCCTCTACAACCTCGGGGACGAGAACCTGCGCCGCTTCAACGCAGAGGTACCGGTGGTCGCACAGTGGGACGACCACGAGGTGCGGAACAACTGGTTCCCCACCCAGGTCATCGAGGATCCCCGCTACCAGGTGAAGAGCGTGGCGCTCCTGGCCGCCCGGGCGAAGAAGGCCTTCCTCGAGTACACGCCGATCCGACTGCCCGCCGGGGACCGCGAGCGGGTGTACCGCAAGATCGCCTACGGGCCGAACCTCGACGTGTTCGTGCTCGACATGCGCTCGTACCGCGGTCCGAACACCGCGAACGTACAGGCCACGATGACCGAAGAGTCGGCGTTCCTGGGCGCCGCCCAGCTGGCCTGGCTCGTGACCGAGCTCGCGGCGTCTCGCGCCACCTGGAAGGTGATCGCGAGCGACAAGCCGATCGGCCTCGTGGTCAAGGACGGACCCGCGGCCTTCGAGGCGGTCGCGAACGGGGACGGGCCGCCCCGCGGTCGCGAGCTGGAGGTCGCCCATCTCCTGGCCGCCCTGCGCAAGGCCCGCGTCAAGAATCTCGTCTGGATCACCGCGGACGTGCACTACGCGGCGGCCCACCACTTCGACCCGCGCCACGCGCAGTTCGCCGACTTCGATCCGTTCTGGGAGTTCGTGGCCGGCCCTTTACACGCCGGCACCTTCAGCCCGCCGGCGCTCGACCCCACCTTTGGGCCCGAAGTGCGTTTCTGCGCGGTCCCCGAAGGAATGAAGCCCAACCGCCCGCCGAGCGAAGGTCTTCAGTTCCACGGACGGATCCACATCGACGGCCGAACCCGAGTGTTGAGCGCCTCGCTCCACGACTTGAGCGGTGCGAAGCTCTATGGGGTGGAGCTGGAGTCGGCCATTCCGGTCCGCAAGAACCGCAGTCCTGTATCCGGAACGGCCACCCCACCGTGACCGGCCTGATGAAGCAGTAAGCGTCCGCCGCGCCACCGGACTCATTTTTGCGTTGCTCACCGTATTGAGTAAAAATACTCAGCATCATGAGCAAAGCGGGAAAGCCCTTCCGGCGCATCCAGGCCGCGGAGCTCGCCCGGCGGCTCGCCGAACCCCGACGCTTCATCCAGGTGGTGGCGGGGGCGCGGCAGGTGGGCAAGACCACCCTGGTGCAACAGGCCAACGAGGCTTCGGGACGACCGGTGCGCTACGCCAGCGCGGACGAACCGACACTGCGGGGGGCCGACTGGCTCAACCAGCAATGGCACGCGGCCCGCCTGGAGTCCTCGGGAAACGGGGGCGCCGTCCTCGTCCTGGATGAGATCCAGAAAATCCTGAACTGGTCCGAGGCCGTGAAGCGGCTGTGGGACGAGGACTCCCACTCACGACGCCCTCTGAAAGTTGTGCTGCTCGGCTCGGCCCCGCTTCTGGTGGCCCAGGGACTCACCGAAAGCCTGGCCGGGCGGTTCGAGCTACTCCATCTCCCCCACTGGTCCTTC
>CAYTWT010000092.1:0-15665 GCA_964442185.1 uncultured Acidobacteriota bacterium
CAGGACGCGGCGCATCACCAGACGAAGCGCAAGTTCCTCGACGAGTGGGTGAGGGCCGTGAACGAGCACGGCGGTTTCGGGCGTTGGTCGTGGGCGGTCTCCAGGCATCCGTCCGACGTCGCGGGTCTGCTGGCGAAGGCCTGAGCAGCGGAGCGCCGGATTTACTCTGGCGCGGAGCGGCTGGGGGGAGCCCGAAGGGCGCGGGGGGTGCCTGGTTCCGTACCCCCCGATCCTTCCTAGGCCTTGTCCTCCTAGCGACCCAGCGCGAGGCGGTCGGCGAGCGGGCGGGGCAGACCCGCCTTGAGGATCTTTTCCTGGGTCTGAGCCACGCGGTACTCGATGCGGTTGATCGTGACGACCTTGGAGTCGCTGTCGTAGATCGCATAGGAAGCGAGCGGGTTGCCGTCGCGCGGCTGACCGATCGAGCCCGGGTTGATCAGGTAGCGCACGCCTTCTTGCAGCTTGAAGCGGAAGCTCGGGGCCACGGTCAGGATCGTCGTGATCGCGTCGCTCGAGAGCGCGAAGATCACCGGAAAATGCGAGTGGCCGAAGAAGCAGAGCGGGTACTCGGTCTGCCGGAACACGTTCAGCGCCTCGATCTCGCCAAAGATGTAGGCGTCCTCGTCGATCGGGGTGCCGTGCGAGATGGCGAGGGCGCCGTCCACGAGCATCGGCCCCTGGGGCAGGGACTTGAGCCAATGCAGGTTCGAGCGTGTGAGCTTGCGCCGCGTCCACATCGCCGCCTCGAGTGCGATGCGGTTGAAGAGCTCGCCGTTTTCGATCCCGGAGCAGACCTTGTCGTGGTTGCCGCGGATCGCCGCGAGCGGACGCTGCGCGCGCAGCATGTCGACCGCCTGGTTCGGGTTGGCGCCGTAGCCGACCAGGTCGCCCAGGAACACGACCTTGTCGCAGTGCTTGCGCCGCACGTGGCAGAGGACCGCGGAGAGCGCCTCCTGGTTGGAGTGGATATCGGACAGGATCAGATACTTCATCGGCCCTCGTTGTTACGACCCCGCCCGGTCCGGCAGCACTGCTTCGACGACCCGCTCGGCGACCACTGCGGGCCCACCCGTCGCGTCCACGATACGGTCGGCCATCCGGTAGGAGGATTCCCGAGCGTCCAGAAGACCCCGGATTGTCTCACGCTTTCGCGCCAGCGGTCGAGAGCCGTCGGCAGGAATCCTGGCCAGCAGCGTCTCCGGATCGCAGCGCAGCCAGACGGTCACGGCGCCCGCCGAGAGCGCCATGCGTGTCTCGGGTTCCGCAAAGGCGCCACCGCCGGTGGCGATCACGTAGTCCCGAAGGCCCTGCACCTCGCGGGCGGCGAGACGCTCGAGCTCGCGAAAGCGCCGCTCGCCGTCCTCGTCGAAGATCCGCGCCACGCTCCTGCCCGCCTGCGTCTCGATCCAATCGTCGAGGTCGAGGAAGCGCCAACCCAGGCGCTTCGCGACGACCTGGCCCACCGTGGTCTTGCCCGAACCCATGAAGCCCACGAGCACGACGCGTTCTACCGGCATGCTTGCGCGAGCAGCTCGAAGAACTCCGGAAAGGAGACCGAGACGCACTCCGCGTCTGCCAGTTCGGTAGCACCCTCGGCGCCGAGTGCGGCGATTGCCAGCGACATCGCGATGCGGTGATCGCCGTGCGAGCGGACTGCGGCGCCGTGCAGCGGCCGGCCGCCCTCGATCGCCAGGCCATCGGGTCGCTCCTCGAGACGGACGCCCATGGCACGCAGGCCTTCGGCGAGCGCAGCGATGCGGTCGCTCTCCTTGACCCGGAGTTCGGCGGCGCCCGCGACCGTGAAGCGGCCCTCGGCGAAGGCCGCGGCCACCGCCAGGACGGGCAGCTCATCGATCAACGCCGGGACGCTCTCCGCGGCCACGTCGACGCCGTGAAGGTGCGAGGATCGGGCGATGATCGTGCCGATGGGCTCCGCTTCGCCGCCCGCACTCTCGACCTCGATGTCGGCGCCCATGCGGCGCAGCACCTCGATGAAGGCGGTCCGGCTGGGGTTGAGCGAGACGCCGTCGAGACGGATCTCGGACCGGGGCCGTGTGATCGCGGCCACAACCAGGAAGGCCGCGCTCGAAACGTCGCCTGCAACGGCGATTTGCACGGGACGCAACCTCGCACCGCCCCGTATCGAGGCAGTGAGCCCGGTGCGCTCGACCGGAGCGCCAAAGAGTGGCAGCAGCCGTTCGGTGTGATCGCGGCTCGGGGCCGGCTCGCGCACCGTGGTCTGCCCTGCGGCCTGCAGCCCCGCCAGCAGGATCGCGGTCTTGAGCTGGGCGCTCGCGACCGGCAGATCCCAGGTGAGGCTCGTGAGGCTCGCCCCCTCGATGTTGAGCGGCGGTCGGCCGCCCGTGCTCGTGAGCCGCGCGCCCATCGCCCGCAGCGGAGCGGCGACGCGTTCGACAGGCCGGCCCCGCAGCGACGCGTCGCCGGTCAGCGTCGAATGGAATGGCCGGCCGGCCAGGACGCCAGCCAGCATCCGCAGCGTCGAGCCGGAGTTGCCCGCGTCGAGTTCCGCACGCGGGGCCGTGAGCCCCGCGAAGCCCCGGCCCTGGATCTGGACCGAGGCGCCGCTTTGGTCGATCGAGACTCCGAGGGCTCGGAGGCAGCCGAGCGTCGAAGCGCAGTCGGCGGCAGAGGCGAAGTTCGAAAGGCGTGTCTCGCCTTCGGCGAGCGCGCCGAGGATCGCCAAGCGGTGGCACAGCGACTTGTCCCCGGGCAGCCTGAAGCGACCGCGGACTTGGGCAGCGGGGGCGAGGCGCACGCCGCGAGGCTACCATCGCTCGCGCGCAAATCGTAGAGGAGCCTGATCTTGACCGCTCGTAGAGCGCATGCTACGGTTCCGCCGCCTCCAACCATGACGCCTCCGGAGACCCGGACGGTCAAGCTCGACATCGCCAGCCGCTTCGACATGCTGGACGTTGTCCAGACGGTCCTGGCCCAGCTCACGGCGATCATCGGTTTCGACGAGGAAGCCGCGCACTACATGAGCGTCGCGGTGCGCGAATCGGCGGCGAACGCGATCAAGCACGGCAATGGCATGGACGCGACGAAGCGCGTCGAGGTCGAGTTCACGCTGCATCCGGCCGCGCTCGAGGTCGCGATTCGCGATCACGGCACGGGCTTCGACCCGGCCAGCGTGCCGAACCCGGTCGCGCCCGAGAACCTGCTCAAGGCCGACGGTCGCGGCATCTTCTTCATGAATCAGTTCATGGACGACGTCAGCTATGCCTTCCCCAAAGGCGGCGGCACCGTCGTCAGGATGCTGAAGAAGCTGTAGCGGAGCGCCCGATTCACTCGGGCGCGGAGCGGCGTGGGGGGGAGCGCTTCGCGCGCGGGGGGGTGACATGTGTCGGTACCCCCCCGAGCTTCCTAGCTCTGCTCAGCGCAGGCTAACGCGCAGCAGCGCGTTCTGCTTCGGGCCTTCGGCAAGCGTGAGGGTCGTGAAGGCCGGGCTCGCTTCCAGTTGGCGGCGTTCGGACGGGCCGCACAGAACCAGCGCCGGGCCGCTGCTCGCGGCCGCGTGGATCTTTGAGAGATCGGCGACCTCCCGCACCTTGCCATCGTTGTAGAAGTAGCCCGACATCCAGGCCGTGCGCCATGCGCCCCAGGCGAGAACCTCGCGGTGGGCCGCGGGCAGGAACAGATCCCGCCCGGACTGCTGGCGTGCCAGGATGGGCGGCGCGGCGAGCGCGAGCAGCAGCAGCAGGCCGGCGCCGCCGACGCGCAGCAGCGCAAGCGCGCTCCGGGGACTTTGCTTCCAGGCCCGCGAGGCCGCGAACGTCGCGATCAGCGCCCAGAGACCGAGCGGCAGCGTCTGCGGCCATGCGGTTTCCTGGATTCGGAGCAACAGGGCCGGTGTCGTCGCCACGAGGGCGCCGAGTGCTATGCCCACGAGCGCGGCCGCGCGAGGCCCCGCCCAGAAGGGGAGCGACACGCCCTCCGTCATCGCGGCCGCGGCGCGTCCCATCAGCAGTGCCAGGGGCGCCAGGCAAGGCAGGATGTAACCCGGCAGCTTCGAGCCGGCCGTCGAGAAGAACAGGAGCGGTAGCAGGAGCCACAGCATCACGAACAGATCCACTCGGGACGTCCGCGGGCGAGCGCAGCTCAGGCCCGCGAGCAGCAGTCCCGACCACGGGAAGAGGCCGCCCAACAGCAGCGGCACGTAATAGAGGATCGGTCCCGGGTGGTTGTGGATCGTCGACGTGAAGCGCTGAAGGTTGTGATTCAGGAGGAAGACGGCGAGAAAATGGTGTCCCTGGGAAACCAGGATGAGCGCGTACCAGGGTCCGGCGACCAGGGCGAAGAGGATCAAGCCCGCCGGCGAGAGGAGGCGTCGCAGCGGCTCCCAGGATCGAGTCGCCGCCGCGTAGCCGATGACGACGAGCCCGGGCAGCAGCAAACCGAGCGGGCCTTTGGCCAGGCAGGCGAAGCCGATTGCCGCCCAGGCGACCGGGATCGCGAGCCTGCCCGCGATTCCGAACAGCCCGAGGGCGAGCAGACCGATCGCGACCGTGATCGGCGCGGCCACCAGCATGTCCATCGTCGCGGCCCGGGCATAGGCAAAGGCCAGCAGCGAGGTCGCCAGGATCAACCCGGCATGCAAACCGGCGGCGGCGCCGTAGAGGCGGGCGCCCAGCATCGCGGTCGTGCCGACGAGCAGCAGGCCCGCGGCCACCGCCGGCAGGCGGGCTGCAGTCTCCGTCTCGCCGAAGATCCGGAAGGCAGCCGAGGCGAGCCAGTAGTAGAGCGGAGGCTTCTCGAGCCACGGCTGGCCCTGGAGGGTCGGTGTCACAAAGTCGCCCGAGCGGTACATCTCGACCGCGACCCGTGCGTAGCGCGGTTCATCCGGGCCGAGCAGCGGTACGGAGCCCAGGCGCAAGAGCAGGAGAGCCGCGGCGAGCGCGAAAAGCAAGATTGCGCCCCGCACCGGAAGCACTTCTCCGCGCGGGTTCGTGGGTTTCTCCATGCGCTCGCGGCATCCTACAATCGGGCTTCCATGCGGAGCAATCCTTGAGTTGGCGGTACCTGGCGGTCGCAACCGAGGCGGCGCTGCGTGCGGGCGCCATCCAGAGGGCGAAATACGGGGCGAAGCTCGAGATCTGGCACAAGGGGGAGATCGACCTCGTGACGGATGTGGACCGGGCTTCCGAGGACGCGATCCTGGCGACGATTCGCGCGCGCTTTCCGGATCACGACTTCGTGACCGAGGAGACCTTCATCGAACGCACCGGATCGCGCTTCGTGTGGTTCATCGACCCGCTCGACGGCACCACGAATTTTGCCCACGGCTACCCGTTTTTCTGTACTTCGATTGCGCTCGCGGTGGATGGCGAACTCGTGGCCGGCGCCGTCTACGATCCGATCAAGGACGAGCTGTTCACGGCCGAGCGCGGCGGCGGTGCGCACCTCAACGGGCGGCGGCTGCGAGTATCCGCGTCCTCCGAACTGCTGAGCGCGCTGCTCACGACCGGCTTTCCCTACGACTTCCGTATCGACGTCAGCTCGAGCCTGCGCCTCTTCAATCGCTTCATGAGTCGCGCCCGGGCGATCCGACGCGACGGAGCCGCGGCGCTCGATCTCAGCTATCTCGCCGCCGGCCGCATCGACGGCTTCTGGGAAGAGCGCCTGAAGCCGTGGGACGTGCTGGCGGGCGCCTTGCTCGTACAGGAGGCGGGTGGCCGCATCACGCGCTTCGATGGCTCGCCGCTGGCACTGCGCGCCGACGAGACGCTCGCCTCCAACGGCGCGCTGCACGAGGCGTTGCTCGCGGTCTTCGCGGAAGACCGCGCGGCACGAATGGCGTTACCCTAGTCGTCCTGTGCGCTGTCGCGGGCAAGCCAGAGGAACCGGTCCTGGCCGTGACGCCGCGACACAACCTCGGACAGCGGGTCGGTCGCATCGTCTTCGAACACGTACGGGTCGTCGTCGAGCATGAACAGGTGGAGCGAGCGTTGTACGCCTTGGCGGTGGGCCCGTACTTCCGGGATTTGGCGGTGGGACCTCGGCATGAGTAACCCCGATCTCTAGTGATCCCTGGGACGCCCGACCCGACTCCCTCCAGCCGTGCCGGACGCCCCCGGTTGGCGCCAGAGAGGCCAAACGGCCGAAGCCGCTGTCCGCTCGAGCGCCGTGTGTCTCTGCTCAAGAGCACGAGCGATGCCAGCCGGCGCGGATGCTCGCAAGTCGCGGATTCGACAGCATGCTGCGCCCGGCAGTCGGCTCGTCACGCTTGGCGGACGCCGCGAAAACGCAACGCCGTGTTATGAAATCCTCAACACTCAGCGGCCTTCTGCGCCCTGGCGCCGCGTGCGCGCCGCGGGCCGTGGCCTCGGCCTGGATCGCCGGCCCGGCCGGTTACCTGTGGGCTGTCGGGCGGGCGCTGGAGAAGTAGCGGACGCCGTCCAGGCGCTGCGCGCTCCGCAGCGCGCGTAGCGTGTGGTGCGGTTCGGGGTAGAGAAGGCGGGCCAGCAGCAGGCCGGCGTGCCGCAGCTCGTGTCTGAGTTCCTGCCCGGACCGCCACGCGGCTCGGAGCCTGGCGCGTGCCACTCGGCGCAGCGCCGGCGCAAGATCGGCTAGACGATTCCGCCTCGGGGCCACGCACTTCGGCTGAGGCATGGGTTTGCCTGGCGCCGGCGCGGCGTTGAGTCGGCTCCCGAAGGGGTGTTTCTGCGGCACGCCGCGGGCCTGGAGGTGCGCGGCCACCGTAGAGCGCCAGACCTCGCCGCCGAAGAGGGCCTCGCCGAGAAAGAAGCGCCGGCCCGCCGGCCGCGCAGGGATCTGGACCGCGCGCCGGAACGCGAGGATCGACTCGTTCGCCCGGCCCAGGCGACGCAGGATGAGCCCCCGGAGCAGGAGGACTTCGGCATCTTCCGAGAGGAACTCGCCGAACCGGTCGCAGGCCTGCAGAGCCTCTCGCCAGAGAAAGGCGCGCCCCAGGGCGAAGACCAGGTTCCCTTGATACTCGGCGTCGGAACGCAGCCGGGCCGCCGCCGCGTACGCGGCCGCCGCCTCGCCCCAGCGTCCCGCCTGGCCCAGGGCCTCTCCCAGCGCAAAGTGGGCGGGAGCGAGCCGCGGCTCGGCCCGTACGGCGTCGCGGAGCGCGAGCGCCGCCAACCCGGGGGCGCTCAAGGACGCAAACATCCTGCCGAGGGCAAAGTGGAACCGCGCCAGCCGCGGCCCCTTCCCCTGTTTCGGAACGGCCACGGTCACCTCTCCGGGGGGAGAAGGCAATCATACACCCGAGCGGCTCTCGGCGAAGGCTCGACCGGCCCAGGGGCGATGCCTTCCACTGGGAAGAGCGCCTGAAGTCGTGGCACGTGATGGCGGTGCCTTGCTCGTACAGGAGGCTCCGCGCCGACGAGACGCTCGCCTCGAATGGCGTTACCCTAGTCTTCAAGGGCTCCTTGCCGGAGTGGCGGAACGGGCAGACGCTGAGGACTTAAAATCCTCTGCCGCGAAAGTGGCGTGTGGGTTCGACCCCCACCTCCGGCACCACTTGCTCCACGACTTGCCAACCTCTCATGAGATCCCCGCTGGATTCTCTACTCGATTCGTAGTACCATCGGGATCCCTCCAAACCGGTTCACCTTTCGATCCGTTCTCTGTCGTGAACCCTCCGGGCCAGCAGTTCCCTCCGGAAGGGATGTCGTATGCGACAGGGCACGAAGCCTCTGCCGGCGGAGGCGCGCCGGGGCCTGTGGGGCCGCGCGACGGCGCCGCGCCAGCGTGGAGCCGGCCTGCTTGCGGCTGCCGGAATCGCCTGCTACTTCGTAACGAGCTGCGGGACCGCGTCTGTGCCGCGCGCGGGGAGCCTCGGGCCAACCTCGTCGCAGCCGCTCCCCGGTGTCGCCTCCGGAGGAGAGGGCGCCTGGGGCGCATCCGTCGAGGTGTTGGCCCCTGAGCCCTCGGTTCGCGTGGGCATCCTTCCCGGCTCATGGCGCGTGTCCATCGAGGCCCCGGCGGGAGTCATCGTGTTCCCAGTCGGCGCTGACGGTGCGCTCGACGGTCCGGGCTACAAGCTGGCGCGCGCGACGTTCCTGCCCAGCCGTGGCCGGGCCGACAGCCAGCGTCAAGACATCCCAGTCTTCTCGATTCAGGCATCGCCGCGCTCGCCCTCCGGACGGCTGCGACTGCTCGAGGCCGGGGTCGAGCTGCGGGCTGCCAGGGTGGCGCCCGCGGCGGGCCCCGCCGAGGCGCTCTCGGCGGATGCCACGCCCTACCGCGGATACCTCGAGGTGAGCGCCGCCGCGGAGACGTTGCGCGTCGTCAATGTCGTGAACATCGAGGACTACGTGCGCGGCGTAGTGCCGAACGAGTTCTCCCTGGCCTTGCCGGCGCTCGAGGCCGTGAAGGCACAGGCCGTGGCCGCCCGGACCTATGCGCTGAGCCACCGCGCCGAGTCCGCCAGCCGGCCCTACGACCTCTGCGCTACGTCGGCCTGCCAGGTCTACCGCGGCAAGTCCAGCGAGCATCCCCTCGCTGACCGGGCCGTCGAGGAAACCCGAGGCCTGCTCCTCGAGTATCGCGGCGCGCCCATCAAAGCGCTCTACACCTCCGCCTGCGGCGGCCACACCGAGGACGCTGAGAACATCTTCGCCGGCGAACGCGCGAGGCCATACCTGCGCGGCGTTGTTTGCGCGCCGCATGCACGCGCGCGCAAGTGGCAAGTCCGCATGACCCCCGGCGAGGTCGGGCGAGCGGTGCGCCGCTACGGCCCGGTCAGCGAGGTGCGGGACGTCCAGGCTCGTCGGGTCGGGACTTCGGGACGCATTCTGGAGCTGGCGGTCATCGGTGGCCGCGACCGCGAGGAGGTCGTGCTCAAGGGGCTCGAAGTCCGAAGCGGCCTGGGCCTGAAGGAGAGCCTGTTCGTGATGGATCGTGAAACAGACGCGACGGGCTCGGTGCGGCGCTTCGTCTTCACTGGCAAGGGATGGGGCCACGGCGTCGGCCTGTGCCAGGCCGGAGCCTTCGGCATGGCCCGCGCGGGCGCCAGCTTCGCGCAGATCCTCAAGCACTACTACACCGGTGTCACCCTCGAGAAGGCCTACTGAGCTGCGGCGCTTGAGCCGTCCTGGAACGGGTGCGAAGGCGTGGACAAGGGGCCTGAAGCGGTGTAAAAGCGAGTTGAGCTCTGTCCCCCAAGGAGGCTGGATGCGTCCCTCTCTGCGCCGGCAAGTCCGGGCGTTCAGCGCCGCGTTCGCTCTCTGCGCGCTGGCGCCGCCTTTGGCTGCGGAAGACGAGGCCACGCCGGCCGCTCCCGCGCCTCCGCCGGAGGAACAGAAACCGACGAGCAGCGAGACGGCGCCGGTTCCGCTCACGCCCAAGCCGCGCAAGCTGTTCGAGAGCGAGGAAGGCGCGATCCGGCTGCTGAACCGGATCCAGTTCCGTTGGACCGATACCTTCCCCGACGACGAGATCCAGCTCTTGGGGACCCCGAACCCCGGCGACTCGAAGGGCTCGTTTCGGATCCGGCGAGCCAAGACGGAGCTCACGGGCTGGGTGTGGAAGAAGGAGCTGACCTACGAGCTGCAGCTCTCGTGGGCGGGGCCTGAGCCAGGGGCCAGCACCCAGACGCCGCTCGAGGATGCGCTACTCACGTGGGACGCTTCGAAGGACGCGAGCTTCCGGATCACGGTGGGCCAGTTCAAGGTGCCCTTCGGGCGACAGGAGATCACGTCCTCGGGCAAGCAGCAGTTCTGCGACCGCGACCTGCTTTCCTTCGAGTTCACGCGCGGCCGGGACATCGGCGTCCAGTTCGACGGCGAGCTTCTGGGCGGTCAGCTCGAATACGCCGCGGGGATCTTCAACGGCAACCCGGCCTCGCGTCTGGGCAACGACAACAACAAGTACCAATACAACCTGCGGCTGATGTACCAGCCCTGGGGCAAGGTCGGCTATTCCGAGGGCGATTTCGAGTCGAAGGGCAAGCCGCTCTTGGCCGTGGCCGCGCAGCTCGAGCACAACGACCAACGTGGGGCGGCATCCAGCCTCAGCCCGATCACGGAGCTCAAGACCGTGATCCTGGGCGGCGACGTGGTCTTCAAGTACAAGGGCTTCTCCGCGTTTGCCGAATTCTTCTCGCGCGACCGGAAGCCCGACAGCGGTTCGAGCTTCAACTCGAACGGCTGGCACGCCCAGCTGGGGTATTTTGTGAAGCGGGACGTCTTCGAGGCGGCCTTACGCTACGCCCGCTGGGACCCGAGCGACGCCGAGGACGGCGGCGACCAGATCGAGCGCGGCGTGGCGCTCAACTATTTCTTCCGCAAGCACGGCCTGAAGCTCCAAGCCGACTTCCGGGAGCTCGAAGACCGTTTCCAGGGGCTCAAGACCAAGGAACTGCGCGTTCAGACCCAGGTCATGTTCTAGCGCGCGGAGGCCGGCGATGAATTGGACGAGACGCGTCGCCGTGGCGGCTCTGAGCCTCGGGCCTCTGGCCTGCGCGCCGAGCAAGGTCGGCTCTCCCGTCTACGACGGGCTTCAAGACAGCGGCAGCGTGGAGGTGATCGTTTCGCTCCGCGAGCCCGCAAGCGCTGAGTTGGTTTCCCAATTGCCGGGACTCACCCTCACGCGCCGCTTCGAGCACATCCCGGCACTCGCGGGCGTCGTCGATCGCCAGGGCCTCCAGAGCCTCGAGGTCCACCCCGAGGTGCTGAGGGTCGACGTCGAGGGCAGACGCTACGCGTCGGCAGCGGAGAGCGTCCCGCTGATCCACGCCGACGAGACGCGCTCCGCCGGAGTGACGGGCAGGGGCGTCACCGTGGCCGTGATCGACACCGGTGTCGACGCAAACCACCGCGACCTCGCCGACGCCGTGGTCGAGGAGGTCTGCTTCTGCTCGGGTTGCTGTGCGGGCGGCGCGCCGACGGGAAGCGGCAAAGGGTCCGCGCGCGACGACAACGGCCACGGAACCAATGTGACAGGCATCATCGCCTCCGACGGACGCACCTCCCCGGTCGGAGTGGCGCCCGACGCCAAGATCGTCGCGATCCGGGTGATCGGCCCCTTGGGCGCCCGCGACTCCGACATCCTGGCCGCCCTCGACTACGTCATCGCACGCCCCCAGATCCGAGTCATCAACATGAGCCTGGGCGGAGGGCGCTTCTTCTCGGTGTGCGATTCCGCAGATGCGTCAAACCAGGCATACGGCTCCGCGATCGCCCGGCTGCGCTCCCAGGGCACGCTCACCTCGGTGGCGGCCGGCAACGAAGGCTTCCGCGACTCGGTCGCGAGCCCCGCCTGCATCAACGCTGCGTTGGCGGTGGGCGCTGTCTACGACGACAACGTCGGCGGGCTCCGCTGGAGCAACTGCAGCGATCCCTCGACCTCGGCCGACCAGGTGACCTGCTTCTCGAACAGCAGCCCTCTCGTGGAGCTGCTCGCTCCAGGGGCCCTGATCACGTCTGCGGGACCGGGCGGCGGCACGCTCACCGAGGGGGGCACTTCGCAGGCGGCCCCCCACGTGGCCGGGGCGGCAGCCCTGCTGCTCCAAGTCCGGCCCAGCCTCAGCCCCGATCAGATCATCGACGTGCTGAAGCGCACGGGTCGGTCCGTAACCGACAAGAAGAACGGCCTCAAGCTTCCGCGCATCAGCTTGAAGGCCGCCGTGGACGCCGCGAGATAGGGACTCGCGGAGCCGAATGAGCGGACGGCTCCGAGGTCAAGTCGTTCAGCGCTTGCCTCCAATCGTTCAATCGCATTCGATGGCGCCAGAGCCGCAGGGCGACTTAGAATCCTCTGCCGCGAAAGCAGCGTGTGGGTTCGATCCCCACCTCCGGCACCAAGCACCTCCGGACGGGTGCCCTACTCGAAGCCTTCCATCATCCAGATGTCGCCGCCCTCGGGCCTGAAGCGGTCGAACAGCACGAAGCGGCCGTCGGGGGACCAGCTCGGATAGTCGATGCGGGAATTCCCGTCGTCGAACTCGAAGACCGGGACCGGCTTCCCGGAGCGGAGCGGCGAAACCCAGAGTGTCTTGTGGCCGACGACGTCCATCACCAGCGAAGAGTCCGGCGAGAAGGACATGTGTGAGCCGCCGGCCACTTCACCGACAGGCTGAGGCTCGCCCGCGTCGAGTCCGACCTCGAGCGTCTGGGGCTTCCCTCCGCACGGGCATCGGAACACGACCGCCTGGCCGTCCCTCGTCCAGCGCAGGAAATGACCGGTGACTCCGACGCGCGTGAGGGGACGCGCGCCGCTGCCGTCGGCGCTCATCACCGACACCTCGAGGTGGCCACCCTGGTCCGACTGGTAAGCGATCCGCTTTCCGTCCGGCGAAAACGCGGGGTTCGTGTCCACCGCTTTAGACTTCGTGAGTTGAGTGAGAACCCCGGAGACCACGTCGGCGCTCCAGATGTCCGCGCTGCCAGTGCGGGAAGAGAAGAAGGCGATCGTCTTGCCGTCGGGCGACCAGTTCGGCTGGAAGTCGCCGCCTGGCCCATGCGTGAGCTGACGCGCTCGGCCCGCCTTGAGCGAATGCAGCCACACGTTCATATCGCCGCCTCGATCCGAGTTGAAGGCGATGCTCGAGTTGTCGGCGGACCACGCTCCGCGGCTGTCTTCGCGGGTGGTGGCGATCACGGCTTCGGGCCCGCCCGCGGGCTTGCCGTCGGTGGCCGACACCGGGAGGCGCCATAGGTCGGCGTTCTGCTTCAGCACCGAGAAGGCGAGCCTGCGCCCGTCGGGGGAGAGGGCCAGTCCCACGTCCTGGCCGGCTCCGGTGGTGAGCTGCTGCAGCGCACCCGCGGGGCTCCTGGCGGCTCCGACCGGTACGCGCCAGACGTTCCAGCCGCCGCCCCGGTCGGAGGAGAAGTACAGGTATCGCCCCGAGCGCGACCACACGGGACCGACATCATGCGGCGTGTCGTTTGTCACCCAGGTGAGCTTCTTGGTGGCCAGATCCACGACGCGCACGTCGAACCTGGTCCGCTCCACGCTCTGGAATACGAGCCTCGTTCCATCGGGGGACCAGCGCGGCCGCAGGTGAGCGGCTGCCTCCGAGGCGTCGCTCGTGGCCTCCTGGGGGTTACGCCCCTGGCTGTCCACGACCCACAGCCGGCGCGAGCCCACCCAGGACGCATCGATGGCGATGCGCCTGCCGTCGGGGGAGTGCGCAGGGTTGAAGGCGTTCTCTAGGAGGCGGGCCTCCTTTCCCGAAGCGAGGTCCAGCGACCAGACGTCGCCGCCTTCGTACTGACCGAAGACGTCTCCGGGCTCGAGCTTTCGACCAGCCTGTCGCGCCCGGACGAAGAGGATCGTCTGCCCGTCGGGCGCCCACTCCGGCTGGATGTCGTCGGCGTCTCCCTGGGTGAGCTGTTTCTCGTCCGTGGCCAACCTCTTGACGAAGATCTTCCGCACGCTCCCGACCTCGCCGGTATACAGGATCTGCATTCCGTCCGGAGACCAGGCGGCGAAGTCCTCGACCCCTTCGCGGAACGTGACCTGCGAGAGCCGCGGCTGCGGCGGGCGAACCGGGGCCGACCAGAAGCGCCGACCCCCTACGAGGAACAGGAATGCGGCGAGCGCGGCTCCAGCCAGGAGGCCCAGCAGTAGCCGGTGAGGACCCGTGCGCTTGCCTGGAGCCAGCGCCGCGAGAGCGGCGTCGATCTCGAGGCCCGCGTCGCCCGCGTCGCGCAGCCGCCGTTCGACGTCCTTCTCCAGGCAGCGATGAAGCAACTGCCGCAGGACCGCGGGCACTGCGCGGGGCAGCGCGCTCCAGTCGGGCTCACGATTGAGAGTTGCCGCCACCGTGTCCGACGCCGTCTCACCGGCGAAGACCTTCCGGCCCGTAAGCATTTCGTAAAGCAGGCAGCCGAGGCTCCAGATGTCGGTGCGTTTGTCGACGCTCTTGCCACGCGCCTGTTCGGGGCTCATGTAGGCCGGCGTTCCCAGGATGGTTCCCTCGCGTGTCCCATCGGCCGTTGCCGTCTTGGCCTCGGACAGACCCGTCAAGGAGGCCGGCCCAACCGTCTTCGCGAGGCCAAAGTCCAGGACCTTCACGCGGCCCTCAGGCGTGACTTTCACGTTCGACGGCTTCAGGTCGCGATGGACGATGCCCCGCCCGTGGGCAGCGTCGATCGCGTCGGCGATCTGGCGGCCGAGCCGGAGCGCTTCTGCAACCGGCATCGGCCCGGCTGCCAGCAGTTCGCCAAGGGTCTGGCCGGGAACCAACTCCATGACGATGAAGTGGACATCGCCCGCCTGCTCGAGCCCGTAGATCGCGGCCACGCCGGGGTGGTTGAGAGAGGCCAGGGCCCGCGCCTCCCGCTCGAAGCGCGCCAGGCGCTCCGCGTCGCGGGCGAAGTGATCGGGGAGCGTCTTGACGGCCACTTCGCGCCCGAGCTTCCTGTCGCGGGCGCGGTAGACCTCGCCCATGCCCCCGGCACCGATGGGCTCCATCACCTCATATGAACCGAGTGCGGCTCCGGGCGGAAGGGCCATGAATCGCTCCGGAGTATAGCCTCGCTTGCCGCGAGGCGTTCGGCGTTCAGCGGCCGGCCGAGGCCTCCGAGCGAACGCCCCATCGCGACTCGCGCACCCAGGTGAGGAACTCGGTCGAGGGGAGCGGACGGCTGATGAAATACCCCTGCGCCATGTCGCAGCCCAAGCGCTTGAGGATCTCATTCGAACAGGGTCGAGGCATGCGACGTCCCACGGACCACTGCGAATCCGCCCCATTGCAGGGGGTCCTGGCCCTGGAGATCGTGTGCGAGCGCTAGGCTCGCCGCGAGCAGGACGAACAGGATTCTCGTCGTGCGTCTCGCTTCAGCCATGCTCAGGTCCGTGCTAGTTGATCTGCGTCGGGACGGCCAGCGAAAACGGGGCGATCGTGGCCTCGAATGACGAACCGTCGGGGCGGACCATCTTGTACGAGCCGTGCATCGAGCCGAGCGGCGTCTGCAAGGGACAAAAGCTCGTGTACTCGAAGGACTGCCCAGGCTCGAGCACGGGCTGCTCGCCCACGACGCCCGGTCCTTCGACTTCGCCCACCGGACCCTCGATACCCGAGATGATCCAGTGGCGGCTCACGAGCTGCGCCGTCTGCTCGCCCTGGTTCGTGATGCGGATCGTGTAGGCGAAGAAATAGTAGCTCTCCGACGGAGAGCTCCGCTCGGGGACGTACACGGACTTCACCTGCACGCGGATGCCTTTCGTCACGGCGTCGCTCAGAAGGCGGCCCTTCGCGCGGTCCGGCGCCCAAGCACGTAGACCGCGACGCCAGCCCCGACCACCACACCGCCCATGCCGAGAACCTTGGCGACGGCGAGCAGTTTGCGCGGTTCATCCTCGGCTGGAAAGCAGGCCAGGACGATCGCGGCCAGCGTGGTCGCAAGGCCGAGCAGGGCGAAGCAGGCCGCCACCGGCCGTCCGCCGGGAAGGCGAACGGCCGTCACGCCTCGTGGTTCGGCCTGGATCCGCAAGGCTGAGGCGTACACGAAGAGGAACGGGAGCATCGTCGCGACCACGGTCATGCTCACGAGCGCATTGTAGGCTCCCTTGACGGAAGTGCCTGCCTGGCCCAGGAAGACGAAGATCACGGTGATGAAGGCCTGGCTGAGGAGCGCCACCCAGGGCGAGCCCCAGCGCGGGTGCACGCGGCCGAAACCCTCCGGCAGGAAGCGATCGATGCCCGCGACGAAGGGGATGCGCGCCAC
>CAYTWT010000093.1:0-1747 GCA_964442185.1 uncultured Acidobacteriota bacterium
AGAAGTACGACGTGGAGCGGCGCGAGTCCGACGTCGCCGCCGGGATCCGTTTCGGTTACAGCGCGAACCAGATCGGCTTCGGCTGGACCAACGCCTCCTGCCTGGTGCTGCTGGCCGACCTGAAGTAGCTCATTTCAGGCCGCTGGCCGCGATCCCCTTCGGGAGGCTCTGCGAGACGCGGAAGAGGATCCACTCCTCCAATACCTCCCGCAGCTGCTCGCGGCAGCCCTCGAGGGTTGGGGCGTTCGCCTACACGCCGTCGAAGCTCGGGATCTCATTCCGCTCGCTCTGGCCGCCAACGACGATTCGCATTGTAGCTACGGAGAGTATATACTTGCTTGCCGGGAGGAACGATGGGCGAGAGGGCGAAGCTGTTCCGCACGGGTGGGAGCCAGGCGCTGAGGCTTCCCAAGAAATTCCGGTTCGATCGGCAGACCGAGGTCCTGATTCGCCGCGAAGGGAAGCGGATCGTTCTCGAGAGTGCGAGGCGGACCTGGAGCCGACGTTTCATCGAGCTGGCCGGTTCCGCCACGGACTTCCCCTACCCCCCGGAGCCGCCGGCGGCAGAACCACCTCCCGACATCGAGTGAGCCGGTGAAATACCTGCTCGACACCAATGTCTGCGTGGACTACCTGAACGGGCGACACCCTGCGGTGGTTGCGCGGGTCCAGAGCTCGGCCCCCGATGACCTGGGCCTCAGTTGCCTGGTCGTCGGCGAGCTACGCTACGGTGCTGATCGCAGCACGAGGCCCAAGGCGAACCATTTGCGGATCGATCGCCTCGTCGCCGAGCTCGAGTGCCTGGACTTCGATCTTCGAGCGGCCGCCATCTATGGCCGAGTGCGAGCCGGGTTGGAGGCGGCGGGGAAACCGATCGGCCCGAACGATATGTTGATCGCTGCCCACGCGCTCTCTCGGCGCCTGGTTCTGGTCACGGACAACGTCGGCGAGTTCCAGCGCGTCAAGGGCCTCAAAGTCGAGAACTGGCGCCGCTAGCGGAGGCCGTAGGTCTAGCTACCGTCCTGTGGATCGGTATCCACATCCAAATAGCGATAGCTTGGAACGATGAGAACGGTCCAGATGACCCTCGACGAACAGCTCGTAGAGCAGGTCGATCGAGCTGCCCGCAAGCTCAGAAAGTCGCGGTCCGCCTTCGCCCGGGACGCGCTGCGGGACGCGCTCTCGCGTCTTCCGGCGCTCGAGAAGGAACGTCGGCACCGCCAGGGTTACAAGACCAGTCCCGTCACGCGCGGCGAGTTCGACGACTGGGCGAAGGAGCAGGTGTGACCCGATTGAGACGGGGCGAGGTGCGGTGGTACAGGTTCCCTCGGCCGGACAAGAACCGCCCGGTCGTGATCCTGACCCGCGACACGGTCGCCCGGGGCCGCCTCGGCGCCCTCGTCACCACCCTGACCGGCCGGCGCATGACCCAGGTCCGGGAAGCCCTCCTCTTCGCGCTGGGCTTCCAGTAGGCGGGCGATCGAGGGAGCGGGCCCCCCGGCTCGGCCCTCGGTCCACCGAAGGCGGCTTGCAGGACGACCTCGGCCGCGTGCGGCCGGGCGCAGTGATAGGAGGCCATGGACGCGGCGTAGCCGCCCGCGTGCAGGAAGGCCAGGATGTCCCCCTCGCGCACCTCGGGCAGCGCGCAGCCTTCGGCAAACAGGTCGCCCGCCTCGTTGATATGGCCGGCGACGGTGCAGGTGATGGCCGGCGGATCCTCCGCCGCCCGGCATAGCACGACCTCCTG
>CAYTWT010000094.1:0-32804 GCA_964442185.1 uncultured Acidobacteriota bacterium
CTCTTCTCGCCCGTCGGGTGCGACAGATGTAGGTACGCGGCAAACGGCCGGCCTTTTCGGTAGGTGACTTGGAGCGACCGCTCGGTCATTCAGACACCTCGTAGACGGTCACGACGACAAGCAGTTTGACGTCGCCATCGGGCTCGACGATCACGATCCACGGACATTGGGCGTGTCGGGCGTGAATCATGAATCGGCCCTCCACTACGTTCGGTTCGAAGCCCGTTGACCGTTCCAGCATAGCGCGAACCTCGACCTCGGTCACGCCGCGCTGCTCCATGCGCAGTTCGGCGTGGCTGGTGAACGTCAACTCCCAGCGCCACCACTCGGGAAATGTCAGCATCACGGTCTCGTCGCGGCCGATGGTAGCACTCCGACCTCGAAGGATAGGCCGGCCGGCGGAAGGCTCCGGCTCCGTCCCGGGTGGTTCGGCAAGGAGTTCCCGCGGCTCGTGGGTTCGCTCAGGATCGAGGACGGCTGGATCCTGGACCCACGGCGCGGCGGCGCCCGAGGGCGCGAGCGCTTAGAGCGCGGCAGGGAAGCCCCCGAAATCGTACCGGCCCCATGGCGCGAACGTGCTAACATCCGAGGCAAGGTGACGCGCTCCCTGCTCGCCGCCGCGCTCGCAGCACTTCCCGCGCTCGCCCTCGCCGCTGCTCCGGAGCCGGTGGTCCTGTTGACCGAAGGACAGCGGCGGGAGATCGCCGTGATCACACGCGGCGAGGCGGAGCTCCTACCCCTCGGGCCGCTGATCGCCGGCCTCGGGGTGGCGGCTCGCTCGAACGCTGTCACCGGTTCGATGACGCTCTCCTACCAGGGCCGCGAGGCGACTGTCTACCACAAGAAGAGTCTTGCCTCGGTCGGCGGGGACCTGCACCTGCTCTCCTCGCCGAGCCTGCTCGAGAACGGCCAGTGGCTGATCCCGGTCGACGCCGTGCCACGGCTGCTCGGAGCGCTGCTGGGCGTGCGCAGCGAGTGGCGGCCGGCCTCGCGCATCCTGTTGCTCGGCAACCTGCCGGCGCCGCGCATCAGTGTCAGCACCTTCGTCTCGGGCGAGGCCGTACGGGTCGTCTTCGAGTCGAGCGAGAAGGTCCCGTTCCGGGTGCAGCAGGAAGCCGGGAAGGTGAGCGTCGCGATCGTTCGCGACCTCGTGGACACGAGCTTCACGCAGCAGCGACTGACGGGCGGCATCGTGGACTGGGTGCAGTGGGCCGGCGGGCGCGAGAACCTGTTCGCGATCACCACCGGCCGGCGCTTCGGCGAGTTTGCGTACCAGGAGCAGGAGGCGCCCTCGCGGCTGGTGCTCGAGTTCAAGGCGGCCAGCGTAGCCGTCGGGCCGAAGTCCAAGGAAACGGCGCCCGCGGCCGTGGCGTCTTCGGGCGAAGCGTCGCCGCTGCGGAGCGTGGTGATCGACCCCGGCCACGGCGGCGAGGAAGTGGGCGCGCTCGGCCCTGGCGGGGCGATGGAGAAGGACGTGACGCTCTCGATCGCTCGCAAGCTGCGGGCGCTGGTCCAGAACAACCTGGGCTACCAGGTGTTCCTGACCCGGGACAGGGACGACGCGGTCGGCCTCGACGAACGCACAGCGGTCGCCAACAACTACCAGGCCGACCTGTTCGTCTCGATCCACGCCAACGCGAGTCGCGCCACGGGCGCCCATGGCAGCGAGGTCTACTTCTTGTCGTATCAGGCCTCCGACGACGACGCGCGGCGCGCGGCCCAGGCCGAGGGTGCGGCTCTGGCGCCTCCCGAAGCGCCGCCGCTCGGCGCCGAGCTGTCGCTGATCCTCTGGGACATGGCCCAGGCCGAGCATCTCGAAGAATCCTCGGCGCTCGCCTCGCGGATCCAGGAGGAGCTTGCGGGCGTCACGGGCAGCCAGGGCCGCGGCATCAAGCAGGCGCCGTTCCGGGTGCTGGTCGGCGCCGCGATGCCTGCCGTGCTGGTCGAGGTGGCGTTCATCTCCAACGCGGAGGAAGAGAAGGAACTCGTCTCGGAGACGTTTCAGACCAAGGTGGCGGCGGCGCTGCTGCGCGGGATCGCGCGCTACGAGAGCGAGCACGGCCGCGCGGCGCCCTCAAGCCGCGCGCTGGCGGGCGCGCCGTGACGGCGCGGACCCTCAACCTGCTCACGATCCTGTTCCTGGTCACGCTGTTCGCGACGGTCTCCCTCACGGCGCCGCGCTGGGCGCGCTCCTTCCGGCAGCCGGTGCCGGTGGCCGTCGACGAGACGATCCCTGACGAACCCCGAGAAGCAACCGCCCCGGCTTCCCCCGGCGAGGCGCAGCGCAGCATCAGCGTGAAGCTGTTCTTCGGCGCGACGCAGTCGCCGGGCCTGGTGATGGAGGATCGTGAAGTGGCCTTCTCGCCCGACCTCGCGCAACAACTCCGCACGGTGCTCGAGGAACTGGTGCGGGGCTCTCAGACGGGCCTCGCCTCGACGCTCGCTCCCGAGACGAAGGTCCTCGAGGTCTTCGTCACGGCGCACGGCGTCGCGTACGTCGACTTTTCCAAGGAGGCTACGCAGGGCCACCTCGGCGGGTCCGACGAGGAGCTGCGCAGCGTCTACTCTGTGGTCAACTCCATCACGGCCAACTTCCCGGCCATTCATCGGGTCCAGATCCTCGTGGACGACAAGCCCGCGGTCACGCTCGCCGGCCACGTGGACCTGTCGCGTCCGCTACCCCCGGATATGACACTACTCGCCGCTTCGATCCTCACCCCCGCCCTGGCCGAGAGCCCCGGCGCTCCGGCCCCGACGCCGCTGCCGTCTCCCGCGTCATGAGCGTCCGCCCATCGGAAAAGGCGGCGCGCTTTACGGAGTCGGTGATCCGCGAGATGACGCGGCTTGCGAGCGAGCACCAGGCCGTGAACCTGTCCCAAGGTTTTCCCGACTTCCCGGCGCCGGAAGAGGTGAAGGAGGCGGCCCGGCGCGCCATCACGGCCGACCTGAACCAGTACGCGATCACGTGGGGGGCCAAGCCGCTGCGCGATGCCATCGCGGCCAAGTTCACGCGCCTGTATGGCGTTCCCGTGGACCCCGAGCGCGAGGTCACCGTCACCTGTGGCTCCACCGAGGCGATGATCGCCGCCCTGCTCGCGTGCCTCGATCCCGGCGATGAGATCGTGATCTTCGAGCCGTTCTACGAGAACTACGGTCCCGACGCGATCCTCTCGGGCGCGCTGCCGCGCTTCGTGCGGCTGCGCCCACCCGACTGGTGCTTCGACCCCGCCGAGCTGGCAGCGGCCTTCACGCCGCAGACGCGCGCGATCATCGTCAACACGCCCAACAACCCGACCGGCAAGGTCTTCACGCGCGAGGAGCTCCAGACGATCGCCGATTTGTGTCTGAAGCACGACGCGCTGGCCGTGACCGACGAGATCTACGAGCACATCCTCTACGACGGCGCCGTGCACGTGGCGATGGCCTCGCTGCCGGGGATGAAGCAGCGCACGATCACGATCAACGGCATGAGCAAGACCTACAGCGTGACGGGTTGGCGGGTGGGCTGGACGATCGCGCCGGCCGCGCTGAGCGGGGCGATTCGCAAGGTCCACGATTTCCTGACGGTGGGCGCCGCGGCCCCGCTCCAGGAAGCGGGCGCTCTGGCCCTGGCCCTGCCGGACGCGTACTACACGACGCTGGCCGCCGGCTACGCCAAGCGCCGCGAGCGGCTGATCGCGATGCTCGAGGCCACGGGCTTCCGCGTCCACCGGCCGAGGGGCGCCTACTACGCGATGACCGAGATCGACGCGCTCGGCTGGGACGACGACGTGGCCTTCGCCCGGTATCTGGTGCAGGAGATCGGCGTAGCCGTGGTGCCGGGCTCGTCGTTCTATCGGGAGGCGAAGGACGGTCGCTTCCAGGTGCGCTTCGCTTTTTGTAAACAGGAAGCGACTCTCGCCGAGGCGGAGCGGCGGCTTGCGCGACTCCGGCCGCGGCGCAAGCGCGGGGCATGAGCCGGGCCAACTTCGAGCGGCTGGGACCGCCACCGCGCCACCTGCCGGCCGCTCTCAGGCTCCGTACACTCTGCGGCAGCTCGCTCGCGCTCAGCGGCTGGTTCGTGCTCGCCCTCAGCACACCCTTCTTCTGGGGCTTCGCGATGAACGCCGACGTACTTTGGCCGCTGCTCTTCCGCACCGGCGTGACGCGCGTCGAGGGCCGCGTTCTCGAGGTTGCGGAGACGGGAGCCTCGGCCAACAACGTGTCCATCTATTCGGTAGCGTATGCCTACCGCGACGCCGCCGGCGTCGAGCGCAGCGGCCGGTCGTATTCGAGTGGCCAACCCCGACTCGGAGCGCCCGCCGCCGTCGAGTACCTGAGCCTGTGGCCCCAGTGGTCGCGGATCGAGGGCCTGCGCCGCGGCATGTTCGGTCCTGGCGCGCTGGTGGTTCTCGCCTTTCCGGGCATCGGCGTGGCGCTGGTCGGGATCGCGCTGCGCTCCGGCCGCAAGACGCTGCGGCTGCTGGCCCACGGCCAGATCGCGCAGGCGCAGTTCGTGTCGGATGAAGCGACGAACCTGAGGATCGACGACCGGCCGGTCGTGGGCCTCAACTTCGAGTTCACCGCGAGCGACGGCCAAAGGCACAGCCTTCACCACTCGACGAGTCAGCCGGCGGCGCTGCGCGACGAACGGCGCGAGAGCGTGCTTTACGATCCTGAGGCTCCCGACGACGCGCTGCTCGTGGACCAGCTGCCCGACGCCGTCGCGGCGAGCGAGCAGGGCGAGCTCGTCGCGCAGGGCCGCGGAGGCCTGTGGGCGGGCCTGATCCCGTTTCTCACGCTCCTGATGAACGGCGGCTGCGTGGTTCGCGAGTTCTTGAGGTAGCGAGTCGTGGCCCGCGCCCTGTCGATCATGCTCGGCCTCCTGCTGCTGGCCGCCGGCCAGCCCAGTCCCACTCGGGAAGCCGAGCGGCTCGCCGCGTCGGCGCTCAGCTTGGCGTCGACGCAACCGGCCGAAGCCCTGGTCCAGGCGCAGAAGGCGCTCGCCCTGACAGCGGACTTCGAGCCGCTCGCCTACGTGAAAGCCGGCCGCAAGGGTGAGCTGGTGGAGGACGCGTATCTCGAAGCGCGCGCCGAGTACCGGCGGCATCGCGCGCGGCTCTACGAGGCGATGGGGGAGAGCCTGACGCGCTCCGGCCGGCCCGTGGAAGGGGCCCGTTACCTGCGCCGCGCCGTCGACCTCGACGCCCTGGGCGGCGCTGCGCCGCGGCTGGCAAGCTCGCTCGCCAAACAGGGCCGCGGCCGCGAGGCGCTCGACACGCTGCTCGGGGGCAGGCCCTCCGAGCTCTCCGCCGAGCTGCTCGCGGCGCTGGGCGAGGCCGCCGACAGCGCCGGCATTCCGAGCGCCCAGGCCGAACTCGATCGCTTCCGGCTGCTCGGGCTCACGCCGCCGCCGGAGTTCCGCGACGGTCCGCTGCGCTTTTCCGAGCGCACCCGGCTTTCCACCGGCGAGATGTTGCGCTTCGACGAGGTGACCAGCCTCGTCTACGTCGCGGATTCGAGTTGCCGGAGCTGTTCCGCGGACATCGAGGGCGTGACACGCCTGGCGCCGGCGAGCGTGCGCGTGTTGTTGATGTCGGCGGCGCCAGACAAGGACCAGGCGCTGCGCAGCGTGGCGACCAGCTACCGAAGGAGCTGGCCCTACATCGTGAGCGCGGGCCCGGCCGAGGCCCTCGCTGTGACGGCGCCGTGCGCTCTCGTGATCGGCCGGGGCGGCTTTTCGGTGGCCGTGGTGGGGCCGCCCCTGGTCGAACGGCTGGCGCCTGTGCTGGAGATCTTCGCGAAGCGTGACGTCGCCGAGACGCCGCCACGTCCGAGCTGGAACCGCGTGCCGGCGCAGCGGCGAGCGCTCGCGCCGCGTCCGGCGCTGCTCGCGAGCGGCCTGGCCCCGGGCGAGGACGAGCCGCCGCCAGCCGCGTTCTTGCAGGCGGTCGCGGCCTTCGACGCCGGCCGCCACGCCGAGGCGCTGAAGCTGTTCGAGGCGCTGCGCGACGCCGGCGACGGCTGGCTGCTCGGGCCAGAGGCGCGGCTGGATCGCGCGCTCAGCCTGGCGGCCCTCGGCCGCCGTGAGGAAGCGCGCCTGCTGCTGCTCAGGACCGGCGACAGCCGCTTCCAGGAAGCCGTCGATCAGCAGCTGGAGCGGATCGGCTCCGCGCCGCGGTGAGAGTGGCTCTCGCTTTCGCGGGTCGCGTCGGTTAGAGTCGCGCGCGTCCAGGGAGGATGGTTCATGACCGCCAATGCCATCATCGAAACCAGGTTCGGCGAGATCGAGGTGGAGTTCTTCGAGGACAAGGCTCCCGGCCACGTGAAGAACTTCCAGGATCTCGCGAGGCAGGGCTTCTACGACGGGACCACCTTCCACCGCGTGATCCCGGGTTTCATGATCCAGGGCGGCGATCCCAATACCAAGGACCTGAAGCTGGCGCGGGAACGCCACGGCACAGGCGGCCCCGGCTACAGCATCAAGGCCGAGTTCAACGACACGCCCCACAAGCGCGGTGTCGTCTCGATGGCTCGCTCCTCGAGTCCCGACAGCGCAGGCTGCCAGTTCTTCATCTGCGTGGCCGATGCGGGCTTTCTGGATCGCCAGTATACGGCGTTCGGCAAGGTCGTGCGCGGTCTCGAGTTCGCCGACCAGATCGTGAATGCGGCGCGCGACGCGCGCGACAACCCCAAGGACCGGATCGACATGAAGGTCCGCATCGCCGGCTGAGGCGAAGCTCAGATGCGAGGCCGGGGGCGCGTCACGGCGGCCAGGCTGCCGCTCCTTTGAGGCACGCAGGCAGCGTCGAGATCGAGGTGAAGTTGCGTGTGGCTTCGCCGCAAGCCGCGAGCGCCCTGCTCGCCGGTTCCGGCGCTTTGCTGGTCGAGGCGCGCCACTTCGAGGACAACCGGCTCTTTGACGACGCCGCGGCCTCGCTGCGCGCTCGCGGCGTCACGCTGCGCCTGCGCCGGACGCCCGCCCGTGCGAGCCTCACCTACAAGGGCCCGCGGCGGCTGAAAGGCGGCTTGAAGGCGCGCGAGGAGCGGGAGACGAGCATCGAAGACGCCGACGAGCTGCAGGCAATCCTGCTCAGGCTCGGTCTTTCGCCGGTCTTCCGCTACCAGAAGTACCGCGAGGTCTGGGCACTCGACGAGACCGAGGTGGTGGTCGACGAGACGCCGATCGGCAGCTTCCTCGAGATCGAAGGCGAAGCCGCCGCGATCCACGGCGTCGCTTCGAGGCTCGGCTTCTCGCCACGCGAGTACGTCGCCGAGTCCTACGCCGCGCTATTCCTGGCCGCGGGCGGCTCGGGGGACATGCTCTTCCCGTGAAGGCGATGATCCTGGCCGCGGGTCTGGGCGCGCGCATGCGGCCGTTGAGCGCGCTCGTCGCCAAGCCCGTGCTCCCAGTGCTCAATCGGCCGCTCATCCATTGGACGCTGGAACGTCTCGCGCGCGCGGGTGTCCGCGAGGTGGTGGTGAACACGCATCACCTGCCGGGCACGATCCGGCGCGCAGTCGGCAACGGCGATGCGTTCGGGTTGCGCGTCCGCTTCTCGCACGAGGCGGAGATCCTGGGCACCGGCGGCGGCCCGCGCCGGGTGCGTCGCTGGCTGGGAGACGGGCCGGTGCTGCTCGTGAATGGTGATGCCTGGTTCGACTTCGACCTGCGCGAACTCGTGCGTCTGCACCGCGCGCGCGGAGCGCTCGCGACACTCGCCCTGCGCCCCAATCCCGATCCCAGAATTTACGGCCCGATCGTCACGGGCCCTGGCGGCGTGATCCGCTCCCTGGCGGGGAAGCCTCGCCCCGCGGCCGGCACGCTCTCGCTCTTCACCGGTGTACAGGTCCTCGACCCGGCGCTGCTCGGGCGGCTTCCCGTCGGGCGCAGCGACAGCGTGCGCGATCTCTACGCGCCGCTCGTTGGCGAGGGCGAGCGCCTGCTCGGAGTGCGCGTGAAAGGCGCGTGGTACGATTTTGGCAGCCCGTCGCTGTACCTTGCTTCACAGCTCGCCTTGCTCCGTGGCTCGAGACTGCGCGGCTCCAGCCTCGTGCATCCAGACTCGCGGGTGGCTTCTGGCGCGGTGCTCGAGCGGGCGATCGTCGGGCGTGGGAGCGCGATCCGGCGAGAGGCGCTGGTTCGCCGCAGCGTGTTGTGGGACCGCGTCGTCGTCGAGGCCGGGGCCGAGGTCGAGGGCAGCATCCTGGCGAGCGGCGTGCGGGTGTACGCAAAAGAGAGGGTAGTGGGCGAGGTGGTGACGCAGGCGCAGAGGGTCAAGCTGTGAGCGGGACGGCATTGCGAGCGGCGCTCGACCCCCGGCTCGAGGCGTTTCTCGCGGACCGTTACGGCGAGCGCTCGTCGGCGCTCGAAGTGGAGGTGCTCTCCGGTGACGCCTCGGCGCGGCGTTACTACCGGCTCCGGGACGGCGCCGCCAGCTCGGTGCTCGCGCTCTACCCCGAAGCGTTCGAGGCGGCCAGCAGCCCGTTCGCCGTGGTCCGGGGCCTGTTCGCGAGCTGGGGCCTGCCGGTGCCGGAGATCCTCGACCACGACGGCCCGCGCGGCGTTCTACGGCTCGAAGACCTCGGCGACGTGACGCTTCAGGAGGCGCTCGCAGGCGCGAGCGCCGGTCAGCGCCTGGCCTTCTACCGCGAGGCGCTCGAGCAACTCGCCCGGCTCCAGCGTCAGGCTGCGAAGAGCCGGGAAGGCGCAGCCTGCTTCGAGATCGCCTTCGACATCGAGAAGCTGTCCTGGGAGTTGCACTATTTCCTGAAGCACTTCGTCGAGGGCTTGCGCGGCGCGGAGCTCACGGTTGCGGATCGCTCGACGCTTTCGGAAGCGTTCCACCGTCTGTCGGAAGAGATAGCGGCCTGGCCGCGTGTCCTGACGCATCGCGACTTCCATAGCCGCAACCTGATGCCGCGCGAGGGCCGCTTGTTCTGGATCGACTTTCAGGACGCGCGGATGGGGCCCGTGACGTACGATGCGGCCTCGCTGCTGCGCGACGCCTACGTGGATCTGCCCGAGGAGTTCGTGGCCGAGCGCCTCGAGGAGTTTCGCGAGACGGCCGCTCCCGGCGAGACCAGGGAGAGTTTCGGCCGGCGCTTCGAGCTGATCTCGGTGCAGCGCAACCTGAAGGCCCTGGGCACGTTCGGCTACATGGCGACGGTGCGCCGCAAGCAGGTCTACCTTCAGTACATCCCGCGCAGCCTGGCGCAGGTGGGTCGCAATCTCGCGCGCCACCCCGAGCTCGCCGGGCTGCGGCGGGTCCTGGCGCGGCACATCGAGGAGCTCAGTTGATGACGACGGCACGCATCGCGGACTTTGGGAGCCACGTGGGGCAGCAGGTCCTGGTCCAGGGTTGGCTCCACAACAAGCGCTCGAGCGGCAAGCTCCAGTTCCTGATCGTGCGCGATGGCAGCGGTTTCGCGCAGGCCGTGATGGCCAAAGCCGCGGTCAAGCCCGAGGCCTGGGAAGCGGGCGAGGCCATGGGCCAGGAGTCTTCGCTCGAACTCACCGGCAAGGTCAAGGAAGACAAGCGCGCGCCCGGCGGTTTCGAGATCGAGGTGACGGACGTGAAGGCGCTCCACCTCAGCCACGACTTCCCGATCACGCCCAAAGAGCATGGCACAGCGTTCTTGATGGAAAACCGCCACCTGTGGCTGCGCTCGCAGAAGCAGCACGCGATCCTGCGCATTCGGCACGCGGTGGTGAAGGCGACGCGCGATTTTCTCGACGACCAGGGGCTGACGCTCGTGGACACGCCGATCTTGACGCCCGCGGCCTGCGAGGGCACGACGACGCTGTTCGGCTTGCCGTACTTCGACGCGGGCACCGCCTATCTCACGCAGAGCGGCCAGCTCTACAACGAGGCGACTGCGGCGGCGCACGGCAAGGTGTACTGCTTTGGTCCCACGTTCCGTGCCGAGAAATCCAAGACGCGGCGGCATCTGACCGAGTTCTGGATGGTCGAGCCCGAGCTGGCCTTCGCGCATCTCGAAGACGCGGTGAAGCTGGCCGAAGGCCTGGTGTGCGCGGTGGTCGCTCGCGTCCTCGAGACACGCAAGGAAGAGCTGAAGACGCTCGAACGCGACGCCGCAAAGCTCGAGAACGTGCAAGCCCCCTTCCCGTGGCTCCACTACGACGACGCCATCAAGCTGATCCAGTCGAAGGGCTCGGAGACGAAATGGGGAAGCGACTTCGGCGGCACCGACGAGACGCTGATCGCCGAAGCCTACGATCGGCCGGTGATCGTGCACCGTTTCCCGTCGGCCATCAAGGCCTTCTACATGGAGCCCGACCCGGACAACGCGGTGTACTCCCTCTCTGCCGACATCCTGGCGCCCGAGGGCTACGGGGAGATCGTGGGCGGCGGTGAGCGGATCTCGAGCGCTGAGGGCCTGCTCAGGCGCGTCCACGAGCACAAGCTGCCCGAGGAGGCGTTTCGCTGGTACATCGACCTGCGCCGGTACGGAAGCGTGCCGCACGCCGGCTTCGGCATGGGCATCGAGCGCGTGGCGGCCTGGATCTGCGGCATCGACCACCTGCGCGAAACCAGCGCCTTCCCGCGGACTCTCTACCGTATCTACCCGTAGGCAATCCGGGGGGTACGCAAGCGAGCCAACCCCCGGCGGTCGCTGCAATCCAACGCTGGGCCTGTACAATCCTAGCGTCAATGCTGGTTGCGTACGTTTCGGGTCACGGGTACGGGCACGCGACGCGGGTCGGCGAAGTGCTGCGCCGCGTCCGCGAGATGCAGGGCGACGTTGCGATTACCGTCGTGACTTCAGGACCGGAGGCGCTCTACCGGCGCGCGATCTCCGGGCCGTTCGAATTTCGCAGCCTCGACTGCGACCTGGGCCTGGTCCAGAGGGGCCCGCTCGTGATCGACGAGGCGGCGACCGTGGCGGCCTGGAAGCGCTTCCTGCGCGAGTTGCCGGACCGGCTCGATGCCGAGTGGCGCTGGCTCCGGCACGCCGGCGCCAAGGTAGTGCTGGGCGACATCCCGCCGCTCGCGTTCCAGGCGGCGCACGATGCCGGGGTTCCGAGCTTCGGCCTCGCGAACTTCTCCTGGGACTGGATCTACAGGCACCTCGGCTCGCGTCATCCGGTGTTGCGCGCCGCCGGCGAGAAGTGCGCGGAGGCGTATCGGCACACTGGACTGCTGTTGAAGCTGCCCTTCGCCGGAGATCTCTCCGCCTTCCCTCGCGTCGAGGAGATCCCGCTGATCGCGCGACGGCCGAAGCTCGAGAAGGAAGACGCGCGCCGGCGCCTCGGAATGGGCGCTGCGCCGATCGTGCTGTTCTCGTTCGGCGGCCTCAGCCTGCCCGATTTCGACTACCGGGTGCTGGGGCATCTCAGCGACTACCGTTTCCTCGTCACCGGAATGATCGCCGACGTGCCGCCCAACGTGCGCGTGCTGCTCGAGGCCGAAATGGACGACCTCGGCCTCGCCTACGAGGACGTGGTCGGCGCCGCCGATGTCGTCCTCACCAAGCCAGGCTACGGGATCGTCAGCGACGCGATCGGCGCGGGGACGCGCCTCGTGTACACCGACCGTGGCGATTTCCCCGAGTACCCGATCCTGGTCCGCGAGCTGCCGCGCTATCTGCCCGTCGAGCACATCACCGGCATGGAGCTGTTCGCCGGCCAGTTGGGGCGCGCCCTCGAGGCCGTGCTGCGCAAGCCGATGCCAGAGCGTCCCAACACCTCGGGCGCCGACATCGCCGCCTTCCGCCTGTTGGAAAAAATGGCAGGGGTCTAGAGTCCGAGCAGCTCCAGGCCGCCCATCGCGTACCGCTTGATCTCCGCTTCGTGTTTGCGGAACAGGTCGACGTTGGCCTGCGGCACCTCCGGCGGCTTGAGCTCGCTCGCCCCCGCCCGAAGCGCGTCCAGGGCCTCTTGTGCCTCGGGCGTGCCGCCGGCTGCCTTGATGGCTTCGCTCGCCTGGCCCAGCGCCTGGTCGGCGACTTCAGAGACGCTCTTGCCGCCCGTCGCTTTCGAAACCTCGGACGCCCACTGCGAGGCATAGATCGAGCCGACCAAGTAGCGGTACTCGTCGGTGCTCATGCCCCCCTCGGCGAGCGCCTCGGCCTGAGCCTGGCGCACCTCGGTGATGATCCCGTAGAACTTGGAGAGGTCGCTGAGCCCACCCTGCTTCTTGTCCTTGAGCGCTTCGAACTCGGCCTTGTGCTTGTCGTAGACGGCGAAGACGCGCTTGCGCACGTCCAGGAACTTCAGCAAGCGGTCCTCGGCGATGACGTTGTCGGCCGGAGCCACGAACGCGATCGCGTCGGCCTTGCGCTGGGCGTCCGCGATCTTTTGCTCGCCCTTCGTGAACTGTTCGAGCCTGCCCTTGCCCCACCAGGCGAGACCTCCCAAGCCTGCGATCAGGGCCACGCCCGCCAGGAACAGGAAAAACACGCAGCCGATGGCGATCTTCCCAACCTTGCCCACCTGGAGGCCTCCCGAAAGACGCGCATGTTATCATCACCTCATGGAACAGACGTGGCACGACGGTCTCAGCCGCAAGGCGCTGGTGGAGCTGGTCGAAGCGCTGCTGCTGGCCGTGGACAAGGCCGTGCCGAAACTCGACGCGATCGCCCACCACTTGAACCTGATGTCCCAACAGGGCGAGGAACACGAAGTGCTGGGCGGGATCTGCGACCAGCTCGCCGACGTGGGCGACGAGCTCTACGCCGTCAGCGACCGCGACAAGCTCCGCGATTGGGGCAACGAGATCGACACTCCCGAGAAAGCGCACTGACGTGAGCCAGGACGGGGCGCCCGATTCACTCGGGCGGGAGGCGACTTGGGCTCCGCTGGCGTTCGCCCCGCGAAGCCGGCCCGCCCCGGAGCCGGCTCCAAGCAACGGCCAGAGCGTAGGCCTGGTCAGTCTCGGCTGCCCCAAGAACCTCGTCGACAGCGAGGTGATGTTGGGGCGCCTCCGCGCGCGTGGCTACAGCGTCGCGACCGACGCGAAGGCCGCCGACGTGATCGTGGTCAACACCTGTGCGTTCATCGATCGTGCCAAGCAGGAGTCGATCGACACGATCCTCGAGATGGCGCGCGAGAAGCAAGCCGGCCGGGCCAAGCGGCTGGTCGTGACCGGCTGCCTGTCGCAACGCTACGACGCCGAGCTGCGCCGCGAGATCCCCGAGATCGACGCGACCCTGGGCACCGGCCAGGTCGAGGACATCGTGCGTGCGGTGGCGGGCGAGAGCACGATCAGCGATGCCGATCAGCTACCGGCTTGGATCTACGACCACACCGCCCCCCGCATGCTCTCGACGCCGCCTTACATGGCCTACGTCAAGATCAGCGAGGGTTGCGACTACGCGTGCAGCTTCTGCATCATCCCCACGCTGCGCGGCAAGCATCGCAGCCGGGTGGTGGACGACGTCGTGGCCGAGGTGCGCTCGCTCGCAGCGCGCGGCGTGCGCGAGGTGGTGCTGGTCGCGCAGGACTCGACGCGTTTTGGCCTCGATCTCGGGATCCGCGACGGCCTGGCAACGCTGTTGCGGCAGCTCGGCCGGATCGACGGCCTGCGCTGGATCCGCATCATGTACGCCTATCCCGCGACCATGACCGACGCCATCCTCGACGCCATCGCCAGCGAGGACAGGGTCGTGAAGTACATCGACATCCCGCTCCAGCACGCGAGCGAGTCGGTGCTGAAGCGGATGAAGCGGCCCACGGGCAAGGGCAACCTGCTTGGGCTCGTACAGAAAATGCGCGAGCGCGTGCCCGGGGTCGCGGTGCGCACCTCGTTCATCGTGGGTTTCCCGGGTGAGAGCGACGCTGATTTCGCGGAGCTGATGAGCTTCGTACAAGCCGGCGAGTTCGACAACGTCGGCGTCTTCACGTTCTCGGACGAGGAGGGCACCGCCTCGTTCGACTTGGGTGGCCGGGTCGCGGCTCGGACCAAGGAAGTACGCCGCAACAAGCTGATGTCGCTCCAGAAGAGAATCGCCACGCGCAAGAACCGCGGCCGCGTCGGCCGGCGCTTCGAGGTTCTGGTCGAGGGGCCGCACCCGGACTCGGAACTGCTGCTGAAGGGCCGGCTCGCCTGCCAGGCCCCCGACATCGATGGCGCGGTGCTGATCACCGACACTGCCGAACGCTCGCTCGCTCCCGGCGACTTCGTCACCTGCCAGATCACCAAAGCCCATCCCTACGATCTGGAAGCGAGAATCGTCTAGCCCGGCCCAGCAGCGGAGCGCCGGATTTCACTCCGGCGCGGAACGCTGGGGGGGAGTGCTTCGCGCGCGGGGGGGTGCCTGGTTCCGTACCCCCCCGAGTCTTCCAATTGATACCCCCGCAAATCCCTGTTAGACTGAACGTTCCAACTCGGGCATTCACACCAGAGTGGGTTCGCCCCACTCTTTTTTTTCGAGAGGGAAGGGCTGAAACAGGGGGGCATCGACGCAGTGAGGGCGATTGCCGAGCGCGTGACGACTGGCCGGGGCCTCGAGCTGGTCGATGCCGAGTTGCTGCGCCAGCCCGGCCGCATGCTCCTGCGCCTCTACGTCGACAAGGCCGGCGGCATCGGCCTCGAAGAGCTGCAGTTGGTTTCCGAGGAGGTCTCGGCGATCCTGGATGCCGAGGATCCGATCGCCGCCGCGTTCACCCTCGAGGTCTCCTCGCCCGGCCTCGATCGACCGCTGAAGAGCGAGGCCGACTACAAGCGGTTCGTCGGCAAGCTCGCGAAGCTCTCGAGTTACGAGCCGATCGAAGGGCGACGGCATTGGACCGGCCGCCTGGTCTCGGTCGAGGGCGGCGTCGTCGAGCTGGCGCTCGAGAAGGAAGGCGGCCAGCACTGCCGCGTGCCCTGCGACAAGATCTCTCACGGCCGCCTCGAAGTGGAATTCTAGGGATAACCGATGGCCAGCCAGCTGCGACAGCAGATCGATCAGATCAGCCGCGAGAAGAACATCAATCCCGAGGTGATCATCGCCGCGATCGAAGACGCGATCCTCACCGCCTCGAAGAAGCACTACAAGAACGACGAGGACCTGCGCGCCCGCTTCAACGACGAGAACGGACAGATCGAGGTCTTCGCCGTGAAGCAGATCGTGGAGCTGGTCGAGAACGACGAGCTCCAGATCGCCCTCGCGGAGGCCCAGAAGATCATCCCCGAGGCCGAGGTCGGCCAGGAGATCGAGTTCCCCAAGCCCACCGACATCCTGGGCCGGATCGCTGCACAGACCGCCAAACAGGTGATCTTCCAGAAGGTGCGCGAGGCCGAGCGCGACAACGTCTTTTCCGAGTACTCGGGGCGCGTGGGCGAGGTCGTGAACGGCATCATCAAGCGCCAGGAGATGGGCGACTTCGTCGTCGACCTGGGCCGCGCCGAGGCCGTGTTGCCTCGCAAAGAGCAAAGCCGCGCCGAGACCTACCAGCCCGGCGACCGCGTCCGCGTGGCGATCGTGCGCGTGCTGAAGGCAGCCAAGGGTCCGCAGGTCGTGGTGAGCCGCGTCGACCCCGCGCTGCTGATCAAGCTGTTCGAGATGGAAGTTCCCGAGATCTACGACGGCACCGTTCAGATCCGCGGCTGCGTGCGCGAGGCGGGGGAGCGAGCCAAGGTCGCGGTGATCTCGCGCGAGAAGGACGTCGATCCCGTGGGCGCCTGCGTCGGCATGAAGGGCACCCGCGTGCAGTCGATCATCCGCGAGCTGCGCGGCGAGAAGATCGACATCGTCGAGTGGAGCGACGACCCCATCCAGTTCGTCGAAAAGGCGCTCTCGCCCGCCAAGATCGGCCGCGTCACGATCCTGGACGAAGAGCAGCGGATCATGGAAGTGGTGGTCGAGGACAAGCAACTCTCGCTCGCGATCGGCAAGAAGGGCCAAAACGTCCGGCTTGCGGCCAAGCTCGTGGGCTGGCGCATCGACATCAAGAGCGAAGAGGAAAAGCGCCAGGAGGTCGAGGTCGAGATGGCGCGCATGGAGCGCATGGCCGCCGAGCTGCGTAGTCTGCCGCACGTGGGCGAGAAGACGATCCAGAAGATGATCGACGCCGGTGTACAAGGCCTCTCGCACATCCTCGAGATGACCGACGAGATGATCTGCTCGATCGAGGGCATCGGCCCGAAGACCGCAGAGAAGATCCGCCAGGCCGCCGAGGAGGCCAAGCTCGATTGGGACAAACGCGACGCCGAGGAAGCCGCTCGCTACGCCGCCGAACAGGCCGCAGCCGACGCAGCGGCAGCCGCGGAGCAAGCCGCAGCCGACCAGGCCGCAGCCGACCAGGCCGCGACCCAGGAAGCCGAACCCGCCGCCGAAGCGGCGCCCGCCGTGGCCGACAGCGACGGACAGGAGGGATCGTCGGATGACGAACGTTAGGATCTTCCAGCTCGCCCGCGATCTCGGGATCCCGAGCCAGGAAGTCATCGACCGGCTCAAGAAACTGGGCATGGAGGTGAAGACCGCTTCCAGCTCGATCGACGAGGACACCGCCGACAAGCTGAAGCGCGCGCTGAAGATCGACGCCCTCACCTCGAAGAAGCGGCGCCTGTACGGCAGCGAAGAGGAGGACACGGAGCGCGAAGCGCAAGAGCGCGCACGGGCCGCCCAGATCGCCGCCGAGCAGGCCGAGCGCGAACGCGCGGCCGCTGCCGCCAAGCTCGCCGCCGAGGAACGCAAGGCCGGCAAGGGCAAGAAGCGCGCAGGCAAGGACAAGCGGGACAAGGACGAGGAGAAGAAGGCGCCGACCGAGGAGGCCCCGCCCGCTCTCATCCACAGCCCCGGAGCCCCGCGCCTCGCGCCGAAGCTCACGGCCCCTCCGCCCGTCGCCGTGGAGCAAGGCGACGAGCCCGAGGAAGAATCCGCCGACGAGGCGCGGGCCGCTGCCCCGCATCCGCCCGCTCCCGCTCCGCCGGTTCACGCGCCCGCCGCTGCTCATTCGCCGGCAGCGCCCGCGGCCCCACGCATGCATACGGCAACGCGTCTCACGGGCCCGGTTCGGCCGATCGCGCCGCCCGCAGCGCCGGCTCCGCCGCCGGCCCCTGTGGCTCATCCGCGGGCCGCCCCGGCGAGCGCGACCCCGCTCGCGGCGAAGCCGATCGCCCCGAAGCCCGCGGCGACGATTCCTCGCCCGCTGCGCCCGATCGCGCCGCCGCGGCCCGTGGGCCCGCACCCGACCAGCTCGCAGGCGCTGGGGGGCCCTGGCACCGCGCTGCCGCGCTCGCCGCATCCGATGACGACGCCGCGTCCCGGGATGACGCCGTCCTTGTTCCGGCCGATGACGCCGATCCCCGGTCGGCGTCCGCCGATGGCGCCGCTGCCGCAACGCCCGGCCGGACCGGCGCGCAAGGACCGCGTCTCGCGTGTCCAAGCCCCGGTTGTCGAGCAGCGTCCGGTCTTCACCGGCCCGCCCCGCAAGATCGCGATCAGCGAAGGCGTCACGGTCAAAGAGTTGTCCGAGAAGATGACCGACATCAAGAACCGCGACATCATGAAGGCGCTCATCACGCGCGGCATCATGGCCACGGTCAACCAGAGCCTGGAGCCCGCGCTCGCGATCGAGATCGCGAAGGAGTTCAACTACGAGGCCTCCATCCAGAGCTTCGAGGAAGAGGTCGTCCAGGTCCAGACCAACGTCTCGAGGCCAGAGGACCTGCTGCCCCGAGGGCCGGTGATCACGGTCATGGGCCACGTCGACCATGGCAAGACCTCGCTGCTCGACGCGATCCGCGAGACCAGCGTAGCCACGGGCGAGGCTGGCGGGATCACGCAACACATCGGCGCCTACCACGTGAACGTGGGACAGCGGAAGGTCGTGTTCCTCGACACCCCGGGCCACGAGGCCTTCACGCTGATGCGCGCCCGCGGCGCCAAGGTCACGGACATCGTCGTGCTGGTCGTCGCGGCCGACGACGGCGTGATGCCGCAAACGGTCGAGGCGATGGACCACGCCAAGGCCGCCGGCGTTCCGATCCTGGTGGCGGTCAACAAGATCGACAAGGCGGATGCCCAGCCGGATCGCGTCAAGCAGCAACTCTCCGACCGTGGCCTGATGCCTGAGGAATGGGGCGGGACCACCGTCTTCGTGAACGTGTCGGCCAAGAAGAAGCAGAACCTGGAGCAGCTGCTCGAAATGCTGCTGCTGATGGCCGACCTGCAGGAGCTGAAGGCGAACCCGAAGCAGCCCGCGACGGGGACGGTCCTCGAAGCGCGCCTCGACAAGGGCCGCGGTCCCGTCGCCACCGTGCTGGTGCAGGATGGCAGGCTGGCGGTCGGCGACCTGGTCGTGGCGGGTGCGGTGTCCGGCAAGGTGCGGGCCCTGGTCGACGACCAGGGTGCGCGGCTCGAGTTCGCTGGACCGTCGACTCCCGTCGAGATCCTGGGGCTCGGCGCGCTGCCCGAGCCGGGCGATCAAATGCTGGTCGTGACCGATGCGGTGAAGGCCCAGCAGATCGTGGGTTTCCGCCAGTTGCGGCTGCGTGAGAAGGCGCTCTCCGCCTCCTCCAAGGTCAAGCTCGAGGATCTCTCGCGCGCGATCGCCGACGGCCAGTTGAAGGAGCTGCCGCTGGTCGTCAAGGGCGACGTGCAGGGCTCGGTCGAGGCCGTCTGCGACCAGCTCATGAAGATCCCGCAGGAGAAGATCAAGCTGCGGATCATCCGTGCCGGCGCTGGCGCTATCAGCGAAGGCGACGTGCTGCTGGCCGCCGCCTCGAACGCCGTCGTGATCGGCTTCAACGTGCGGCCGGAGCGCAAGGCCGCCGACGTCGCCGAGCGCGACAAGGTCGAGATCCGCCTCCACACCGTGATCTACGACGCCGTCGACGAGATGAAGAAGGCGCTCGAGGGCCTGCTCGAGCCGACGCTTCGCGAGGTGCGCCTGGGCGCGGCCGAAGTCCGCGACACCTTCAAGATCTCCAAGATCGGCACGATCGCCGGTTCCTACGTGACCGACGGCAAGGTCAACCGCCAGGCCATGATTCGCCTGCTGCGCGACAACGTCGTCATCCACACCGGCAAGGTGTCGTCGCTGAAGCGCTTCAAGGACGACGCCTCCGAAGTCAAGGCCGGCACGGAGTGCGGCATCGGGATCGCCGGCTACAACGACATTAAGCCCGGCGACGTGATCGAGTTCTTCACGACCGAGAAGGTGAAAGAGACCCTGGAGTAAGCCGGTCTCTTTCACCCGCCCCCTTGAACCCCCGCCGCTCCGCGAGCCGCTTGGGCTCGCAGGGATCGACACTCGAGCCATCAAGAACGCAGGGCGAGCAGCTTCGAAGCCGCTCCGCGGCATAGCCCTGCGTTAGCCCGCGGCACTACGACGGATAGGGTAGGATCTAGCCATCCCTATTGGGACCCATTTGCGACAGCGGCGGGTTGATATTGGCGTGCTCTCGATGACCACCGACTACCACGCCAAGTACGACGCGCACCTGCTCACGCGGCGCAGCGCGTCCGACTGCCTGGAGAAGCTCGGAGCCTCCCTCCTAAACGCCACCGTCGATCTGAACCCGCACCAGATCGACGCCGCGCTCTCCGCCTTCGACTCGCCGCTCTCTCGCGGGGCGATTCTGGCCGACGAAGCTGGCCTCATCGTCAGCCAGCTTTGGGCTGAGCGGGCGCATCGGATCCTCATCATCGTCCCGCGCTGCCGCTCGACAAGGAAGACTGAAAAGGAGAAGACGATGAGCACTCCAGCCTTCGACCGGATCACGATCGACCCAGGCAAGATGAACGGGCAGCCTTGCATCCGCGGCCTGCGCCTCACGGTTCGCCGGGTTCTCGAAGCCCTGGGTGCGTATCCCTCCCGGGAGGAGCTGAAGGCGGACTACCCGGACCTCGATGACGAGGACATTCGCCAGGCCCTCGCCTACGCCGGCGCCATGCTGGCGGACGAGAGGGTCGAGGTGATAATCGCCTCGTGAAGCTCCTGTTGGATCAAGGCGTTCCGTTGGGTTGTCCTCGGCCTCAGACGGCGACATCCTGGCATGGTGCCGTGCGAACGGGGCGATTGCAGTCACGCTCGACGCCGACTTCCATGCTCAGATCGCGCTATCCGGCCTCTCCGTCCCGTCTGCCATCAGGATCCGCCAGCAGGGTCTCAAAGGACCAGAAACGGCGCGCCTGCTCCGCGATATCTTGGAGATTCACCGGAAGGATCTGGTTTCGGGCGCGCTGGTCAGCGTCCAGGCGGGCCGTCTTCGGCTGCGACGGCTTCCCATCGTGCCGAGGACTCGATGAATCGGCTGGTAGTACGATCAGCGGCCGACTGAGCCTCCGCCCGCCACAGAGCGAGGCGCTCTCGCGACTGCATCTTGACGCGCACTTCATCGGACATGATGTATTCATGCGAACAACCCTCACGCTCGATCCTGATGTCGCGAGGATGCTCGACCAGGAGGTCCACCGCGTCCGCAAGCTGCTCAAGCACGTGGTGAACGAGGCGCTGCGGCGCGGCCTCACCACGCCCCGCGGCGGCTCGCGCCTGAAGAGCTACCGGGTCCAGCCGCATGCGGCGCTGCTCTGCCCGGTCTCGACGCAGGCCGCCTCAACGCGCTTGCCGACGAACTGGAGGACGTTGCGCTCATCGCCAAGGTCGGGGCGACGAAGCGGTCATGAAGCCCGGACCGAGGCACCTGGAGATCGCCTTCAGGTTGCTCCGTCAGGTTGGCGCGGGCGCCAGCCTGACCACGGATGCGCAGCTCGCGGCCTTCGCGATCGAGCACCAGGGGGAAGTGCACTCGAACGACGCGGACTTCGGCCGTTTTGCACAGTTGCGTTGGGTGAACCCGATCGCCTGACGGGCCGCGAGGTGCGCCCGCGCGTGGTCGAAGTGCGCGACACCTTCAAGATCTCCAAGATCGGCACCATCGGCGGTTCCTACGTGACCGACGGCAAGGTGAATCGCCAGGCGATGATCCGCCTGCTGCGCGACAACGTGGTGATCCACCTCGTAGAGCGAGCACCTTCGAAGCCGCTCCGCGCCATTGATGGTGCATGCTGAGGCCCTTCTGCCGGGCGAAAGTGCCTCAGCTGCTCTTGACTCCTCGCTCTGCGCGGCACTTGCCTGAGAGACTCGCCCGTACCCCTTCAAGCCGGAGACTTGGGTGGGGGCGAGCCCACGGTCTGCAACCCGGAAGCAGGAGAGCTGCTCGCTTTGACGCGCTGCGACTCATGGGGGATACTCGCCCTCGTGCGGCGTCCCTTGAAGCGAGCCTTGGCCGTGAGCGCGTTGCTCGCTCTGGCTTCGTCTTCCGCCGTCGGATGGTCGGTGGCGCTGCACCTCGCCACCGATGACCATCACGGCGGCGGCTCGCCGCCCCATGGGGATGCGGTCTGTCTGGAGATCGCTCTGCATGGCCATGCGCACAACGAGGGGAGCCCGGCCCACGGGCATCCACTCCTCATAAGCGTGGCCGCGCCGATCCCCGGGAAGCTGCTTCTGCTGATCGGTGCCATGGTCGGGGACGCGCCCGAAGCCGTCATGGTTGCGACCTCCGGCTGCCAGCTTCTCTCGCAGGGTCGACCGACGCACGGCCCGCCTCCCCGGCTCGAAGCCGTCTCCGTTCTCAGGATCTGATCGAACCCCTCGTCTGACCGGAGCGCTCCGCCTGCTGCGGCGCGCTCGTCGCCACTCGTGTCAATTCAGGGGGAGATCATGCGACTGCCGTTATTCGTGGGCCTGTTGGCGCTGGTCTTGGCGCCCCGAGCGGGCGCCCAAGCGGTCACCGAGCAGGAGTTCCTGTCTGCCTTCACCGAGGAGAGCAGCGCCGTCCGGGCGCTCACCGAGGGCGTCGCTCGCGCCGAGGCGGCCCGGAGGCGAGCGGGCCTCTTCTCGAATCCGCGGGTGGACTTCTGGCGCGAGGAGCCCGACGCGAACCCGCGAGTCACCAATTGGACGCTGAGTTGGACGCCCCCCCTGGATGGACGCTACGGCCTCGGGAAGAAGGGCGCCGATGCCGGCCTGGCCGCTGCGCGCCAGCGGCTGTCCGCGGACAAGGCCGGCCTGCGGCGCGAGGTCCGCGCCGCTTTCGCCGCATGGAGCCTTGGCTTCGAGAGGTGTGAAGCGCTCAGTCAACACTTGGAGCGCGTTCACACGCTCGCGGAGGTCGAGCGGCAGCGGGCGCGCGTTGGCGAGGAGTCGGGCCTCTCGGCCCAGCGGTTCACGCTGGCCGAGGCCGAGGTCCGCACGGCGCTTGGAACGGCGGAAGCGGTGCGGGCCAAAGCCGAAGCCCTCGCGCGCGCCTGGCGAGCGGACCTCGGGCCGGACGCGATTCCCGCTCCGGCCGCGCCTCCCGAGGCCCCCGCGACCACGGATCCGACCGACTCCCCCGAGTTGCGCGCCCTCGCGTTCGAGGCCGAACAGGCAGCTCTCGAGAAGAAGCGGGCCGGCCACTTTCTCGCTTTCCCGACGCTGCAGTTCGGCTGGCAGCAGCTTGCCGACCAGGGTGTGGTCCGGAGTGGCCCGATATTCGCCGCGGGTTGGACCGTCCCCCTCTTCGACCGCGACCAGGCCGCGCGGATCGAGGCCGAACGCCGCCAACGAGTCGCGGCCGCGCGCGCCGAGCTGGGGCGTGCCCGCGTGGCCGCTGAAGTCCAAGGAGGAACTGCCGCGTACCGCGTGCTCCTCGCCGCCTGCCGCGAAGTGGGTCGCACGTCCGTCGACAGTGACCGGGTGATCGCCGCGGCCACGGCAGCGTTCCGGGCCGGAGAAGCCTCGCTCACGGACCTTCTCGACAGCCTGCGCGCGGCGATGGCCGCACGCCTGGCCGAGATCGACCTGCGGGACCAGGCCTTGGCAGCGCACCGCGAACTAGAGGCGGCCCTCGGGCGGCCTCTCAATGGAGGACTGTGATGGACCGCCGGACTGTCGTGCTCGTCGGGTCGTTGTCCATCGGAGCCCTCGCCTGTCGGTCGGGCGATCCGAAGCGTGACGGAGCTTACGCCGTGCCGGAGGGCTGGTCCGTCACTGCCTGGGGCGAGCGCTACGAGGTGTTCGCCGAGACGGGCCCGCTCGTCGCCGGCGCGACGGTTACGAGCGACGCGCACGTCACCGTCCTCTCCGGGTTTGCTCCTCTGAAGGAAGGCGCGGTCACGCTGGTACTCCGCGGCTCCAGCGGACCGGAGGAGGTCTTCAGGCAGGAGCGGCCGAAGCGCGACGGGATCTACCCGATCGAGATGAAGCCGCGCGCCGAAGGCACGTTCGACCTGGTCTTCCGGATCGAGTCGCTGGCGGGTCCGGAGGAACTCGCCGCGGGTCGCGTTCGGATCGGGTCCGCGGCGTCACCGGGAGGGCGCGTGGCTCAGGAGCGTGCGTCCGCACCGGAAGGCGTGTCCTTCCTCAAGGAGCAGCAATGGCGGACCGCGTTCGCGACCGCCTGGGTGCGCGAGGGCACACTCGCCGAAAGCGTCGAGGGCCCGGCGCAGGTGAAGCCGGCCGGGGGCGGCGAGGTTGTGCTCACCGCGGGGCTGGACGCGACCGTGGCGCCTTCTCCTTGGCCGCACACCGGTCTGGACTTCGCTGCAGGCGGGACGGTGTTTCGCCTCGTGCCCCGGGTGGGCGATCGCAGCCTTCCAGAGCTGCAGGCCGACGCGTCGTCTCTCGAAGGGGACGCCGACGTCGCGCGTCGGCGCGTGGAGCGTCTGATCGAGCTATTGCCCGTCGAGGCGACCAGTCAAGCGGAGGTGGAGAGGGCCCGCGCGACGCTCGCGAGCCTCGAAGCCCGGCTCGCGTCCGCTCGCGGCGGCGTGGCTGCGGCCACTGGCGCCACCGGAAAGGTCGGCGCCGCGGCCGTCCTGGTCCGGGCTCCCTGGACGGGCTGCGTGGCCGAGGTCTCCGTTTCTCCCGGCCAGGCGGTCGCGGCCGGCACGCCACTCGGACGCCTCGTGAGGGTCCGGCCGCTCTGGATCATCGTGGCGCTCCGGCCCGAAGCGGCGACCCGCGTCCAGATCGCACCCACCGGCCTATTCCTGAAGCGGCCCGGCCCGCAGGCGCCGCTCGAGATCGCCGCGAAGGACGTGAAGTTCGTCTCCCGCTCGCCCGAGGTCGATCCGCGGACGGCGTCGGTGAGCGTCATCCTCGAAGTGAACCGGAGCGCTTCGGAGCTGCCGCTCGGCAGCGCCGTCGAGGCTGAGCTGCTGCTCCCCGGCGAGAAGCGCGGCATCGTCGCCCCTCTGTCGGCGCTGCTCGACGACTCCGGCACTACCGTCGCCTACGTTCAGCTCGAAGGCGAGAGCTTTGGGCGGCGGGAGGTGCGTGTCCTCGGGCGGCTCGGGACCGAGGCGCTGGTCGACGGCCTCCGGCCCGGGGAACGGCTCGTCACGCAGGGAGCGGGCGCCGTGCGGCGCAGCTCGCTCCTTTCCGCAGGCGCGCCCCAAGGCCACGTCCACTAGGAGGCGCCGATGCTCGACCGAATCATCCGTGCTTCGCTGCAAAACCGCTGCGCCGTCCTCGTGGCGGCCGCCGTCCTGCTCGTGGCCGGAGGTGCTCTGACCTCGCGGCTTCCCGTGGACATCTTTCCGGATCTCACCGCGCCCACCGTTACCGTCATCACTGAGGCCAAGGGGCTGGCGCCCGAGGAACTCGAGCTCCTCGTCACCTTCCCGGTCGAGTCGGCCCTCAACGGCGCTTCCGGCGTACGGCGCATCCGCTCGGTCTCTGGACCGGGCATCGCGGTGGTGTGGGTGGAGTTCGAGTGGGGCGAGGACGTCTATCTCGCGCGGCAGATCGTGGCCGAACGCTTGCAGACCGTTGCGCTCCCCAGCGGCGTCGAGCGGCCCACACTGGGGCCCATCAGTTCGATCATGGGAGAGATCACCTTCATCGCTCTCACGTCCGACAAGGTCTCAGCCATGGAGCTCCGGCGACTGGCGGAGACGGTGGTGCGACGTAGCTTGCTCGCCGTCCCAGGGGTCTCGCAGGTCGTCCCCATCGGGGGCGAGCTACGCGAGTACCTCGTGGAGCTCGATCCCGCGGCGGTCGTGCAGGCAGGGATCTCCGTCGAGGAAGTCGTGAAGGCCCTGAATGCCGCGAGCGCCGTCCCGGCCGCGGGCTTCCATGTCGACGGGGGCCAGGAGTACCTCGTCCGCGGCCTCGGCCGCGCGCGCTCGCCCGCGGACCTTGCGAGCACCGTGCTCCGGGTCCGGGACCGCATCCCTCTGCGCCTCGGCCAGATCGCTTCGGTCGAGCTGGCGCCCGGGCCCACCCGGGGCACGGCCTCCTACCGTGCCAAACCGGCGGTGATCCTGAGCGTCCAGAAGCAGCCGGGCGCCAACACCCTGGGTCTCACGCGGGAGACCGACCGCGTCCTGAACGACGTGCAGCGGACGCTTCCCGCGGGCGTCGTGATCGAGAAGGAGAACTTCCGCCAGGCCGACTTCATCGACATCGCGATCCACAACGTCTCGGTTGCGCTGCGTGACGGGGCCATCCTCGTGCTGGTGGTCCTGTTCCTGTTTCTCGGCAACATACGGGCGACCGTCATCTCGGCCCTGGCGATCCCGCTGTCCCTCGTGGCGGGCATCATGGTCATTTCAGCGCTCGGCGGCACGCTCAACACGATGACCCTGGGCGGCTTCACAATCGCCATCGGCGCCCTCGTCGACGACGCCATCATCGACGTCGAGAACGTCTTCCGTCGGTTGCGCGAGAATCATCACAAGTCGCGAGGCGAGCAGCGTCCCGTTCTCGATGTCGTCTTCCGCGCCTCCTCCGAGGTCCGCGGCGCCATCCTGTTCGCGACCCTGGTCATCGCCCTCGTCTTTCTGCCTCTGCTGACGCTGCCGGGCATCGAGGGCCGGCTCCTCCGGCCGCTGGGCCTGGCCTACCTCGCCTCCCTCGCTGGCTCGCTCGTCGTCGCCCTCACGGTCACGCCCGTCTTGTGCCTGCTGCTTCTCCCTCGCGGCAAGCTCCTCGACTCGGAAGAACCGCGGCTGCTGCGGCTCTGGAAAAAGGCGTACGAACGGACCCTCGCGGTCTGTCTCGACCGCCGTGGTCTGGTGCTCGGCGGAGCCTTGGCCGCCCTTGTCGGGGCCTTCGCGATCCTCCCCTTCCTTGGGCAATCGTTCTTGCCGTCGTTCAACGAGGGCAGCCTGACCATCGGCCTCGTAAGTCCGTTGGGTACGCCCCTGAGCGAAGGCGACGTCCTGGGCCGCGAGGTCGAAAAGGCGCTTCTGGCGTTCCCGGAGGTCGTTTCGACGAGTCGGCGGACGGGCCGGGCGGAGAAGGACGAACATGTGCAAGGAGTGAATGCGTCCGAGATGGAGGTCGTCCTCCGGCCCGGCCGTCCGAAGCCGGAGCTGCTTGCCGAGATGCGCAAGGCCGTGGCGACGATCCCGGGCGTGAGCGTCAGCTTCGGCCAGCCCATCAGCCACCGCATCGATCACATGATCTCGGGGAGCAAGACCAACCTGGCCGTCAAGATCTTCGGCCCAGAGCTCTCGGTGCTGCGCGGGCTATCGGCGAGTGCGGAGCGCCTGCTCCGCGGAGTTCCTGGGATCGTGGACCTGTCGAACCAGGAGCAGGCGACGGTGCCGCAGCTACTCGTGGACTTCGACAGGGAGGCCATGGCCCGCTACGGCCTAACGCCCGCGGACATGGCGCAGTCTGTGGAAGCTCTGTTCCAGGGGACCGTGGCGGGCGAAGTGGTCGAGAGTGGGCTCACGTCGCGGGTCGTGGTCCGCTTTCCCGAGAGGCTGCGCCGCCATCGGGACGACCTCGAAGCTCTGCCCGTGACGACGTCGAGCGGCCAGGTCCTCCGGCTCGGCGATGTGGCCCGCGTTCACTTCGATCTAGGCCCGGGCCTCGTCCGGCGGGAGAACGTCCAACGCCTCGCGATGATCACGGCCAACATCGCCGGCAGCGATCTGACAGGCGTGGTCGAGAAGGCGCGCGAGGTGCTCCGCTCGGGGCTGGCGTTGCCCGAAGGATATCGAGTCGTGTTCGGTGGCCAGTTCGAGGAGGCCGCCCGGAGCCTCCGGAACCTCGGCATGCTGGCTATCGGAATTCTCGCTGGGATGTACGCGCTGCTGTATGTCGCGTTCCGCAGCCACCGCCACACGCTCATCGTCCTGGTCAACCTGCCGCTGGCCCTGATCGGCGGCCTGTTGGCGGTCGCGGTGAGCGGGGGCGGCCTCAGCGTGGCGTCCCTCGTCGGCTTCATCACTCTCTTCGGGATCGCCACCCGCAACGGCGTCCTCCTCGTGAGCCACTACGAGCAGCTCATGCGAGACGAAGGCATGTCCCTGCGCGAGGCCGTTGTCCGCGGCTCGCACGAACGACTCGCCCCGGTGCTCATGACCGCACTCACGGCCGGCCTGGCGCTGATCCCCTTGGTGCTGGCGGGTGACGAGCCCGGCAACGAGATCCAGAGTCCGATGGCCGAGGTCATCCTGGGTGGGCTCCTGAGCTCGACGTTCCTGAACCTCCTGGTCGTCCCGGTGTTGTTTGCACGCTGGGGGGCCGATCCCGGTCACGCTCAGCTCGAAGGCGACGCCTCGCGATGACGACAACCTCTGGTCCGTGAGCCCATCGCGAGGTGAGCGTGCCCGCAGGAGGGGTGCACCACGCCCGCCAACCAGGAATCCGAGGCTGCGACCGGGGCAGCGCAGCTTTTGTGTCCTTGGCACCTTTGTGGTGAAGTGAGGTCGTGGTCATCGGACTTCTCGTGCTGGAGCTTCACTTCCCCGGGGCAAGGTCGCTGAAGGACAAGCGCCAGGCGCTGCGCAGCCTGGAGCAGCGCGTGCGGAACCGCTTCAACGTGTCGATCGCCGAGGTCGAGCATCAGGATCTGTGGCAGCGGGCGCGGGTGGCGGTGGTCTCGGTGAACACCGACCACACGCACCTGGACTCGACGCTGCAGAGCGTCGCCGGCGAGGCCGCGACGGCGCGCGACATCCTGCTCGCCGACTCTCACGTGGAGGTGCTCTCGTGAGCGTCCGGCGCGCCGAGCGCGTGGGTCAGGAAATCCGCGACGAGATCGCGACCATGATCGGGCGCGAGCTCAAGGATCCGCGCATCGGCTTCGTGACGGTGACCCGCGTGGACCTGACGCCCGACCTGCGCTTCGCCCGTGTCTACGTCAGTGTCTTCGGAGACAAGGCGGCCCAGGACAAGAGCCTCGAGGGCTTGAAGCAGGCGACGGGCTACGTGCGCCGCGAGGTAGGACGCCGGCTGCGCATGCGCCTCACGCCTGAGGTGCTGTTCATCTACGACAAGGGAGTCGATGCCACCGATCGCGTGGCCCGGCTGCTCGAAGAGGTGAAGGCGGCCCCCGCCAGCGACGACGAGGAGTGAGCGACAGCGACGGCGTTCTGGTCGTCGACAAGCCCGCCGGGCCCACTTCGCACGACGCCGTGGACCTAGTGCGCAAGGCCTTTGGCACCCGGCGCGTCGGCCATACGGGCACGCTCGATCCCGTTGCGACCGGCGTGCTGCCTGTCTGCGTCGGCAAGGCCACGCGCCTGTCGCGCTTCCTGATGGAGGGCGAGAAAGTCTACGTCGCGGGCGTTCGCCTCGGCTTTGCGACCACGACCGACGACTTCACCGGCGAAGCCCTCGGCCCGCCGCAGACTGCGGCTCCGGAGCGCGCGTTGCTCGAGGCCGCTTGCCAGCGCTTCGTCGGTCCGCTCGACCAGGTGCCGCCGGCCTATTCTGCCAAGCGGGTGGCCGGCCGGAAGCTGTACGAACTGGCGCGCACGGGCAAGGCCGTGGAGCGCCCGGCTTCGCGGGTGTTCATCCACGCGATCCGGCTCGGGTCCGTGGCTGGCGACAGCTTCGAAATCGAGGTGCGCTGCTCGCCAGGCACCTACATCCGCGCCCTCGCGCGCGACCTCGGCGAGGCGCTGGGTGTCGGGGGGCACCTTGCCTCGCTGCGCCGCACGCGCAGCGGCGAGTTCGGCCTCGAGGCGGCGGTGCCCTGGGACGAGCTGGTGCCGGCCGCTCGAGGGCGGCTGATCCCGATGGCGCGCCTGCTGAGCCATCTCCCGGCCGTCACGGTTGCGCCCGAGGGCCGCCAGGCGCTGGGCCACGGACAGACCCTTCTCGCTCGCCATCTGGTAGCCGCACATGAATTCCCTGAGGGTCAGCGGGTCCGGATCCAGGACCCGGCGGGGGAGCTGCTGGCGCTGGCCGTCAGCGCCAGGAACGCGGCCCTGAAGCCCGACGTGGTGCTCCTCTAAGTCGCCCTAACCTGCCGGGTTTACAGGCTTTCAGGCCTGTGTTACGATGCCCGCTTGTTTGTCAACGAGATCGGGGAGGACAGACGGGTGAGTCTCACCAAGACAGAGAAGACGAAGGTCATCACGGGGGCGCGGACACACGATTCGGATACGGGGTCGCCCGAGGTTCAGGTTGCCATTCTTACCGGGCGCATCACCTATCTGACCGAGCATTTCAAGGTGCACGCCAAGGACCATCATTCCCGACGCGGCCTGATGATGCTCGTCGGGCACCGGCGGCGCCTGCTCGACTACCTGAAGAGCAAGGATCTTCCCCGGTATCGCGGCTTGATCGACAAGTTGGGCATCCGCAAGTAGCAGCGTTACGCAACGTCGTACCCTCCTTGCGAGGCGTCTTTCCAGGATCGTGAGCCTTCGGCTCCTCTCGCCGCCGTCGACGTTCGTGACCAGTCCTCATCCGCATTCATTTTTTTTCTGCTGCGGACGTCGCGCGAGGGCGAGTCGGCCGGCCGATGCCGCGATCCTCTGACCTAAGGCGACCCGATCGGCGGGCGCCGAAGAGAGCGGAGAAGAGAAATGAATCGAGTCGAGATGCCCCTGGGTCGGCACACGTTGTCGATCGAGACCGGCCGCATGGCCAAGCAAGCTGATGGCGCAGTGCTGGTGCGTCTGGGCGACACAGTCGTGCTCGCCACGGCCTGTGCCCAGAAGGACCCGCGCGTGGGCGTCGACTTCCTGCCCCTCACGGTCGATTACCGCGAGAACAACTACGCGAGCGGCAAGATCCCCGGTGGCTTCTTCAAGCGTGAGGGCCGGCCGAACGAGAAGGAGGTCCTGACCTCACGCATGATCGACCGCCCGCTGCGCCCGCTGTTCCCCGAGGGCTACGCGTGCGAGACGCAGGTGATCGGCCTGCTACTCTCGGCCGATCTCGAGAACGACTCCGACACGCTCGCCATCACGGGCGCCGCGACCGCCCTCTACATCTCGGACATCCCGTTCGACAACCCGATCGCCGCCGTGCGCGTCGGCTACTGGGACGGGCAGTGTGTCGTGAACCCCACCAGCTCCGACCTCAAGACCAGGAGCAAGCTCAACCTGCTCGTGGCCGGCTCCGAGGACGCGATCGTGATGGTCGAGTCCGGTGCGAGCGAGCTGCCCGAGGCCGAGATGCTGCGGGCGCTCGCCGAAGGCCACGCCGTGATCAAGCAGATCGTGAAGCTCCAGAAGGAACTGCGGGCCCAGGTCGGCAAGCCCAAGCGCAGCGTGGTGAGGAAGGAGATCGACCAGGGGCTGCGTGCTGAGATCGAAGGCGCGATGCTGCAGCCGCTGCTCGACGCCATGCGGATCAAGGGCAAGCTCGTCTCCTACGCCAGGATGAAGGGCGTCAAGGACAACTACCTGGCCTCGATCCCCGAGGACCAGGCCGGCAAGCGCGCTGCGGTCCCGGCCGTCTACGACAGCCTGCGCGAAAAGCTGCTGCGCACCGAGATCCTGATGCACGGGCGGCGCCTCGACGGCCGCCGTTTCGACGAGATCCGGCCGGTCAGCGGGGAAGTGGGCGTGCTGCCGCGCACCCACGGCTCGGCGCTCTTCACGCGCGGCGAGACGCAGGCGCTCGTCACGGTCACGCTCGGCACCAGCGAAGACTCCCAGATCATCGACACGGTGCAGGAGCTGGAGTTCAAGAAGCGCTTCATGCTCCACTACAACTTCCCGCCCTTCTCGGTCGGCGAGGTGAAGTTCCTGCGCGGCCCCGGCCGGCGTGAGATCGGCCACGGCGCGCTCGCCGAGCGGGCGCTGCGCGAGATGCTGCCCTCCGAGGACGCCTTCCCGTATACGGTCCGCATCGTCTCCGACATCCTCGAGTCGAACGGTTCCTCCTCGATGGCATCGATCTGTGGCGGCACGCTGGCCCTGATGGATGCGGGCGTCCCGATCCTGAACCCGGTGGCGGGTGTCGCCATGGGCCTGGTGAAGGAAGGCGATCGCTACGCGGTTCTCTCCGACATCGCGGGCGAGGAAGACCATTACGGCGACATGGACTTCAAGGTCGCCGGCACCAAGGCCGGCATCACCGCGCTGCAGATGGACATCAAGACCTCTGGCATCACGTCCGAGATCATGGCCCAGGCGCTCGAACAAGCGCGCCAGGGCCGGCTCCACATCCTCGAGCGCATGAGCGAGGCGCTGCAGGCGCCGCGGCCGAACATCAGCGCGTACGCACCGCGCATCCTCACGATCCGCGTGCCGGTCGACAAGATCCGCGACATCATCGGGCCGGGCGGCAAGATGATCCGCTCGATCGTCGAGCGGACCGGGTGCAAGATCGACGTCGAGGATGACGGGCGCGTGTCGATCGCCTCGATCGACGAGAACGCGGCCAGGAAGGCCGTGGCGATCATCGAGGAGCTCACGGCCACGGCCGAGCTGAACAAGACCTACCTCGGCAAGGTGGTGCGCGTCGTCGAGTTCGGCGCCTTCGTCGAGATCCTGCCGGGCACCGACGGCCTGCTGCATGTCTCCGAGATGTCGCACCAACGCGTGCAGGACGTTCACGCCGAAGTGAAGGAAGGCGACCAGCTGCTGGTCAAGGTCGTCAACGTCGATCCCTCGGGCAAGATCCGGCTCTCGCGCAAGGCGCTCATCGAAGCCCCCGAGGGCAGCGTCGCGGGCGGTGAAGGCAGCTCGGGCGGCCATGGGCCCGGCGGCGGCCATGCTGGCCGCGGCGGCGAGCACCGGCCTGACCGGGATCGCGGTCCGCGTCGGGGGGGCGATCGCGGCCCTCGCGACCGAGGTCCCTCGCGGCACTGACGACGCCAGGCGTCACGGGACGGCAGTCGGAGGCGCAGAATAGAGGCATGCGCCCAAGGCTCCCGCTTCGCGCGCTCCTGGCCCTCGTCCTCTTCGCGGCTCCAGCCTCGGCCCAGGAGGGCGAGGTCGTGGCCACGAAGGCCGGCTTCAAGCCCAGGGTCCTGAAGCTGCGCAAGGGCGACACGACGCACCTCGTCCTGAAGAGCGGGGATGGCGAGGAGCACTGCTTTGCCGTGGACGAGTTGCGCATCGAGAAGCGGATCCGCGCGGGCAAGCCGACACCCCTCGACGTGACACCCGAGCGCGTGGGGAGCTTCGTTTTCTACGATTGTCTAGCGCCCGAAAGCGAAGCCCTGCGCGGCAAGCTCGTCGTCGCGGAGTAGCTCTGAGCGGGAAGGCGCGGTCACCTCGGGAAGACGAGTGGCGTGTTCGCTCAGGCGGCCCTCCCGAGCAGATGCCGGAGCGCGCCCTCGAGATCCGGGAAGCGGAAGGGGTAGCCCGAGGCCTCGAGCCGCCCCGGCCGAACCCGGGTGCTCGCGAGAAGCAGCGCGTCCGCCATCTCGCCGAAGGCCAGGCGCAGCGCGAACGCGGGCGCGGGAGCTATGGTGGGGCGGCCGAGCACCCGCCCTAGCGTCTTCGTGAAGACGGTGTTGGTGACCGGCACCGGGGCCACCGCGTTCACGGCGCCCTCGATGTCGTCCCGGTCGAGCAGGTGGTGGAGGACGCCCAGCAGGTCGTCGATCGCGATCCAGCTCATGTACTGGCCGCCCGGGCCGAGAACCCCGCCGAGTCCAGCCCGGAAGGGCAGGAGCATCTTGCCGAGCGCCCCTCCGGCGGGGCTCAGGACGAGGCCGATGCGCGGGTTCACGACA
>CAYTWT010000095.1:0-40267 GCA_964442185.1 uncultured Acidobacteriota bacterium
ATCGACGACCAGGTTTGGCACCTCGATGTCGGCTCATCGCATCCTGGAGCTGTAGCAGGTTCCAAGGGTTGGGCTGTTCGCCCATTAAAGCGGTACGTGAGCTGGGTTTAGAACGTCGCGAGACAGTTCGGTCCCTATCTGTTGTGGGCGCAGGAGACTTGAGAGGGCCTGTCCTTAGTACGAGAGGACCGGGATGGACGAACCTCTAGTGCACCAGTTGTCTCGCCAGAGGCATAGCTGGGTAGCTACGTTCGGTTGTGATAAACGCTGAAAGCATCTAAGCGTGAAACACGCCTCAAGATGACGTCTCCCGCAGGATAACCTGCCTAAAGACCCCTTGTAGACTACAAGGTTGATAGGCCCGATGTGGAAGAGCAGCAATGCTTGAAGCTTACGGGTACTAATCGGTCGTGCGGCTTGACCATGATGTTTACAGTGCTTTGAAAATGACGGTGGCGGCGATCCTTTGCTTTGCAAGCTCGCATATCGGAAGCTTCGGTCTCTTTGAAAGTTCATCCCGGTGACCATGGCGGAGGGGTCACACCCGTTCCCATTCCGAACACGGCCGTTAAGCCCTCCAGCGCCGATGGTACTGCCAGGGCAGCCTGGTGGGAGAGTAGGACGTTGCCGGGATTTTTCGTTGTCATCGCCTTAGCCCTGTGCGGCCTCGCCCAGGGCTCTTTTTTTGCCCGCACGAACGCGCTAGACTTCGCTCCTACCGCGGGCGAGCGTTGGACGTTCGCAGAGGAGCGTTTACGATGTCCGGACATTCGAAGTGGGCTTCCATCAAGCACAAGAAGGGCGCCCTCGACGCCAAGCGCGGTAAGATCTTCACCAAGATCATTCGTGAGATGTCGATCGCGGCCCGCCTGGGCGGCGGAGATCCCGACTCCAATCCCCGCCTGCGCACGGCCGTCGACAAGGCCAAGAGCGTCAACATGCCGGCCGACAACATCAAACGCGCCATCCAGAAGGGCACCGGCGAGCTCGAAGGCGCCTCCTACGAGGACATCACCCTGGAAGGCTATGGGCCCGGGGGTGCCGCACTGCTCGTCGAGGGCACGACCGACAACCGCAACCGCACCGTGTCCGAGATCCGCCACGTGCTTTCGAAAAACGGCGGCAACCTGGGTGGCGCAGGCAGCGTGTCGTACATGTTCAAGCCGCGCGGTTACATCGCGATCGCCCAGGACAAGATCGGCGAAGAGCGCCTGATGGAGCTCGCCCTGGAGGCGGGCGCCGATGACATCCAGGCTTCAGGCGACGTTTGGGAGGTCTACTCGTCGCCGAATGGCTACGAGGCCGTCTTGGCGGCGATCAAGAAGGCCGGCATCGAGCCCGAGGAAGCGACGATCGGCAAGTATGCCGAGAACCTGATCGCGATGGAAGGTCAGAAGGCCCAGCAGATGCTGAAGCTGATCGAGGCGCTCGAAGACAACGACGACGTGCAGAACGTCTGGTCCAACGTCGACATCTCCGACAAGGACCTCGAGGCTGCCGCCAGCTAGGCGCGCGGCCGGGCGAGGGCGCCTTCCGGCTAGAATGGGCGCGGCCATGATCCTGCTCGGCGTCGATCCCGGCTCCCAGCGCACCGGCTACGGCGTGATCGAGAGCGACGGGCGCCGCCACCGGCTCCTCGAGATGGGCGTTCTGGCTCCCCGTGCCAGTGGTTCGCTCGCCGAGAAGCTCCAGTTCATCCATGACGGCCTCAGCGCGATCGTCGGTCGCATGCATCCGGACGCTCTGGCCGTCGAAGACCTGTTCCATGCGGTGAACACGCGCACCGCCCTGGTGCTAAGCCACGTGCGTGGCGTCGTGCTGCTGGCCGGCGCCCAGGCCCGCATTCCCGTGCACGCCTTCTCGCCCGCGACCGTGAAGGCCCAGATCACCGGCTTCGGGCGCGCGGAGAAGCGCCAAGTCGCGCTCATGGTCTCGCGCCTCTTGACGCTCCCCGCCGATATGGCCGCAGGCGACGCGACCGATGCGCTGGCCGTCGCGTTGTGCCTAGCCCATCAGGCTCCGCGGCTGGAAGCCCTAGCGGCTGCGGCTGCGACCCCGGTCCGGCCTGTCGGAAAGCGCGCATGATCGCGCAGCTGCGCGGCCTCATCCTGCGCAAGAGCCCGCAGGACGTGGTGATTGACGTGGCCGGCGTCGGCTACCGCGTGCTGATTCCCGTCTCGACTTTCTATCGGCTCGGCGACGAGGGCAGCGAGGCGAGCTTGCGCATTCACACCCATGTTCGGGAGGATGCGCTTATGCTGTTCGGCTTCGAGAGCGCCGCCGAGCAGGCGCTCTTTGAGCGCCTGCTCGAAGTGGCGGGGGTCGGCCCGAAGCTCGCCGTCAATATCCTGTCGGGGATCGAGGCGCCTGAGCTGGCGGCCGCACTGCGCGCCTCCGATCTGGCACGCCTCACCCGCATCCCTGGCGTCGGCAAGAAGACCGCCGAACGACTCATCCTCGAGCTCAGGGACAAGATGCCCGCAGTGACCGGCGGCGAGGAACTTCGCACAGCCTCTGCCAGCGGCACCACCAAGGACGATCTACTTTCCGCCCTCGCGAACCTCGGCTACTCCCGCGGCGAGGTCGAGACGGGCGTGGATCGCGCGCTCCAGGAGGAGCCGGGCGCGCGCTTCGAGGACCTGCTGCGGCGCTCGCTGCGGGTACTCTCGGGCCGGTGAGGAAGTAGCCGACGGTGACCGACCCCCGTCTCGTAACCGGCCGCCCGGTCGACGATGATCTTGGCTTCGACCAGTCCCTGCGGCCCAGGCGCCTCGACGAATACGTCGGCCAGCCGCAGGTGATCGCCAATCTTCGGGTCGCCATCGAGGCCGCCCGCAGCCGTGGCGAGGCGCTCGACCACGTCCTGCTCTTCGGGCCGCCGGGCGTCGGCAAGACCAGCCTGGCCCACGTCATCGCCGCGGAACTCGACACGCCCATCAAGGCCACGGCGGGGCCGATCATCGAGCGCGCTGGGGACCTGGCGGCGCTGCTGACCGCGCTCGAGGCGCGCGAGGTGCTCTTCATCGACGAGATCCATCGCCTCGACGCCAAAGTGGAAGAGATCCTCTACCCGGCGCTCGAGGACCAGAGCCTGGATCTCATGATCGGCACCGGCCCTGGTGCGCGTTCGATGAAGATCCCGCTCAAGCCTTTCACGCTCGTCGCAGCCACGACCCGGGCGGGGCTTCTGACCGCCCCGCTGCGGGGCCGCTTCGGCATCGTGCATCGTCTCGACTTCTATTCGCAGGCCGACCTCGAGTTCATCGTCGCGCGCTCGGCGCGCATTCTGGACATGCCACTCGAAGCCGAGGGCGCGCGCGAAATCGCCTCGCGCAGCCGTGGCACGCCGCGCATTGTGAACCGCCTGCTGCGCCGGGTTCGCGATTTCGCCCAGGTCCGAGCCGATGGCGTGATCACTCTGCGTGTCGCGAAGGACGCCCTGGCCCTGCTCGAGGTCGACGCGAACGGCTTCGACGAGGTGGACCGCAAGCTGCTGCTGACGATCATCGACAAGTTCGGCGGCGGCCCGGTCGGCGTCAGTGCGCTCGCCGCGGCGATCAGCGAAGAGGCAGACGCGATCGAGGACATCTACGAGCCCTACCTGTTGCAGATCGGCTTTCTCGACCGCACGCCGCGCGGCCGGGTCGCTACTCGCCGCGCCTACGAGCACTTCGGCCGGGGCCTTCCCGAGGGCGGCATCGGCCAGAGAAAGCTCTTCTAGCAGCTCCTTGAACATCTCCGATTTCGGCTACGAGCTTCCGGCCGAGCGCATCGCGCAGGAGCCTCTGGCTGAGCGTGACGCATCACGCTTGATGGCGCTGCAGCTGGCCACGGGCGATCTCCAGCATAAGCTCTTCCGCGATCTCCCCGGCCTGCTGCGTGCTGGCGACCTGCTCGTCGTCAACCGCAGCCGTGTCTTCCCGGCGCGCCTCCTGGGCGAGCGTCACGGCGGCGGCAGCGCGGAGATCCTGCTGCTGCGGCCGTCCGCGGACGTTCGTGAGTGGCAGGCGCTAGTGAGGCCGTCACGGAGACTAAGGGTTGGGGATACGGTCCACGTGAGCGCTCAGCTTTCGGTCGTGATCCTCTCCGGGGCCTTTGGCCCCGAAGGCCGACGCCGCGTGCGGCTCGAAGCAGCAGGTGATCCCTGGGCCCTGCTCGAAAGGTGGGGGCACACCCCGCTTCCGCCTTACGTCGTGCGTCCCGATCGGCCCGACGATTGCGAGCGGTACCAGACGGTGTATGCGCGCGAGCGTGGCAGCGTCGCCGCCCCGACCGCCGGCCTGCACTTCACGCAGCCACTGCTCGAACGCCTCGCCGCCCACGCTGTCGAGCGCGCCGAGTTGGTCCTCCACGTCGGCCCGGGCACCTTTCGACCGGTCAAGGTCGAGCGGGTGGAAGAGCATCGTGTCGATCCGGAGCCTTTCGAGATCCCGGCGGCCACGGCCGAGGCGATCGCTCGCACCCGCGCTCGTGGCGGCCGGGTCGTCGCCGTTGGGACGACGACCGTACGGGCGCTCGAGGCGTCGGCTCGCGCTGACGGCGTGGTCCGGCCCTGCCGTGGCGAAACCGACTGCGTGATCGTGCCGGGCTTTCGCTTCCGGGCGGTGGACGGGCTCATCACCAACTTCCACCTGCCGCGCTCGTCGCTGCTGCTGCTGGTGGCCGCCTTCGCCGGCCGCGACCGCGTGCTTGCCGCCTATGCAGAGGCAAAACGCGAGCGCTATCGCTTTTACAGCTACGGCGACGCTATGCTGATCTTGTAGGCCTCGGAATAGCGCCGTTCGCCGCCTTGGGCTCAGCGCCGCTTGGTGATGCGCTCGAGGCCATCCATGTAGGGACGCAAGGCCTCGGGGATGGCAACCGAGCCGTCTTGCTGCTGGTAGTTCTCGAGAACGGCGATCAGTGTTCGCCCGACGGCGAGGCCGCTGCCGTTGAGGGTGTGAACGAAACGCGGCTTCGCCTTGGCGTCGAGGCGGTAGCGCAGCGCGGCGCGGCGCGCCTGAAAATCGGTGCAGTTCGAGCAGGACGAGATCTCACGGTACGCCTGCTGCCCGGGCAGCCAGACCTCGATGTCGTACGTCTTGGCCGCGGAGAATCCCATCTCGCCGGTCGAGAGCAGCACCACGCGATAGGCCAGGCCTAGGCGCTTCAACACCTCTTCGGCGTCGCCCACCATCGCCTCGAGCTCGTCCATCGACGTCTCAGGCGTCGTGAGCTTTACCAACTCCACCTTGTGGAACTGGTGCTGGCGGATCAGGCCGCGTACGTCCTTGCCATAGGAGCCAGCCTCGGAGCGGAAGCACGGTGTTACGGCCACGTATTTGAGCGGGAGCTGCACAGGCGCCAGCATCTCGTCGCGATGCAGGTTGGTGAGCGGCACCTCGGCCGTGGGGATCAGGTAGAGATCCTTCTCGCCCGCCCGGGTCTTGAAGAGATCGCGCTCGAACTTGGGCAGCTGGCCCGTGCCCTGCAGGGTTTCCGCCGTCACGAGATAGGGCGGGATCACCTCGCGGTAGCCTCGCTCGCGGGTATGCAGGTCGAGCATGAACTGGATCAGGGCCCGCTCGAGGCGGGCCCCGGCGTCCCAGTAGACGGCGAAGCGCGCCCCCGAGAGCTTCGCTGCCCGCTCGAAGTCGAGGATGCCCAGCTCGGTCCCGAGCTCCCAATGCTCCTTCGCAACGAAGTCGAACTTGGGCACCTCTCCGGCGCGCCGAACGTCCAGGTTCGCGCTGGCATCGGCGCCGACCGGCACGCTCGCATCCGGGAGGTTCGGGATCCCGAGCAGGATCTCGTGGAGCGCTTCCTGCACCCCGGCAAGTTCGCTATTAAGCGCCTTTATTTCGCCGGAAAGACGCTCGTGATCTGGGGTTATCGCTTCCCTAGCAGCTGCAGGCGTGTGGCCGGACTTGATGAGCTCGGCGATCTGCTTGTTGAAAACGTTATGTTGATGCTGCCGCTTCTCCACCTCCTGGATGATCTGGCGCCGGCGCGCGTCGAGGCTCCACGGGTCCTGGTCGCCCAGGGCCTGACCGCGCCGCTCCAGCATCTGCGCGACCCGGTCCTTGTTCTCCGTCACGAACTTGAGGTCCAGCACGGTACGCTACTGCCTCCTAACGCGAAAGCGCGAGAATAGCATGCTCTCCCAAGAAACTCCCCGCCAAGTTGTTGATCTGCAATGACCGTGACGAAGGCAAACAAGGGCCGTTCACCGGGAGTTTCCGGCTTGAACGGTCGCGCTTGCAGCCGCGTGCCTCGCTGACGCGTGATGGCCCTGTGGTAGCATCCCGCACAAGATGGCGACGGAAAAGATCCGCAAGGCTGTATTCCCCGCCGCAGGCCTCGGCACGCGCTTTCTGCCCGCCACGAAGGCGCAGCCCAAGGAGATGCTGCCGCTCGTCGACAAACCGATCATCCAGTACGTGATTGAGGAGGCGGTGGCCTCGGGACTGACCAACATCATCATCGTTACGGGCCGCGGCAAGAACGCAATCGAAGACCACTTCGACGTGTCCTACGAGCTAGAGCGGCTGCTCCAGGAGCGCGGCAAGACCGAGCTGCTGGAACAGGTGCGTGCCATCTCGAACATGATCAACGTCTCCTACGTGCGGCAGGGTGAGACCCTCGGCCTTGGCCACGCCGTCCTGATGGCCAAGGACCTGATCGGCGATGAACCCTTTGCCGTGATGCTCGGCGACGACATCATCGATAGCGCGGTCCCGTGCATGCGCCAGATGATCGACGTGTTTGCCGCCCACGGCGGTCCCGTGATCGCCGTGCAGCAGGTGCCGAAGAACGAGATCTCGGCCTACGGCGTGATCGACGGAACGGCCGAGGGTGCGAGCGGACGCGTCTACCGGGTCAAGGACATGGTCGAGAAGCCAACGGCGGCCGATGCCCCGAGCGACCTTGCCATCATCGGCCGGTACATCCTGACCCCCGACATCTTTGCGGCACTTGAGGCGACGCCGCGCGACGCGGCCGGAGAGATTCAACTCACGAACGGGCTGCGGGCCCTGAAGGAAAAGCGCCCGCTGTTCGGCTACCGCTTCGAAGGCGTCCGGCACGACGCAGGCAACAAGCTCGGTTTCCTGAAGGCCACGGTCGAGTTCGCCCTGAAGCGCCCCGACCTGGGCGGGCCGTTCCGCGACTACCTCCGCGGCCTGAAGCTCTAGGCTACTTCGAGGAGCGCCCGCCCGAGGCCTTCGTGTCCTTGGCCTTGGCGGGCTTCGCCGAGCTCGAGTCGCTCGCGGACGCGCTCCCCTCGCTAGCAGGCGTGGACGAACTCGAGCCGGCCTTGGCGCCTTCCGCCTTTCCCGATTCCACCTTTCCGCTCTCGTCCTTCGAGGCGCCCTCGCCCGAAGACTTCTTCGCGTAGTCGGTTACGTACCAGCCAGCACCCTTGAATTGGATCGCCGGGGCCGACGCCAGCTTCTGAACGGTCTTCCCGCAAGCCGGGCACTTCTTGAGCAGAGGATCCGAAAACTTCCGGATCACTTCGAAGCGCCCGCACTTCGGGCACTGATACTCGTACAGCGGCACCTAGTCGACGGCCTGTGCGAGGGGCGTGTTGGCGACTTCTGGCGAGACGAGGGGCTCCTCGGCGCGTGCCGCGCCCGCCACCAGCAGGACTACGGCTGCCAGCCTCAGGACCTCCTTCTTAGCGTGCATGTCAGTCGTTCTCCCTTCGAAGGATACGGCGCGTGCTTTCACCCGTCAATGAAGGCTAGTGCGCCTCAGCCCAGTTGCGCCCCAGCCGCGCATCGACCACGAGCGGCACGACGAGGGCGAGGGCGTTCTTCATCACGTCTTCGACCAGCTCCTTGGCCGCGTCCGCCTCGCCCTCCGGCACCTCCAGCAGCAGCTCGTCGTGGATCTGCAGGATGAGACGCGACCTGAGGCGGCGCTCGCGAAGCGCCCGGTCGAGGTCCAGCATCGCTTTCTTGATCAGGTCGGCGGCGGAGCCCTGCACGGGCGTGTTGCGCGCCTGCCGCTCCGCTTCCATGCGCACCTGGAAGTTCTTCGCGTGCAGATCCGGCAGACGGCGCAGCCGGCCGAGCAAGGTCCGCACCGTTCCAGTTTCGCGCGCCTTCGCCACGGTCTCGTCGATGAAGTGCTGGACCCCCGGGTAACGGGCGAAGTAGCTCTCGATGAACATGTCCGCCTGCTTCTTCGGGATCCCGATGTCCTTCGACAGGGTGAAGGCGGTCTTTCCGTAGAGCAGCGCGTAGTTGATCATTTTTGCGATCCGGCGCTGGTCGTCGGGCGCCACGGGCGAGAGCGCGCCGAAGATCTCCCTGGCCGTACGCTCGTGGACGTCTTCGCCGCGCCGGAACGTCTCGATCAGCGTTTCATCCTTCGAAAGGTGGGCGAGGATCCGGAGCTCGACCTGCGAGTAGTCGGCTGAGAGCAGCAGATGGCCTGCCTCCGCGACGAAAGCCTGGCGGATGCGCCGTCCCTCGACGGTCCGGATCGGGATGTTCTGCAGATTTGGGTCCGAGGACGAGATCCTGCCGGTGGCAGCGACCGCCTGGTTGAAGGAGGCGTGGATCCGACCCGTCTGCGGGTGCACCAGCTCCGGCAGTGCGTCGACGTACGTGGACTTGAGCTTCTGAACACCGCGGTATTCGAGGATCTTGCGGGGCAGCTCGTGGTCCAGGGCCAGCTCCTCGAGCACGTCTTCGGCCGTCGAGGCGGCCCGCGTCTTGGCCGTCTTCTTGCCCGAGCGCATGCCCAGTCGATCGAACAGTATCTCGCGCAACTGGGGCGGCGAGTTGATGTTGAACTCGCTGCCCGCCAGGGCGTGGATCTCGCGCGTCAGCAGTTCGATCTGGCGTTCCATCTCGCGGCTCATGGTCGCCAGCAGGGCTGTGTCGACCTTGACGCCGGCGCGTTCCATGTCGGCGAGCACTGGGACGAGGGGTAGCTCCATCGTCTCGAACACCGGGAGAACGCCCTCGGATGCGAGCCGAGCCCGCACCGGTGGCACGAGCCGCAGCACGAGACGGGCTTCGGCCGTCGCCGCGTGGGCGGCCGCCTCGAGCGGCGGAACGGCATCACCCGTCGCCTCGAGCGAAGTACCGCCGCGCTCCCCCAGGAACTCGACCGCCAGGTCGTCGAGAGTGTGATGACGACGGCCCGGATTGAGCAGGTAGGAGGCGATCGTCGCGTCGAAGGCGAGGCCCGCCAAGCCGCTGCCCGCCTGCGCCAGCACGATGCGCTCGCGCTTGCCGATGGCGGCCGCCTTGGCAACGTCGCGCGCTTCGAGCAACGGCCGCAGCCGGTCGAGCGCTCTTGCGGCGGACAACCCCGGCCCGGCCGGAGACGCGGCATACGCGAAGGGGACATAGGCCGACTGGCTTCCCCATGCGAGCGCCAGGCCAACGATACCTGCCTTCATGGGTTCACGGGACGTCAGCAGCAGCGCCAGCGCCACGCTCCCTGTGCTGCGGCACTCGGCTACCACGGCCTGCAGAGCGTCGTCGTCGGAAACGATGCGCGCCAAGTCGTCGCGGGCCGCCTTGACCTCGGGCGCGAACTCCTTCGCCAGGGCCGCGAACTCGAGCTCGGTGAAGAGCGCGTGGGCCGCCGCCCGATCGGGCGCCTGGTGCCGCAGGGCCGCCATGTCGAGGCTCACAGGCGCGTTGGTGCGCAGCGTGACGAGACGCTTCGAGAGCAGCGCCGCCTCGCGATGAGTTTTCAAGCCCTCGCGATAGGCAGCCCGCTTCACCTTGTCCACATGCTCGAGAACGGCCTCCAGCGGGCCGAACTCGCGGACCAGGTCCCGGGCTCCCTTCTCGCCGATCCCGGGCACGCCAGGCACGTTGTCCACGGCGTCGCCCACGAGCGCCAGCACGTCCACCACCCGCTCGGGTGGCACGCCCCACTTCTCTTCGACCTTGGCGCGGTCGTAACGCGTCGCGCCGATGCCGCCCTGGCCCGGGTTCAGGACCAGGATCTCGTCGCTCACCAACTGCAACAGGTCCTTGTCCCCGGAAACCACCACGACCGCCAGGCCTTGCGCAACCGCCTGCGTCGCCAGTGTCGCGATCACGTCGTCGGCTTCGTAGCCCTGCGCTTCGACGATGGGCAGCCGGAACACTTCACAGACGCGGCGGATGTACGGGATCTGAACAGCGAGGTCATCGTCCATCTTCGGCCGGTGGGCCTTGTACTCCGCGTACTCCTCATGGCGGAACGTGGGCCCGACCATGTCGAAGCTGATGCCGATGAAGCGCGGGGCCTCGTCTGCGAAGAGCTTTCGCAGCATCGTTGTGAAGCCGTACGTCGCGTTCGTCGGCAGGCCGCGAGCCGTGGCGAGGCCCCGGATCGCGTGATAGGCGCGGTGGAACTGGGCGTTTCCGTCGATGACATAGACGGCGTCCTTCGCAGCGTTCGGAGCCATCACGGGCCGCGATTCTATCTCGTTTAGAATGGCGGCCCGTGGTGCGTCCTCACGAGAGCGGCCGTCCCTCCGCGGGCCGGACGTAGTGGGTCTTGCGGAAGTGCTCGCGACTTCTCGCGGGACAGGAAAGATAGGATCTACCAATGATCCCCCGCCTGGTGCTCAGCCTGCTGCTCGCCGCATCCTTGAACAGTTGCGTCGTCTACGAGTACGAGCATGAGTTCTGGCTGAGGGTCGACGGCTCGGGCAGCGTCAGCGTCACCGGCCGGCCGAACCTGTGGGTCGCCTTCAAGGGACTGGGGCGTGCCGAGGATCCCGAGGGCACGGCCACGCGCGACGTCGCACGGGCGCTGTTCGAGCGGTCCGGGCTGCGCGTGCGCCGCGTCACACTCACGACACGCGACGGTCGGCTCTACCTCTACGTCTTGGCCGACTTCCCCGATGTGAACCGTCTCTCCGGGACCGCCGCCTTCCCCGACCTCAGCATCGGCATGCGGCCTGAGAACGACACGCTCGTGCTCCAGGGTGGCTGGCGAAAGCCAACCACATCGCCCGCGCCCGCGGAGCGCGATGGCCTCATGGCCGTGCGCTTCCACCTGCCGAGCAAGGTGTACTCGCACAAGAACGCCGTCCAAGGTGTCGAGCGCGGCAACATCGCCTCATGGCGGCAGGACGTGGCGCAAGCCCTCGAAGGCCACCCGCTCGATTTCGGCGTCACGATGGACCGGCGCAGCATCCTGGGTTCGACAGTGACGCTGTTTGCCACGGCCATCGCCCTGGCGCTCGGCAGCCTCACGACCGTAGCGTGGGTCGTGGTGCGTCGCGGCCGAAAACTGAAGGCCTAACTAACTAAGAGTGTCGCGTCGCGGTCGAGAACGATCGGCGCCGCCTGCACCGCCGCGACCACCACGCGCCCGTAGCTATCTCCCATGAGCGACTCGCTCAGGCCGAAAGCCGCGCGGCGACGGCCTTCGTGAGGAGCGCCACCAGCTTGCGGGCGCTGGCGCCCCCCGGGTCGAGCAACGGGCTGAACTCGCAAACCTCGAGAACCACGACGCGCGGCGAATGCATCAGCGTTGTGAGCAGTGCCTCGATCTCGGCAAAGCGCAGCCCAGGCCCCGGCGTGAACGGCGCCTTGGCCCCGAGTTCACTCGCATCGATCACGTCGACGTCGAGATGGACGAGCAGGGGCCCGCCGTCGTTGCCGACCGCGGCCAGCGCGTCCGCGGCGGCGCAGGCCGCACCACTCGCGCGCACCTCGTCCGCGCTGCGCGTGAGAGCCAGCTCCCGCTGCGGCGCGCGCTCACCGGGATCGACCGCGCGATAGCCGAGAATCGCGACGTGCTCGGGCAGAAGCGCGGGCGCGCCGCTGGCTGCCACGAGCTCCGAAGCGCCTCGGCCCAGGGCCGCCGCGACGGCCATGCCATTCAAGTTTCCGGACGGTGTCGTGTCGGGTGTGTTTAGATCGAGATCGGCGTCCAGATAGACGAGGCTTACCGGTCGCCCGAGCGCCCGTGCCGTTCCGCCGACGCTCCCGGCGAGGATCGAGCAGTCACCACCTATCAGCAAGGTGAAGCCCTCGGCCAGTGCGCGCGGCATCTCGTCGGCCGTGGCTCGGGCCGCGCAGGCGGCGAGCGGCAGGTTGCGCGCCCGCGGGTGCTCGGGATCCTCGCGCCAGGGAAACAGCGACAGGTCGGAGAGGTTGACGACCCTGGCGCCGATCCCGCGCAGGGCATCGAGGAGGCCTGCTTCGCGCAAAGCGAAGGCGCCGCGCTCGCTCCCCGGACCACTGGCACCGGCCGCGCTCGGCACGCCGAAGACCGCGATCTTGGGCAGGCGGGCCGCCGCTGCTCGCATCGGTGCAGTATAATACCGGCTTCCGCGTCGGCCCTTTCCGGAGCCCTTTGATGAACCTCAAGCTCTCCTTCCAACCCGTTTCGCAGACGCCGCTCGACCTGCTGGTCGTCGTGCTCGATTCCGACAAGACGCTGCACGTGATCGACGACAAAGCCGTCCTGACCCACGTGGCGCGCGCGCTGGCCGCGTTCAAGGACAAGACGCTAAAGCGGGAGTACTTCGCGACATTGCCGGAGGGGGCGAGCCCCCGGGCGCTGCTCGTGTACTGGAGCCCGCTGCAGCGCGGTTACAACCTGTGGGAGAACGTGAAGACGTTCACGGCCCGAGCGCTGCGCATTGCACGGGACTACCGGTACGCGCGGATCGGTCTCGTCATGAACGGCGCGGACGCAGCGCCGCTCGTCGGCAAGGTCGTCGAAGGCGCCATCCTGGGCGCCTACACATTCGATCGCTATCGGCAGGAGAAGGAGGAGTTTCTAGCGAAGGAAGCCCAGGTCACGGTCATCGCGCACCCCGACCACAAGGCCGACGCCGAGGCGCGCAAGGCGCGCTACGCGTGGGTCTCGGAGAACGTGAACCGCGCCCGCGACGTGATTAGCGAACCGGGCAACGTGGTGACGCCTGAGTACCTGGCCGAACGCGCGGCCGAGATCGCGAAGGAAGTGGATCTCGAGGCCGAGATCCTCGACCCCGCCGGCCTCAAAGCCCGCGGCTACACGGGCATCCTGCGCGTGGGCCAGGGCAGCGCCTACGCCCCCCGCATGGTGATCCTCCGCCACGTGCCGAGAAAGGCCTCGAGGGAAACGGTTGCGCTCGTCGGCAAGGGCATCACCTTCGACTCCGGTGGCATCAGCCTGAAGCCCGGCGATCACATGTGGGAGATGAAGGGCGACATGGCCGGCGCTGCGGCGGTGCTCTACACGATGCGCGCGCTGGGCAAGCTGCGGCCCGACGTCAAGGTCGTGGGGATCCTGTGCTGCGCCGAGAACATGCCCGATGCGAACGCGCAGCGCCCCGGCGACATCTTCACGGCGAAGAACGGCAAGTCGATCATGGTCGACAACACCGACGCCGAGGGCCGCCTCGTCCTCACCGATGGCCTGGCCCGCGCCGGCGAGGAGGGCGCCAGCCACGTCGTCGACATCGCGACGCTGACGGGGGCGGTGGTGCGCGCGCTCGGGCCCAGCGTCGCCGGCGTGCTCGGCACCGACCCCGACCTGATCCGGCGCTTGATCCGCTCCGGCGAGAACCACGGCGAGGCGTTCTGGGAGCTGCCGCTCGTCGAGGAGTACAAGGAGGCGCTCAAGACCCCCTACGCCGATCTCAACAACATCGCCTCGGGCGGGCTCGCGGGTGCCATCACCGCCGGTCTGTTCCTGCGCGAGTTCGTCCCCGAGAAGGCAGCCTGGGCCCACCTCGACATCGCCGGGCCAATGTTCCGCGACAAGGAATGGAAGTACTACGAGGCTGGGGCGCTCGGGTTCGGCGTCAAGACGCTGGTGGACCTGTGCGAGCGCTTCCATGATCCTGTCGCCTGAGCGCGTCAGCTTCGACAAGGTCACCGACGTCGTCTACCTGGGCTCGCGGATCGCCAACCTAGACGACTATCACCGGCTGCGCGCGCAAGGCGTCAAAGCCTGCGTCGACATGAAGCAGGAGGGGGCCGACCCCTGGACGTTTGAAGCCTTCCTCTGGCTGCCCACGGTCGATCACGACCCGCCGAGTCGTGCGCATCTGCACATGGGCATCGGCTTCCTGCGCCAGTGCGAGCGCGCGAAGCTCCCGGTCTTCGTGCACTGCATGGCGGGCGTGGGCCGCTCGTCGACGCTCGTGCTCGCCTATCTCCTCGCCGGCGCCTACCGCGAACAGGGCGCCGTCGCCGCGCTCCACTTCCTCTCTGCCCGCCGCCCGGTCGTGAACCCGAACCCGCCGCAGGTCCGGGCCGCCGAGGAGGCCGCCCACAGCTTCGAGGGCTGAGCACGCCCTTCTCGACGGATGCGATCCTCGCCGACCTCCGGGAACTGGTTTCCCGCGAGAGCCCTTCCGACGACCCCGGCTGTGTTTCGGGACTGGCGGCGTTCGTCAGCGAGACGCTAAGCACCCGGGGCGTGTCGGCCGAGACGCGCCCGTGTCCACCGCGGGGCGACGCCGTACTCGCGTCCGTCGGGTCCGGCCCAGGCGGGACGCTGCTGCTCGGGCATCTGGACACCGTCTGGCCCGTCGGCTCGCTGGCGGAGCTGCCGTTTGGCGTGAAGGACGGCCGCATCACCGGTCCCGGCGCCTTCGACATGAAAGGCGGGATTGCGCTCGCGATGGCGGTTCTGCCCGAGCTGGCGCGGCGCACCCCGATCCCCGTGGTCTCGTTGCTCCTGGTTCCCGATGAGGAAGTCGGGACGCACGCCTCGCTGGAACTGCTTCTCACCCAGGCGCGCCGGAACGCACGAGTTCTGGTCCTGGAGCCGCCACTCGATGGCGCTGCCAAGATCGCCCGCAAGGGCACTGGTCAGTTCAACTTGCATTTCACGGGCCGCGCGGCCCACGCGGGCCTCGAGCCGGAGAAAGGCGCTTCGGCCCTGGCGGCGATGTCGCGGGCCGTCCTGTTCCTGGAGGGCCTGGGAGACCCGGCGCGTGGTACCACGGTGACGCCCACGGTCGCGACCAGCGGGACGAAGACGAACGTCGTGCCCGAACACGCGACGCTGCTCGTCGACGTGCGCGTGTGGTCGCAGGGCGAGGCGGAGCGGGTCGAGGCCGCGGTGCGTAGCTTCACGCCGGCCGACACGCGAGTGTCGCTGCGCATCGAGGGCGGCTTCGACCGGCCCCCGCTCGAGCCGACGCCTGCCTCCGAAGCGCTCTACGCGCGGGCACGGCGCATTGCCGCCGAGCTCGGCTTCGAGCTGGGCGCGGCTCGCGTGGGCGGCGCCTCCGATGGCAACCTCACGGCCGCGGCCGGCATCCCGACGCTGGATGGGCTCGGGCCGAATGGCCGGGGCGCCCACGCGCGGGACGAATGCGTTTTCGTGGCCGACCTCGCGCGCCGCGCCGAGCTGCTGCTGCGTCTTCTCAGCGAGCCGTGGTGAACGGCGCCTTCTCGATCGACGATCGGCTCAAGGGCGTGCCCCTGGGCACCCAGAGCTTTGCCATCGACCGCATCGGCGAGAAGAAGTGGAACGTGCTCCGAGGCGACGTCCGCTTTCCCGCAGCCGTCCTCAAAGACTCGGCACTTCGCCACAACGGCGCCTGGATGCGCCGCTTCCTGGCGGCGAGCGGCGCGCTTCTGGCGCCCCACGGCAAGACCACGCTGAGCCCGGAACTGTTTCGCCGACAGCTCGAGGACGGCGCCTGGGGGATCACGCTCGCGACACTGGGCCAGGTGCGTGCCGCGAGACGCCACGGCGTCGCGCGCGTCGTGCTGGCCAACGAAGTGGTCGATCCGGCCGAGATCCGATGGGCGCTTCGCGAGCTCGGCGGCGATCCGCACTTCGAGCTCTTCTGGCTGGTCGACTCGATTGACTGCGTGCAGCTGCTCGCTGCGGAAGCGCAGCCCCGGGAGCTCGGCCGCCCACTTGAGCTGCTCGTCGAGCGAGGCTTCGCGGGAGGACGTACGGGCTGCCGCGACCTCGCGGCGGCCCTGGGCGTCGCGCGCGCCGTTCACGCGGCCGCGCCGAAGCTGGCGCTCCGGGGCATCTCGGGCTTCGAAGGCCTGCTCTCCGCCGCCGATCCCGGGGTCGAGAAAGCGCAGGTTGCGGCGTTTCTGGATTCGATAGGCGAGACCGCGGAAGCCTGTGATCGCGAGGGCCTGTTCGCTGCTGGGTCGGTCCTACTTTCGGCGGGAGGCTCGGCTTTCTACGACCTCGTGATCGAGCGCTTAGGTCGCCGGCAGCTCCAACGCGAATCGAAGGTCCTCTTGCGCTCGGGCTGCTATCTGACTCAAGACGGGGGCTCCTACGAACGCGCCTTTGCCCGGATTCTCGAGCGCTCACCCGTCGCGCGTGCGCAAGGCGAGGGACTGCATCCGGCACTGGAGTTGTGGGGCCAGGTCCTCTCGCGGCCCGAGCCGACGCGGGCCGTGGTGAATCTAGGCAAACGGGACGCCTCGTACGATGCCGGCCTGCCTCGGCCGCTGGCCTTCTTCCGCGAGGGCACGCACCAAGCACCGGTGCCGCTCTCGGGCGTCACCACGGCCGCCCTAAACGACCAGCACGCCCTGCTCGAGATCCCCGCCGAGTCGCCGCTGCGTCCCGGCGACCGCCTGGGTTTCGGGATCTCGCATCCCTGCCTCACCTTCGACCGCTGGCCGCTCTTGTTCGTCGTGAACGACGCCTACGACGTCGTATCGGCCGTCCACACGCTATTTTGAGCAGCGCTCGCGAGATCCTCGACGCTCGACGTGGGTGCCGGCGCTCGCCGCCGCCCTCGTCGTCACGCTCGGCGGGGCACTCCGCTTCGAGGCCCTCGTCACCGCGCTACTGGGAACCCCAGGGCGCTCCGTCCTGGGCGCTCCAGACGCGCGACGTTCTCACTTCACTGCACCCCCGCAGCTTCACGTTTGCGGCGCAACCGAAGCCCTACGCGGGCGATCCCTTCTCCTACTTGCGCTTCGCCCGCGAGGGGCGAGGCTTCTACGATGCCCACGTTCGCGAGCGCTCCTCGCCGGCGTGCTGGGTGCGGCCGCCTGGCTGACGCGGCTCACCGCTCTGGTCTTCCTGCTTCCGGCCTGGGCGTTCATTGCCCTCTGGGGTCAGGGCCGACGACAGCAACGGCTACAGGCGCTCGGCCTGTGTGCCGGCGTGACACTCGCGCTGATCGCGCCCTTGTCCTAGTCGTGCCGGAGGGCCTCCATCGGCTGGAGCTGAGCCGCATGCCAGGCGGGGTACAAGCCGAAGCCGATGCCAACGAAGAGGGCCGTGACCAGTGCCAGCAGCAGCATCCACGGCGAGAGCGCCGTGGGCCAGGCAGCGAAGAACTGGATCAGGATCGCCCCGAGCATCCCGAGCATGGCGCCGATCGCGCCGCCGGCCGTGGTGAGCAGCGACGACTCGACCAGGAACTGGGAGGCGATATCGTGGCGCGTCGCGCCGAGCGCGCGCCGGACCCCGACCTCGCGGGTCCGCTCGGCGACGCTCGCCAGCATGATGTTCATGATCCCGATCCCGCCGACCAGCAGACTGATCGCGGCAATCGCGCCCGTCACGACGTTGAAGATCCGCTGCGTCTGCTCCTTCTGACGCAGGATCTCGCGCGGCACCACGATATCCAGCGCTGCGCCGCCCGTGGTTCGGTCGAGAAGCGATTTCACGACTTCGGCAGAGTCCATCACGCGATCGACGTCGTCGATTCTCAGCACGATCTCGTCGACGCCGTCGGGCCGGGGATCAGAACCTCGATCGAGCGAGGGCAGCGGGACGAAGACCGCGCGGTTGACGTCCCGAGTCCGGATCGAGCCGCCCTTGCCGCGGGGCAGGGCCCGGCCCTCGAGCACGCCCACGACCTGGAAGGACTCGCCGCCGAGCAGGACCCGTTCGCCCCGGGGATCAGAGAGCGGGAATAGTTCGCGGGCCACGCTTGCGCCAAGCACCACCGTGCGTTTGGCCTCACGCACGTCAAGGTCCGATAGAAAGCGGCCTGAGCCGGAGTGCAGCCGCGTCGCCTTCGCATAGTCCGATGTCGTGCCCACTGCGATCACGTCGGTATGCCGGCTGCCGGCCTCCGCTGACAGCCGCGCCTCCCGGACCGGGGCCGCGGCCAGCAGGTGCGGCACCACGGCGCGCAACGACTCAGCGTCGCGCAGCCGCAGCCCGCTCGGGGCCGGCGAGGCATCCGCCGAGGGACGCGAGCGGACCGTGACGGTGTCGATGCCGAGCGCGCCCACCTGCGCGATCGCCTCGCGGCGCGCGCCCTCGCCCACCGACGACATTGCGACCACCGCCGCGACGCCAAAGACGACACCCAGGATCGAGAGCGTCGAACGCAGCTTGTGGAGCATCAGGCTGCGCAGCCCGAGCCGAAGCAGGGCGCGCGGCGGCATCACGAGCGAGCCTCGCGCTCGACGCGCCCATCGCGGATGTGGACCACGCGGCGAGCCCGCCGCCCCAAGGCCTCGTTGTGCGTGACGAGGATGACGGTGCGACCGTCGCGATGCAGCTCCTCGAGCAGGCCCGCCACCTCCTCGCCCGTGGCGGTGTCGAGGTTGCCCGTGGGCTCATCCGCGAGCAGGATCCGCGGCTCGCTGACCAAGGCTCGCGCCACGGCCGCACGCTGCGCCTCGCCGCCCGAGAGTTCGGCGGGCCGATGCTCGGCGCGTGGCAGCAGGCCGACCCGCTCGAGCGACCGCAGCGCGCGCCTACGGGATTCCGCCTCCGGCAGGCCGCGGTAGAGCAACGGCGTCTCCACGTTCTCGGCGACCGTGAGCTGCGGGATCAAGTGAAAGGACTGGAACACAAAACCGATGCGCTCGTTGCGGATTCGCGAGAGAGCGTCGTCGTCGAGGCCCGAGACCTCGGTGCCGCCTAGCACGTAGGAGCCCGAAGTGGGCAGGTCGAGGCAACCGAGGATCGAGAGCAAGGTCGACTTGCCCGAGCCCGAAGGGCCCATGATCGCGACCGACTCGCCCTCCTCGATCTCGAGACTGAGTCCCGCGAGCGCCGCTACGTCACGGAGGCCACGGCTGTAAACTTTGCGCACGTCCCGCAGGGCTACCAGCACGGGCCCGTCTAGGGCACTCTGGCCGCGGCCTCGAGCGTCCAACCGGCCGGGTGCCTCACGAAACGCAGCGCTTCTTCCACCCGGGCCTGCGGCGCATCGCGGCTGCCGATGATCACGTCGGTGCACAGGATCGACACGCGGGCCACGTTCCCCTCGACCCGCACGTCCAGGACGCGGACGTCGGTGGCGGCGTTGAGCGCGCCGACGAAGCGGGCGAGGCGCCGCTCCCGCGCCTCCCCGGAGAGGTCGGGTCGCGCTGCAGCCAGGGCCGGGGCCTGGCCGCTCTCGAGCGCCCGCGCGTAAGCGACGAGTGTCGCCTCGATGGCCTGGCGCAGTTCCGGATCAACGCTCTCGAGCGGGCCGACCGGGTCGCCGGCCGTCGCCGGCGGTGTCCCTGGTGTCGCCGGGGCCGGGCGAGGCGCCGACCCGTCACGACCGGAGAGGAACAGCACCGCGCCGAGCAGCAAGGCTGCCCCGACCAGGATGAAGCCTGTGGGCGTGCGATGCCGGCGCGTGCGCGGTAGCAGGATCTCGACGGGCACGGAGGGCAAGAAGCGGTCGGCGACGTCGTCTTCCATGGGGCGCGGTTCGGAGCGGAAGCGCGGCCTTTCGGCTCGTGCCCCGGCAAGGGGAGCCACCGGGGCGGGGACTGGCGGCGCTGTCTCGACGCGGAGGGTGGCGGCCAGCTCCGTGGCCGGCGCCGGAGCTGCGGCCGCTCCGCCGGTCTTGAGGGTCAGAAAAGCGCGCCGTGCTTCTTGCACCGCGGCCTGGGCCCTCGCGTTCTCGGGATCCTCCTCGAGCACGGCGCGCAGGATGCGCAGGCTGCCCTCGAGGTTGCCGCTTCCCAGCAGCTCGAGCCCGGCGCGAACTTGCTGGTGGAGCGCCCGCCGCCGGCTGCGTTCCGAGTCGAGCGCTTCCACAGCGCCCTGGGTCTCGCGCAGCAGGGCGAGCAGCTCCCGGTGATCGGGCGCCTGACGCAGGCCGCGCCGCAGCTGGAAGAGCGCGCGGCGATCCCAACCCGCCGCGCGGGCCGAGCGCGCGGCGTCGAGGGCCTTCTCGGCCTGGGCCCGCGCCAGCAGGTCGAGTTCGCGGTCGGCCTCGGCCTCCGCCGCAGTCGCGCGCGGCCGCTCCTTGAGCCGGCCGAAGAGCTGAAGCGCCACGGCATGATCCGGGACGAACTTCAGCGCCGAGGTCACGATCTTCTCCGCCGCGGCGAAGTCGCCGCTGTCGAGAAGCCGCACGGCCTCGGCGATCTTGGCCTCGAGTTTCTCGCGCCGGCGGCCCCTGGTCAGCTCGCGCCGGGCGCGCTCGGCCAGGGCCCGCGCGGTCAGGCTGTCGGGCCGTTCCTTGACCGCCCGCGAGGCGAGCAGCATCGCCTTCTCAGCCTCGCCGCGGGCGAGGCTTTCTTCGGCGTCGAACAGGAGCAGACCGAAGGCGCGCTCACGGCCTGCCTCGGGCGTGGCGTCGCTCGGCAGGGCTGTCATTGTGCCGTCTGCGAGCCGAAGTCCGAGGCTGCCTCGCCGGGGTCGCGCAGAGCCACGCGCTCGCCGCGGAGCAGGCCCTTCTCGACCACCACGAAGTCCTGGTTGGAGGGGCCGAGCAACACTTCACGGGCGAGGACGCCGCGCCCGCGCAGCACGTAGCAGACGTGGACGCCCTCCTTTTCGAACACCGCGTCCAGTGGAACGTAGAGCGACTTCGGGCGCTCCTCGACCTCGATCTCGACGCGCGCCGTCATGCCAGGCCGGAGGCGTGGCTCCGTTTCGTGGATCTGGACCGTGACGCCGAAGAACTTGGTCCCGCGCCGATCCTTCTCCTCCTGGGCGAGCGTTCCCAGCAGACTCACCGTGCCGGCAAGACGCAGGTCCGGGTAGGCCTCCACGCGCACCTGAACGCTCTGGTTCTTTTCGACCTTGTGGATATCGGTCTCGCGGATCTTGGTTTCGACGACCATCTTCGAAATGTCGGGCAGGATCAGCAGCGGCTGGTTGGCCCAGACCTGGTCGCCGACCTGGGGCTTGCGCTGCTCGGAACCGAAGAAAACGTCCTTGTACACGACGATTCCCGCGACATCCGCACGCACCTCGGTGCGGTTCAGCTGCTGCTGGGCGAGGGCAAGCTTGCTCTGGAGCTCCTGGATGCGGGCGCTCGCGGAAGAGATCGCGGCACGCTTCTGCTCGAGCTTGTAGTCCCCGGCCATGTCGAGCTCCTTGAAGTTCTCGCGGCTCAGCGTCGCCTCGGCTCGGGCCTGCGAGAGCTCGAGCGGCCGCCCGAATTCCATGAGCGCGTTCTTCCGGCGCATCGCAAGCTCGAGTTCCTCGCGGTTCCTTTGCACCTGCTGCTCGGCGCGCTCGAGCTCCTGCTTGGTGATGAAGCCCTCGGCCAGCAGCGGCTGCAGGTCGTCGTAGCTCGACTGGGCTTTTTGCAGTTCGCGCTCCGCGTTGGTCACTGCGGCGGCCGCCTCCTCCTCACGGAGCTTGCCCTTACCCTCCTGGACATCCTTCAGTTCGAGACCGCTGCGCTCCAGCTTCTGCCGGGCGAGTGCCAGATCCTCGCGGTTCGCGATCGCTTGCAGTTTGAGGTCCTGCTGGGCCTTCGCGAGATCGGCCTGGGCCTGGCCGAGGAGCGCTTCGCTGCGGCGGATCTCTTCTTCGAAGGGCGCCGAATCGAAGAGCAGCAGCATGTCGCCCTTCTGGATCAACTTGCCCTCGGGCGCCATCGCCACGATCTTCGCCTGGTTGCTCTGGATGCTGGAGGCGTAGGTCACGGAACGCAGCGCCTGCAGCGTCCCGGTCTCGACGATCGACACGTGGAACGGGCCCTCGGCGACGGCGACGTTGGGGAAGCGGCTCTCCGCCCGGCCCGTGAACAGCCACAGCGGGGTAAGCACGATCGCGGTCGCGGCCGCGGCCAGCAGCGCCGTGCGGCGTGGCCGTGCGCGCGCGGTCGTGGCCGCACCGCGCAGCCCCGAGGGCGTCCAGGTCTCGCGCCGCAGCCACGGCCGCACCTCTCTGGCGAGGCTGCGGGCCTCGCTCTCGGCGCCGCGGGCGAGAGCTCGAGAGCGCTCCCGGGCCCGGGACACGAAGCGGCCCAGCCGCTCGGCGGTCAAGGCGGGCGAGCTCACCGGGCGAACTCCCTGGCCACGTCGAGCGTGCCGACGGCTCGCAGCAACTGGACGCGGGCCACCTGGAAATCGGTCAGCAGGCCGACCAGGGCCGTGCGCGCCGAGACGAGGCTACCCTCGGCGTCGATCACGTCGAAGTTGCTGGCCAGGCCGCGCTGGTAGCGCAGGCTCGCAAGGCGCAGTTGCTGCGACGAGAACTCGACGCTCTTGCGCTGCAGGTCGATGCTCTTGAGCAGCCGCTCGAGAGAGCGCACGGCCGCTCGCACGTCGGCCTCGACCTCCTGCTCGCGTTGGGCGAGGGAGCGCTTGCGAGCCGCGAGATCGAGTTCGGCGATGGCGCGGTTCGCCTTGTCCGAGGTGCGTTCCAGGGGATACGAGGAGGAGACCAAGAAATTCCAGCGCGAATCGCCGGCCTGGTTCGCGTCGGCGTAGCTCGGCCCGAAGCCGACCCTGCTCCAGTTCAGGTTCAGGTCGAGCTGGGGCAGCAGGTTCTGGCGGGCAAGCGCCAGGCTGCGTTCCGAGTCGTGAATCTGGTCGCGCGCCTCGGCGAGCTCCAGGCGGCTCGCCACGGCCCTGGCAGTGAGAACCTCGCTCGGCTCGAGCTCCAGCGACACATCGTCGACGAGCGCTCCGGCCTCCGGCTCGACGGGTTCCGAAGGCGAAAGTCCCAGCGTCAGGCGAAATGACTCGAGGGCGTTGTCGAGAGCCGCCCGTGATTGAACCAACGACTCCTGGGTCTGCGAGGCCTGCAACTCGGCACGGAACACGTCGAGCTTGCTGGCGAGGCCCACCTGCATGCGCGCCTCGGAAGCCTCGCGCAGGCCGGTGCTGCGTTTCAGGCTCTGGCGCGACACGCCGAGCAGCGAGCGCTGCCTCACGATCTGGTAGTAGGCCGAGGTCACTTCGATCGCCAGGCGTTGCCGGGAGAGCTCGTAGGAGCGCTCCTGCGCGACACGCGAGCGCACGCTGTTGCGCAGATCGTAGTAGGTCGTGTTCGGCCCGAAGCCGCGCAGCAGGGGCTGGTTCAAGTTGGCGCGAAAGTCGGTGCCCTTGCCGGCCGGCGCGCCCGTCTCGGTCGCGTCGAACTGACGCAGCGTCGCGCTGCCAAGGATCGTGCCGCCGAGCCAGGGCAGGCGCTGTGAGGCTTCTAGCGAGAGCGCGGAGTCATTCTCGCCGTACAGGTAGCGGGGTGTGAGCCGCGGTTGGAACTGGGCACGGGCGGCGTCCTCCCGGAAGCGGGCCGAGAGCACGCTGTCGCCGGAGCTGAGCAGGCCATAGTTACGCTCGAGCGCGATCGCCACGGCGTCGGCGAGGCTCACGGTGATGGCGCCGGGCGTCGGGCCCTCGGCCTCTTCCTTGAACAACCCACCGGGCACGGCCCGCTTGAGCTCGGCCGGCATCTCCTCGCCCTCGTCCCTGGCGCCGGCCTGGGGGTCCGGAGTCGGTTCCGGAGAGGGGCGTTGTGCCGGGGCGGGGGAGAGGACGAGGTCCGGCGGAGGCGCAGACTCCTGCGCCCCGGCCGGCGAGGCGGCCGCGAGCAAGACGAGACTCATACTGGCAACCAAACCACGGAACCTGTCCACGTGACACAACAGATTATCATTATCGAAAGATGAACCCGAGTTCCCCACTCCTGTGGAGCTTGCTTCTGGGCACGGCGGCGGCGGCCGCCAACGTGGCCGGGGGCCTCGTCGTCACGGCCCGAAGACGCTGGAACGAGCTGCTGCTCAAGTACTTCGTGGCCCTGGGCGCCGGCTTCATGCTGGCCGCCACCTTCCTCCGGATGCTGCCGGAATCGCTGGCGCTCTCGGCCCAGGCGCCGGGCCTGATCCTGCTCGGCTACTTCCTCGTCCACTTCTTCGAGCACACCGTTGCCTCCCACTTCCATTTCGGCGAGGAGGTGCACGGCGAGGTGATGATGGACCCTACGGTCAGCACCTCGGCCCTGATCGGGCTCTCGATCCACACCTTCTTCGACGGCGTCTCGATCGCCTCCGGATTCCTGGTCTCGATGCCGCTCGGCCTGCTGATCTTCTTTGCCGTGTTTCTGCACAAGTTCCCCGAGGGCTTCACCGTTGCCTCGATCGCGCTCGCCTCCGGCCGTGGCAAGCGCGGGGCCCGCTTCGCCACCGGGGTGCTGGCGGCTGCGACACTGCTCGGCGTGATCGGCATGAACTACTTCGCTGCGGCGGTCCACTGGGCGCTGCCGGTCTCGACGGGCGTCACGCTGTACGTTGCCGCCACGGACCTGATGCCCGAGGTCAACGAAGAGCGCGGGATCCGGATGGCGCTGGTGGTGTTTCTCGGTGTGGCGCTGTTCTGGCTCGCTGAGCTCGCCCTTGAGGCTGTAGGTCTGTCCTGATAGGCTCGGCGCTTTCCCGGGAAGAGGTGTGCTTCGATGAGGCAGCAGACGGTTCGTCTCGGCGCGCTCGTGCTGGCCCTCTGCTCTTCGGCGCTCGGGGCCGAGAAGCCGGCGATCGCGGTCGAGGAGTGGAGCCTCGGCAATGGTATGAAATGGCTGCTGTTCGAACGCCACGAGTCGCCGACCATCTCGGCGGGCTGGGTCGCCCACGTGGGCTCGGCCAACGAGCGCCCGGGCATCACCGGGATCAGCCACTTCTTCGAGCACATGATGTTCAAGGGCACGCACGTCATCGGCACGAAGGACATCGACGTGGACCTGAAGCTGATCGACGAACAGGAGACGCTGCGCGAGGGGATGCGCGCCGAGCTCGAGCTCATGCGCAGGCGCCTGCGCCGGGGCGAGATCGACGATCTCGCCAAGCCCGAGAACCAGACCGAACGCTACCGCGAGCTCGACAAGCAGTTTGACGCGCTGGTCCAGAAGCAGCGCGAGACGATCGTGAAGGACCAGCTCGACCAGCTCTACACCAGGAACGGCGGCGAGTTCCTGAACGCCTCGACGAGCGAGGACTGGACGTTCTACTTCGTCCGGGTGCCCAGCAACCGGCTCGAGCTGTGGGCCTGGCTCGAGTCCGACCGGCTGCTGAACCCGGTATTCCGCGAGTTCTACTCCGAGCGCGACGTGGTGTTCGAGGAGCGTCGGCTGCGCACCGAGTCGACACCACTCGGCAAATACGACGAGGACTTTGGCGCGACGTTCTGGGAGGCCCATCCCTACGGATGGCCGGTCGTGGGCTGGGCCTCAGACATCCCGATGTACACGCTCGCCCAGGCGAAGGACTACTTTGCGACGTATTACGCACCCAACAACCTGACGGGCATCCTGGTCGGCGACTTCCGGAAGGCCGAAGTGAAGCCGCTCCTCGAACGCTATTTCGGACGGATCCCGCGTGGCGCCAAGCCTCCGCCAGACGTCGTGACGCTCGAGCCGAAGCAGCTCGCCGAGAAGCGCTACCTGGCCGAAGCCGAGACTTCCCCCACGGTGCGCATCTGGTGGAAGGGTGTCAGCTTCGTCCACAAGGACCGTGCCGCCGTCGACCTGCTCACGGACCTGCTGTCGGGCCGCACCGGCCGGCTCTACAAGGGGCTGGTGCTCGGGCGACAGATCGCCAACGAGGTCTCGGCAGGCGCCGATCTCAAGAAGTACGCCGGCAGTGTTCAGATCGAGTGCACGGTCAAGGACGGCAAGGATCCGGTCGCGGTGGAGACCGCCATCTACGAGGAGCTCGCGAGGCTCCAGTCCGAGCCGGTGTCGGCGGACGAGCTGCAGAAGGTCAAGAACCAGTTCAAGGCCAATGCCTACCGGCGGCTCTCGACACCCGTTTTCGTCATGTTTCAGCTGTTAGTCTTCGAGGGCCAGGGCGACTGGCGCTACATCAACAATGCCCCGGACGAGGTGGACGCGGTGACGCCGGCCGACATCCAGCGAGTGGCGAAAGAGTACCTGACGAAGGAGAACCGCACCGTCGGCATCTTCCTCCGCAAGCAGGGTGCGGCGGCTCCAGAGGACCCGGAGCCAGCGCCCTCCAGCGAGAAGCAGTGATGATGAAACCGTGCGCCGCTCTCGTCTTCGCCGGACTCCTCACGGGGCCCGCCGTCGCCCAGCAGATCGTCGAGCATCCCGAGAAGCTCGTCTTCGAGCCGATCGTCTTCGAGCCGCCGAAGGCCGCGGAAGCGCGCGTCGTCCTGAAGAACGGCATGGTCGTGTACATCGCCGAAGATCGGACGCTGCCGCTGGTTTCGATCAACCTCACGCTGCGCGTGGGCGGCTATCTCGTGCCGGCCGGCAAAGAGGGTCTCACCGGATTCACCGGCGCCCAGATGCGGCGCGGCGGCACGAAGCGCCTCAGCGCCGAGGCCCTAGACGAGCGGCTCGACTTCCTGGCCGCCCAGGTCTCGACCGGGATCGGAGACACGGCCGGCAGCGCGTCGCTCAACTGCCTGGCCGACAACCTGGACGAGTCGCTGGCGCTGTTCGCCCAAATCCTGCGCGAGCCGCGCTTCCAGGAGGATCGCCTGGCACTCGCGAAGGAGCAGGAACTCCAGGAGCTGAAGAAGCGCAACGACGACAGCGCCGACATCGAGAGCCGCGAGTGGAACGTGCTGCTCCTGGGCGAAGACCACTTCACGAACCGCTTCACGACCGAGGTCTCCGTCACGGCGATCACGCGCGCCGAGTTGCAGGCCTTTCACCGGAAGTGGATCCACCCGGCCAACATGGTGGCCGCCGTTTCAGGAAGCTTCGACCGCGCGAGCATGCTCCGGAAGCTGGAGGCTGCCTTCAGCGCGTGGCCTGCTCCCAAACCCGTTGTGCCGCCGGTCCCGTCCACGATGAAGACCGCTGCACCCGGCCTCTACCGCATCCAGAAGGACGTGAACCAGGGGCGCGTCTCGATCGGCCTGCCGAGCGTGACGCGCGACAACCCCGACATCTACGCCCTGGAGGTGATGAACGAGATCCTGGGCGGGAGCGGCTTCACCTCCCGCATCACGCGCACTGTCCGGTCGAACGAGGGCCTCGCCTACTCGGCCGGCTCCGGGCTTTCGTTCGGCGTCTACTACCCGGGGCGGTTCCGGGCCGCGTTCCAGTCCAAGAGTCGCAGCGTCGCCTACGCCACCGACTTGGTGCTCGGCGAGATCCGCCAGATGCGCGAAACGGCTGTCGCCAAGGAGGAACTGGACACGATCCAGAAGAACCTGATCGAGACGTTCCCGAGCAGCTTCGCCTCGCAGGCGCAGGCCGTGGGGATCTTCGCTTCGGACGAGTTCACGAAGCGCGCTCCGAGCTACTGGTCCACGTACCGTGATCGGATCCGCGCCGTGACCGCGGCCGACGTCGAACGCGTGGCGAAGACCTACCTGGTCCCCGAAAAGCTCGTGATCCTGGTGGTGGGCGACCAGAAGGAGATCGATCTGGGCGATGGCAAGCACGACGCGTCGCTTCCCAAGCTCGCCCCCCGCGGCAAGCTCGTGACGCTTCCGCTGCGCGACCCGCTGACGATGACGCGCCAGTAGGACCGGCGAAATCAGCCAGCGCCGGGCTTCTGGCTACTTGCGAAAGGCGCCGACGAATTCTTTCAAGAGCAGCGGGTTGTTGCTCTTGATCGCGCCGGTCATGAAGTCCTTCACGCCCGGCGTGTAGTTCCCGCTCCAGACCTCCAGGAACATCTTCTCGGAGGCTTTGAAGAAGCAGTCCGCGTCGTCGGTCTTGCCTGCCTCGACCGTGCAGCTGTCTTTGCTGAGCCTCACGGTCCACTTCTCGTCTTCGCCCAGCGAGAAGTAGAAGGTCCGCTCCTGCGTGACGCTGCCCTCCCGAAACAGCTTGGGGAGCTTTTCGAAGACCTTGCCGACCTCGGACATCGTACTCTCCCCGACGGGCTTTACTGGACCCGGGGCATGGAGCTGATGAAGTCGTTCACCAGCTTCTTCTGGGCTTCAGGGGTGAGCGACGACTTGACGATCTTGGCCGCGGCCTCGATCGCGAGATCGACGACCGAGGAGCGCAGGTCCTGGATGGCCTTGTTCCTTTCTCTCGCCACCTGCTCACGGGCGCGTGCTAGGAGCTGCTCGCTCTCGGCTTTCGCCCTGGCCGACAGCTCGCCCTTGAGCGATTCCGCTTCCTTCAGGGCCTTCTTCAGGATCTCTTCGCGTTCGCGGGTGGCGTCGCGGATCAACTCCTTGTGCTTCTCGAGCAGCGCCTTCGCGTCGAGGTTCGCCTGTTCGGCGCCCTCGACCGCGTCCTTGATGCCCTTCTCGCGCTCCTCGATCGTCTTGAGCAGCGGGCCCCAGGCGAACTTCGCCAGGACGAAGGCGAAGATCGAAAACACGACGAGCGTCGCGACGTTCAGGGTCCAGTCGACATCAAGCAGTCCGCCGGCGGCGTACAGCGCGCCGGCGAACGGGCGGAGCAGCATGGCCTACTTGTTCGCGAGGATGATGGTCACGATCAGGGCGAAGAACGTGACGCCTTCGATCAGGCCGGCCGCCACGATCATCGCGCCGCGGATGTCGCCCGCTGCGTTGGGCTGCCGGGCGATGCCCTCCATGGCCGAAGCTGCCAGACGGCCGATGCCCGCCGCGCCTCCCATGATCGTGAGGCCGGCTCCGACGCCGGCGGCCAGGTACGCAAGTGCCTTGGGGTCCATGCAGATATCTCCTTCTCGAGTTCGAACTCTACCCTAGTGCGCGGGATGAGCGTACATCCCTATGAAGATGGCGGTGAGCAGCGTGAATATGTAGGCCTGGATCAGGGCCACGAGCAGCTCGAGCAGCATGATGAAGAGCGACAACCCGATCGAGACCGGGGTGATGAACAGCCCGAAGCCGATGCTCACCGCGGAAAGCTGCGGGATCAGGAGCAGCAAGGCCGTGATCACGAGATGCCCGGCGACCATGTTGGCAAAGAGCCGGATCAGGAGGGCAAACGGCTTGGTGAGCATCGACAAGATCTCGACCGGGATCATGATCGGCAGCAGCCATGACGGCAAGCCCGGCGGCACCAGGTTCTTGAAATGGTGGACGAAGCCGTATTTGGAGATCCCGGCGTGCTGCTGAGCGAGGAACGAGACGGTCGCGAGGGCAATTGTGACCGCGATGTTGCCGGTCGCAGTAACGCCGGCCAGCGACCACTTGCCTGCCTCGTAATTGGGGAAGGGCACGAGGCCCATCAGTGCGGCCGCCAGAATGTAGAAGAAGAAGCTGCACAGCAGGGGCACGTACTTGTGGCCGTCGTGCCCGATGTTCGCCTCGGCGATGTCGTCACGAATGAAGACTACAAATCTCTCAACGAGAGTGCCGATGCCGCGCGGAGCGCGGCCCGCGCCGTAGCTGCGCCTGGCGAGCCAGCCGACGAGGAGGACTACCGTGGCCGTGAAGATCAGGAACACGAGGTGCTTCGAAGGCAGGCCGAAGAGTGGGCCGTCGAGCACGTGATGCATCAGGATGTCGCCGGATCCGTGTTCGGCGCTCACCTGGCCGCGCGCCTCAGCCGCGCCGTGGACCGCCTCGGCGGCGACCTGGGCGAACGCCATGAGCATACCGATCACCGTGAGGCCTGGAGCTTGCCGGAGGACTTCTGGACGGCGAACATCTCGAGCGCGAGGAAGATCACGAAATGGCCCAGGAGCGAGAGCACCAGCGGCAGCTGGGGCACCGCGAGCCAGCGAATCGCAAACACCACCGCGACGAGAGACGCGCCCATGCGCACGAGCATCCCGCCGAGGATCGCGCGCATGAAGTCCCGGTTGGAGCGCGACCGCGACCAGAGCACCAGTCCGTACGCGGCCAGGGCATTCGTACCCGCCAACATCGCTCCCAGAGCCGCCGCGGCCACCGCCGGAGTGCCGTCCGCGCCGGCGAGCAGCGGGAGGCATATGGCCATGCTCGCTGCGAGCGTTAGCCCCACGGCTCCCGCATAAGCTGCGAAGCTCACTTTCGGCTCACCGTCCTGAAGAACTGATACAGCGCCAGCACGACCCCGAGCCCTCCGCCCAACTCGAAGAAGACGGGCCTCGTGCCAAAGCGGGCATCCGCGACATAGCCAACGCCGAGGCCCGCCAGCACCGTGATTGCCAAGCTGGCCCCGATCCCCAGGTAGGGCGCTACGTCCCTGAGCGTACGGGCCCAGTCTGCAGCGCCCCGGTCCTGCTTGTCTGGAGACACGTTAGGGGCTTCTCGGGCGTCCGATCTCCAATCGACCGCGGAGACTACCACACGCTCCAGGGAGCGGCAATTCGATCTCGACCGAAATGCCGCCCGGGAGGGCGCCCGTATTGGCGCCGAGGTAGCACCACCATTCAGGGCTGCTGCGGAGCCCACGCCAGCGCGTCGAGCACGGCGGCGTTCCAGCCCTCGGGGCCGGGGGCGGGGGCGATGCTCGCCCCGGGGAACGCGCCTGCGAGCGCTGGATCAAGGCTCCCGTCGGGGCGCGGCACCAGTACCCGCTGCTCCACGACGCGCAACATGGGGATGTCGTTTGCCGCGTCGCCCAGACCAAGCGTCGCGAAGCGCTCTCCGTGCCGCTCCAGGACCGAGAGCAGCTTGCGCAGGGCGCTGCCCTTGTCGTGCGGCCCTGTCAAGTGGTGGAAGCGCCCGCCGTGCGTGATGCGCAGGCCGCGGCGGGTGGCTGCCTCCGTCACGGCTGCGAGAAAGTCAGGCTGTGGCAGGAGAAACGGCTCGTCGTAGTGACGGTCCATCGCGAGCGCTGCGGCGTGAGGTGTGAGTCCCGTGAGCTCCGCGAGCTCCGCGACCCTCAGGCTCGCGAAGCTGGCGACGGCCGCTCCGGTTTCCGCGGCGATCGCCGCGAGGGCCGACACAAGATCCGCGCGAGGCGTCCCGAGAACGAGCGGCGCGCCTTCGGCAGACACGACGGCGCCCCCGTTCTCCACGATGAAGGCTGTCCCGATGCCCCACTCGCGGACGAGCGGCTCGATCTCCGCGCGCGTCTTGCTGCTGCATGGAACGAGTCGCACGCCTCGCACGCGCAGTGCGGCGAGCGCCTCCCGCGCAGGCTCCCAGGCGCCGCTTGCGTCGAGCAGCGTGCCGTCGAGATCGCTCGCGACGAGAAGCCGGCGACTCAAGCCGGGGCGAGGCCCGCGGGGTTGCGCAGCGGCACGCCCTCAGCCGATCTCCGGACCGCCTCGATGAGCCGTAACCCTGCGTCGGGCACGCCGGACCAGACCCGCACCCAGTTCGGCATCAGCGGCACACCGAGCGGATCGAGCAGGAACTCGTCGATCGAGGCGCGCAGCGCCGCCGTGAAGACTTGGACGTTCGTCTCCTCCTCGTGGCGATCGAAGCCCAGACCGTTCACGCTGGCCACCGCATAGCTGTCTGCGACCGCATCCTCCGCTTCGCGCTGGTACGCGGCGAGCAGGCTCGTCAGTACGCCGCCGGACAGGTTGACTCCCGCGGCCGCGAGCGTCCGGAGCAGGTGCTTCACGACATCCTTCGCCATGCGGTGCAGGCCCTTCGCCGCATCCTGAGCGGACAGCTCCTGATGCTTGTGGTCGTAGCGCTCGGCCAGCTCCACCTGGCACAAGCGGCTGACCGCTCGGTGGCGCAGGGCTTCGAAGATCGTCACGATCTCGAGACCCCAGTCGCCGGCGAGGCGCATGCGCTGGGCGAGGTCGCATTTCACGGCGAACTCGCCGGAGAGCGCGTAGCGGAAAGAGGCGAGGTAGCGGATGTACGGGTCCTGGCCGAGCAGGCGCGTGAAGGCGGCCAGCAGCGGCGTCAGCATCAGGCGCGTCAGCCTGCCGTGCAGGCGGTCGGAAACGCGCGCGTAGTAGCCCTTGACGAAATCGAAATCGACCGTCGGGTCGACCGCGGGGAGCACCAGACGGGCCAGCATCTCCCGGCTGAAGGTCACGACATCGGCGTCCTGGAACGCCATGTACTCGGCTCGTTCCTCGGCGAGCACCAGGCCCATCGCCAGCCAGCAGGCGCGCCCCTTGCCGGGCTCGCCGGTATCGAGCCCGGCCGCTGTCATCTGTGCGACGAACCTCTCGATCGCCGGCGCCTCGTTCCAGAGGATCACCTTGCGTCCGGGGTAGCCCGAGAACAAGGTCGTGGCGCGGGCGTAGTCCCACGCGGCCGCGCGGTTGAGCGAGATCACGAGCGTGTCCAGATAGTCGACCTGCTTCAGCTCGGCCAGGATGCGGCCGAGCGCCGGCCGGTCCATCTCGGAAGGCACCATCGGGATCACGAGTGCCACGGGGAAACGCCGCGTGTGGGCGCGCAGCTGCGCCTCGAGTTCCTCGATCGGCCGGGCCAGCAGGCGCGGCAGGGCCGTCACGGGTCCGCTTTGATGAAAGTCGCTCACCCTGGACCTCCGGGGAGACAAACAAGGGGTCTGGCGAGAGCGCGCCTCCACCCACCGCCGTGGGTGGCACACGAGAAGCATCCACTATAGCAGCGAGATGGGCTGCCCAGGTCAGGTCGCGACGGGCCCACTGCCGGCAGGCACAGCGGCCTCCCGCGACTCCGGCCGCGCGGCCGGCTTCAGCACCTCACGGTAGATCCGGATCGCCGAAAGCACGAGCGAGAGGATCACGGGGCCGATCAGGAAGCCCAGCGGACCGAACGAAAGCAGGCCGCCGAGGATCGCGAGAAACGCCGTGAGCGGATGGATGCGCGCAGCCCCGCCGAGCACGAGCGGCTTCACGATGTTGTCGATGCCGCTGATCAGGACCGTGCCGTAGACCAGCATGCCGATCCACTGCCAGTCGTCGCCGTTCAGGAAGAGATACACCACGGCAGGCACCCAACCCAGGGCCGAGCCCAAGAGCGGCACGAGCGCCGCGAGAAACACGATCACGCTCCAGAACAGCGGGGAGGGCACGCCGAAGAGCGCAAAACCTGGCGCCGCGACGATGCCCTGGACGATCGGCACCAGAATCATCGCCTTGAAGACGCCCTGGACGGTGAGCGACAGGTGTGCCGCAATCGCAGCCTCCTGGGTAGCGGAGAGCGGCGAGATCGCTTCCACTTCCCGGCGCAGGCCACGGCCGTCCTTCAGCAGGAAGAACAGCATCATTACGAACAGCAGCAGTTCGAAGAGCGCCTCCGTCAAGCCTGCCAGGGCCTTTTGCAAGAACGTGTTCGCGGCCAGCGCCAGACGAGAGAGGATCGCCGAGGCGGCCTCCGCGGCACCCTGCTCGTCGAAGCGCAGGAAGCCATGCAGCCAGGGAAAGCGCTGTGGTAGCGTCTCGCGCCAGAGCTCGCGAAGCGCCTCCGGCTGCAAGTGCGGCCTTACCCAGTCGAAGAAGCGGAGCGCGTTCTCCGAAAGGATCGCCGCCGAGGTGAGCACCGGAACGAGCAGCAAGACCGTCGTCAGGATCACGAGCAAAGCGGCCGCCAGGCCGTTGCGGCCACGCAAAACTCGGGTCATGCGCTGCTGGGCGGGCGCCAGCAAGAGCGCCACCGAGGCCGCGACCGTGAAGACGGCCAGGAAATGGCGGAAGACCAGGAAGGCCAGCAGCACGACGCCCGCGAGGATCGCGAGCAGCGGATAGAGCACCCGGGCGCGATCCGACGAGCGGCGGCGCGGCGCGCTGGAGGTCACGATGCGAACAGCATAGCGCGGGCTAGTTCGTAGTGGCGGGCGCCCGGTCCGGAATCACGTGCGGCTCCTCGATCGGCGTGACAGGGACCTCGACGACGGGCGCGGGCGCTGCGGCGTGGGCGAACTTGGGTTCGAACTTGCCGGGCTGGATCAGTTTCGCCAAGCGGTCCGCGGGCCCGTGCAGGAAGGCGAGCACGGGCTTCGGGTAGATGCCGATCCAGAAGCACAGCACTACGAGCGGCACCAGCGTCGCGATCTCGCGGGGCTTCAGGTCCTCGAGGTGTGCGTTGTCCGGGTTCGTGATCTTGCCCCAGAACACGCGCTGGTAGAGCCACAGCAGGTACGCGGCACCGAGCACGACTCCCGAAACCGCCCAGTAGGCCCACAGCTTGTTCGCCGCGTACGCGGCCATCAGGATCATGAACTCGCCGATGAAGCCGTTCAGCAGCGGCAGGCCCATCGAGGCCAGGAACAGGATCAACGTGAAGGTGGCATAGATCGGCATCACGTGGGCGAGGCCGCCGAACTGCGCGATCTCCCTGGTGTGGCGCCGCTCGTAGAGGAGGCCCACGACCAGGAACAGCCCGCCGGTCGAAAGCCCGTGGTTCAGCATCTGCAGCACGCTGCCCTCGAGACCGAGCGGGCTGAGCGCGAACATCCCCAGCATGCAGAAGCCGAGGTGGCTGACCGAGGAATACGCGATCAGCTTCTTCATGTCCTGCTGCACGAGCGTCACCAGGCCCGCGTAGACGATCCCGACGATCGACAGCGTCGCCATCCACGGCACCGCCGCCAGCGTCGCCTGCGGCAGGATCGGCAGCGAGAAGCGGATGAAGCCGTAGGTTCCCATCTTCAGCAGCACGCCGGCCAGGATCACCGAGCCCGCCGTCGGCGCCTCGACGTGGGCATCGGGCAGCCAGGTGTGGAACGGGAACATCGGGACCTTGATCGCGAAGCCCAGGAAGAAGGCGAGGAAGACCCAGAACTGCAGATCCTCCGGCACGCCCATCGCGGACCACTTCGTCACGTCGAAGCTGCCGGTCGTTTCGAAGCCGGGCAAGGTCTTCGAATGGAAGTAGAGCGCCAGGATCCCGAGCAGCATCACCACGGAACCGATTAGCGTGTAGAGGAAGAACTTGATCGCCGCGTACAGGCGGCGCGCGCCGCCCCAGATCCCGATCAGGAAGTACATCGGGACCAGCATCACCTCCCAGAACACGTAGAAGAGGAACATGTCGAGGGCGCAGAAGACACCCAGCATTCCGACCTGGAGCAGCAGCAGGAACACGTAGTACTGCCGCACGCGCTCGTGGATCGCGCTCCAGGACGACAGGATCGCGATCTCGCCGAGCAGCGTCGTGAGCAGGATCAGCAGCGTCGAGATGCCGTCGACGCCGAAGTGGTAGCTGACGCCGATGGCCGGGATCCAGTCGCCCTTCTCGATGAACTGGAAGCCGGTGGCGCCGCGATCGAACCAGAACCACAGCGGCAGGCTGACCAGGAAGCCGAGGCTGCCGACCAGGTTCGCGAACCAGCGCACGCCGTTGTCGTTGTTCCGAAACGGGGGCAGCAACAGCAGCAGCGCGCCGACCAGCGGCGTGTAGGTGATGACCGAAAGCAGATGTTCCCGGAGGAAGTCCATGACTGCGCTCTTTGCTCCTAGTACGGAATCCAGTGGCCGAGACCGATCAGCACCAGCACGCCGATCAGCATCGCCAGCGCGTAGTGTTGTACGAGGCCGTTCTGCACGGCCCGGAACACGTAGCTCAGGTTCTCGAGGATGGCGGCGGGCAGTTTGGTCAGGCCGGCATCCACGACCCAGCGGTCCCACCAGTTCGAAAGCCGCGCCACGATGTCGCGGCCGAGCCAGGCCAGGCCGTTGACGCCGAACCCGGCGCGCACCTCGCCGTCGCCGCCGTCGACGAAGAAGCGGTCGTTGGCGTAGAGCGCGCTGCCGCCGCCCAGCGCCAACCCGCGCACGAACAGGGCGCCATAGAGCTCGTCCACGTAGTACTTGTTCGTGAGCACGCGGTGGGCCGTGGCGAAGCGGGCCGCCAGGGCGTCGGCGATTTCGGGACGCCGCTGGTAGAAGCGCGTAGCGACGAAGATGCCCGCCGCGGCGATCGCGACACTCGCGAGCATCAGCAGGTACTCGGTCGCGTGCGTCGCCACGGCCGCCGTGAAGACTTCGCCGAGGGCGTGATGTGCGGGCGCGAAGACCGGCTCCGTGAAGCGCTCGAAGAAGTTCGGGATCACGCCCAAGCCCAGCGCGGCCGGAACGCTCAGGAAGCCAACCAGCAGCGAGCCCGCGGCCAGGATCATCAGCGGCACCGTCATCGACGCCGGCGACTCGTGGACGTGCTGCTCGAGCTCGTGCCCGCCGCGGAAGCTGCCGCTGAACGTCATGTGGTAGAGCCGGAACATGTAGAACGCGGTCAGCGCCGCGGCCAGGAAGCCGATCCCCCACACGATCCGTCCGTAGCCGCCGATCCTGAAGGCCGACCACAGGATCTCGTCCTTCGAGAAGAAACCGGCGAGCGGCGGGATGCCCGCGATCGCGATGCAGCCGATCAGCATCGTCAGGTGCGTCTTCGGCATCTTCGCACGCAGCCCGCCCATCCTGGTCATGTCCTGCTCGCCCGACATGCCGTGGATCAGTGAGCCCGAGCCGAGGAACAGGAGCGCTTTGAAGAAGGCGTGGGTCGCGAGGTGGAAAACACCCGCCGCGAAGGCGCCGACGCCGCAGGCCAGGAACATGTAGCCCAGTTGGCTCACGGTCGAGTAGGCGAGCACGCGCTTGATGTCGGTCTGCACCAGGCCGATCGAGGCCGCGAAGAGCGCGGTCGCCGCGCCGACGCTGGCCACCACCAGCAGCGCCTTCGGTGCGTGCGCATACAGCACCGCGGAGCGCGCGATCATGTAGACGCCGGCGGTCACCATCGTGGCCGCGTGGATCAGGGCCGACACCGGCGTCGGACCCTCCATCGCGTCGGGCAGCCACACGTGGAGCGGAAGCTGGGCGCTCTTGCCCATCGCGCCGACGAACAGGCTGAGGGCGATGATCGTGAGCACGCCGCTCCACGCCGTCTCGACGGGCAGGTGCTCGGCGGCAGCCATCACGGTGCGGAAGTCGAGGCTGCCGAAGTTCACGAAGATCAGGAACATCCCGAGCAGGAAGCCGGCGTCGCCGATGCGATTCACGATGAAGGCCTTCTTGCCCGCATCCGCGGCGCTCTGCTTGTGGAACCAGAACCCGATCAGCAGGTACGAGCACAGCCCGACACCCTCCCAGCCCACGAACAGCACGGCGTAGTTGGCGCCGAGCACCAGAGTGAGCATCGAGAACATGAAGAGGTTGAGGTAGGCCATGTAGCGCGCGTAGCCCGGATCGTGGGCCATGTAGCCCGTCGAGTAGACGTGGATCAGGAACCCGACGAAGGTCACCACCATCAGCATCACGGAGGAGAGCGGGTCGACCTGGTAGGCCCAGTCGATGCTGAAGTGCGAGGCACCCGCCTGGCCGTGAACCAGCGTTTCAACAGCGCCGCCAGGGAGCCAGGTCCAAAGCGATTCGACGAGCGTGTGATCGGGCAGGGCCTGCGCCTTCAGTACGGCGGCCACCGCCACCAGGAACGAGGCGAGCACGCTGCCGCAGGCCACGAGCCCCACGATCGGCGAGGGCGCCGCGTGCGCGTCGGCGTGACCGCCGTGTCCATCTCCATGGCTGCGCTGGGTGAGGAGGCGGACGCCGACAGTGAGATTGAACAGGAAGCCGAGGAGCGGAAAGAGCGGGATGAGGCCGAGGAACGGGCTCACGCGCGAAGGGGCTCCTACTGAATGAAGGTGCCCGGGGATCTTAGGGGAGGCTCCGGGAAGCGTCAAGCCGCCCCGGGCCTTGACTAGTGCTTCGTCCGGCCCGCAGCGATGTCGAGGGCGTGCGGCAGTATCGGCAGCAGGGCCTCCAGGCCGTCGCGCACGCCCTTCGGGCTACCGGGCAGGTTCACGACCAGGCAGGCGCCGATGAGCCCAGCCCGGCCGCGCGAGAGGGCGGCCGTGGGCGTCTTCACGAGGCCACGGGCGCGGAGCAGCTCCGGGATGCCCGGAACGTCGCGCTCGATCACCGCGGCGGTAGCCTCTGGCGTCACGTCGCGCGGGGACAGGCCGGTGCCACCGGTCGTGACCACGAGATCCGAAGCCGTCGCCGCCTCGCGCAGCGCCTGTCGGATCGCCAGCGCGTCGTCCGGGACGACGCTCGGACCCGTCACCTCGAAGCCGGCCTCGCGCAGGAGCTTGCAGGCCTCAGGCCCGGAAACGTCGTCTCGCGCTCCCCGCGCCGCCGAGTCGCTGACCGTGATCACCGCCGCCTTCACCGCCCGATTCTCCCATGATAGGGTGGACGGATGACGACCGTTCTGGCCGCATGGCTTCTGCTCCAAGCCGCAGCGCTCGCGCCCGCCGAGATCCGCACCGTTTCGGCCTCGATCACGGACAAGGACGGCCGTGCCGCGGAAGGCCTGGCACCGGAAGAGGTGGCTCTGCTCGAGAACGGCGTCGCCCGCGAGATCGCCAGGCTGGAACGGGACACGCGGCCGCTGTCGGTCGTGATCCTGGTCGATTCGAGCGAGGAGCTCGCGTCGAGCTACCGCCTCTACCTGATCGAGGCCCTGACGACGCTGGTCTCGCGCCTGCCGGAGGGTTCGCGCTATTCGCTCTGGACGACGGGCGACCGCCCCCGCAAGCTGGTCGACCTGACCCCTGACAAGGGCGAGGCCGCCGCGGCGCTGAAGCGGGTCGTGCCGGCGGGTGGCAACACCATGCTCGATGCGATCGTCGAGGCCACCAAGGATCTGCAGAAGCGCGAGGGCGACCGAACCGCGGTCTTCGTCGTGACGGGTCGCAGCATCGACTTCAGCAACCGCGATCGCTATCGCGTCGTCGAGGAGGCGCAGAAGAACGCGGACGTGTTCCTGTTCGTGGCCTTCGACGAAGGCACCGCGCCCTTCGAGAGCCGCACCGACTACGACTACGTGATCGACAAGCTCACCAAGAGCTCCGGCGGTCGCGTCGAGCGTCCCATCTCGGCGCTGGGTGCGCCCGCCGCGATCCAGAAGCTGGGCGCCGAACTCGCGCCGCCGTGGCGCGTGAGCTACGCCACCGTGCCGGAGGTCAAGGAACGCCGGATCGAAGTCCAGGTCTCGCGCCCCGGCCTCACGGTCCGCGTCGGCCCGGCGAGAGCCCCGCGCTCCTAGCCTGGATGCGCCACCTGGTTCCTGCCTCGCTGCTCGTGGGTCTCGCCGCGCTTGCCGGAGCCCAGGCCACGCCCCCGACGCAGCGCACCCCGAGTTTCGAAGTCGGCATCGAGGTCATCAACCTCAACGTGTCGGTGACCGACGCTCGTGGCCGCTACGTGACCGACCTCACCGACAAGGCCTTCGCCGTATACGAGGACGGTATCCGCCAGGAGCTGTCACTCTTCACACACGAGAACCTGCCGATCTCGATGGCGCTCCTGATCGACGCCTCGGCGTCGATGGACGAAAAAATGTCGAGCGCCCAGACGGCCGCGATCCGCTTCGCCAAGACACTGCGCGACCAGGACCTGGCCCAGATCGTCCAGTTCAACGACCGCGCCACGGTGCTGCAGGACTACACCGCCGACCACGCCCTGCTCGAGGGCGCGATCCGCCGCACCGAGGCCGCGGGCGCGACCTCGCTGCACAACGCGCTCTACATCACGCTCAAGGATCTCTCGAAGCAGAAGAAGGCGGGCGAGCTGCGGCGCCGCGCGATCGTGCTGCTCTCCGACGGCGAGGACACGGCCTCGCTGGTGAGCGACGACCAGGTGCTCGAGCTCGCGCGCAAGACCGAGATCAACATCTACGCGATCAGCCTGCGCCCCAACCGTCCCTCCGACCGCGACCGTCTCTCCTTCAGCCAGGCCGTCCACATGCTCACGGCCCTCACCCGCGAGACGGGAGGCCAGGTCCACTTTCCCGCGTCGCTGTCGGAGCTCGACGCCGTCTACGATCGCATCGCCGAGGAGCTGCGCACGCAGTACAACCTCGGCTACGTCTCGTCGAACGCGAGGAAGGACGGCAAGTGGCGGCGCATCGTGGTCAGGGCCCCGGACCGCGAGGAGCTGCATATCCGTCACAAGCTCGGCTACTTCGCGCCGCCCGCCTAGTCGCGGCCGGTTCAGCGCCTGGGCTTGCGTCCCGAGCGCTTGCGCTTGATCCTCGACTCACCCCAGAGGGACAAGAGGTCGATGGCGACGGCCGCGAACGGTTCGGCGCGGACGAGGGCATCGTCGGCGAAAGTACCCAGGATCGACCAGCGGCCGGACTCCAGTCGCAGTACTTCCAGCGTCCGCTCGCCGGGGTGGACGAGCCATGCGTGCTTGACGCCCTCGCGTGCGTAGCTACGGAGCTTCTTGATGCGATCGAGCCGCTGGGTGCTCGGCGACAGGACCTCACACACCCAGTCGGGGGCGATCGTAAAATATGGCGGCGTGTCCTCGATCTTTGGTAGTCGCTCGCGCCGCCAGCCCGCGAGGTCGGGGACCAGGATGTCCGGGCCGAGATGTAACTCCGGCTCGAACAGGATCCACCAGCCGCCGGGGCCGCCGCGCCCACGACTGAAGGGCGGGCCGAGCTCCGAGCCCAGCTCCGACGCGGCGACGGCGTGCCGCGGA
>CAYTWT010000096.1:0-1837 GCA_964442185.1 uncultured Acidobacteriota bacterium
AATAGCGGTTGCGCTGCCAGTCCTCCGTCCGCACGGCCCGCCGCCGCCGCGGCCCGACCGGCAGAAACGAAATGTCGAGGTACCCGGCCGCATCCAGCGACATCTCGTCGGATTCCTTGCCCTTCGCATAGGCGGCGTTCAGGAACACCCGCGTCCTCGGGTTCAGCCCGAGGAACAGCTGGCCCTCGGGCCAGCCTCCCAGGGATCGTCGGCGGACGCGGTGCCGCTCCGGTCCTGGGCGTCCTTCGCCTCGAAGTCCCAGCCGCCGAAGAAGCGCACCACCATCCGTGTACCGGTGGTGCGGCGACCGGGCAGCCCCCTTACCGTCGGTCAGCTGATTCTCACAATCCGGTTGCCGCAGTTCTCGCCCCCGCGGGCCGAGGCTGACCTGGTCAGGCGGGTGACCCCGACCCGCGGGTCATCGATACACGCCCGCCCCCCCAGCACCCTGGATTGCGGCTGGCGGATCTCGGGCAAGGGCAACGCCGCCGACCGCCTCGGCCTCAGTGCGCGCCAGGATCGAACGGGTTCAGATAGCTCACGCCGGTCCAGGCGACGTGCTTGACGTTGCGCGTGACGAGCACGAGATCGAAGACCTGAGCCGTCGCGGCCATGAGGGTGTCGATCACCGACCCCGACCGCATCGCCGTGAGACGCCCCCACTGCTCCGCCACGCGGTAGTCCACGGGCAGGATGCGCTCGCCGTGGTCCCGCATGACCTGGCGGAGCCAGCGCTCCAGCGCGCCGGCCTGGCGCGCGTCCCGTTCGCGCAGGCGCTCGACACCGCGCCGCAGCTCCCCCACGGCGAGGACGCTCAGGTGGATCTCCTCCTCCGTGACGCCCGTGAACCACGCCAGGACGTGGGGATTCGCGCGCGAGCCCTTGCGAAGCTCGGAGATGACGTTCGTGTCCATCAGGAGGCTCACAGACGGACCGCCCGCGCCCGGCTTTGGCCGCGGGCGAAGTCGGCATCTTCACCCACCGCCGGCATTCCGAGCAGCAGCGACTTCAGCGGCGTGCGCTTGCGCCCCGGCTTGAGGACCGAGCGCAGCAACTCACGGTGTTCGGCTTCCGCAGAGCGGCCGCTCTCGGCCGCCCTCCGTCGCAGCTCGACCACGAGCTCCGGGTCGAGGTCCCTCACGATCAGCTGGGCCACCGGCCACTCTCCCTCTTCGATATCAATGATAGCACAGGGTCGCCACCGAGACCTCGCGATCGCTCGCGACTGAGCGCGCCGTCCGAGAGGCCGGGTTCACTCACCCTCCGAAGCGTCCGCGGCTTTCGAGGCTCCAGAAGCCGCGCGGCGAGACGGTCGCGGACCGTCTGGTCCGCCTGGCCCGCGGTGACCTGGATCTTGCCGACGAGCTTCCGGCGGACTTCCTCCAGGATCGCCGCCGACGTGACCGGCTGGTGCTCGCGAACGGAATGCTCGAGAAGCTAGGCGCACACACCTCGCGCGACGAACGAGGCGATCAGGACGTTCGCCGGATTCCTGGCGGCAGGCTGACGGTCACCGTGTCTCGCATACTCCCTCCTGTATTGGAAGCTATTACAGACCAGCAAGTGGGACAAGGCGCCCAGCCGTCGTAGCGCGTGTCGTAGAACCACTCGACGTTGAAGTAGGGAACGACCGCGTGATCGAACCGCGAGCGCGCGCCGCTTGCGGCAGGTCGACGGCGAGCGCCGCGTCACGTTCACGTCTCTCTCCAAGCGTGCGCCGACCCCGTCGTCGGTCCGTTGAGGCTCACCCGGCCTACTGGGCGAGCTTCTGGTAGTTGCTGTTCGTGATCCGGACCTCGACCTGGCTGGCCGGCATGCCGAGCACGACGCTGCCCGG
>CAYTWT010000097.1:0-2106 GCA_964442185.1 uncultured Acidobacteriota bacterium
AGGGAAATCTGGCGGCCTTGGCGGCCTGGCGGTGCTCAGGGCGCCTCCATCTCCCGGCCCTCCCCATCGACCGGCACGCGCACGACCTCGTGGACGGCCGGCGGAGGCTTGGGCTCCTCCGGCGGGCTGAGGCCCAGGTGATCGAGAATCTGCTGGATGGCGACGGTGTCGTGGAGGTAGGCCACGATCTTGAGCTTCCCCCCGCACTTGCGACACGTGAGCGGGTCGGCATGGAAGACCTTCGCGATGAGGCGCGCCCAGCTCGCGCTACAGCGGCGCTTCTTGGCTGGCTCCGCTTCGACCTTGGCCTCTCCCGGCTCCTCCACGACGCGATCTCCGCGCACGCGATTGGCATAGTAGCCGTAGGAGAGCGTGCGATGTTTCCCCGGGTCCGGGATGTGATCCGCCATTCTCGCCAGCCATTCCAACGGATGCATCGTTTCGAAGTTTCGTCCCAGACTCGGATTGTGCTTGAGCGCCTTGTAGATGACCGCCTGCTGGCCATCGAGGTAGACGAGCCTCTGGAGTGACAAAGGGTTTCTCGTCACATACCCGGCCAGGTTCTCGAGCGCCTGGGTGTCCTGCGCCGATATCGGGTCTGTGACGTGCGCCGAGAAGCCCGGATGTCTCCAAGCCATGAGCTTCGTAACCAGCTCCTGCGAGAGGCGTGTCTCAGGGCGAGCCGTGCCAGGAGCCGCTCGCGGAAGAGCCGCATCAGCGCCTCTGCATCCCAGGTCGCGAGGGGGTGGAACGTTCCGTCGTCTGAGAACGCGCCGTCGGTCGAGAGAACGTGCAGGTGAACGTGCCATTGGAGAAGGTCCCCGGCGGTGGCGATTGCGACCACGATGCCGGGGCGTGCGTCGGCGCCCACCTCTCTCCTCATGTACTCGCTGAGTGCCTCCGCACCGCATTGCGAGAGATCGAGCAACAGCTCCCGCCGTTTGCGGAATATGCCTCGCAGCAGCCGCGGCATGGTGAAGACGATATGGCGGTGAGGAACGGGCGCGAGCACCTCTTCGCGCAGCCATTCGGCCCAGAGGAGGGAGCGCTTCTTCTCGCAAGAGGGACAGAACGATCTGCCGCGGCACGAGTATGGGATCAAGTAGGTCAGGCGGCACGTTCCACACCAGGCGCGTGCGAAACCGCGCTCGACGAGCCCGCATGTGAGGAAGGCCCGGAGCACCCGCTCGACCACCGGACGCAGCGGGCCGTGCGCCTTGGCGAAGCGCTCCTCGTACACGCGCAGGAATTCCTCGAGGTGCTGCTCAACCAGACGGAAGAGCGGCGTGTCCCGAGCCCGCCTCGGCCTGTAGACCCGACAGGTGATCTCCACACCAGCCGACCAGCCGGTGGGAGAGCGCCCGGCGAAAACGCCCTTCGTATCCGCGTGCGAAGGGCGGGTGGGAAGTCTGCACTAGAGGCGCGTCAGGGCAGGTCCCTTTACGCCGCTTGCCATCCCGCGAACGCGTCAAGCCAGTGGGATGAGCGCTGCCTGCACGCGGGGGTGGTCCAAACCTGCTGGCGTAGGACGAGCGCTGGGAGAACGAGCCCCCCTCCCCACCCCACCTTGGAAACGCCCTCCGCTCAGCTACCATGGGCTCGCCTTGGCTCAACGGACGCCGGACCCCGGCATGGAATCCGAGTGGCTCAGCGGCAAGCGGCGGATCGACCCGCGGTTCGACGCGGCGGGCTGGCCTGTCCGTAGGGGTCGTGGCAACGCCGCCTTCCGCACCGGGGTCGAGAGGGCCGTCGCCGAGCGCTGGCGGCGCAGACCGTCCGTGCCTTCAACCGCTTCGATGCCGAGCCGAACCTGAAGCTCACGCCGCCCGGGGGACCATGGACGATATCCGGAACTTCTGCATCATCGCCCACATCGATCACGGCAAGTCGACGCTCGCCGACCGCCTCATCCAGCGCTGCGGGGCGGTGGCGCCGAGGGATTTCCGCGACCAGATCCTCGACTCCATGGACCTCGAGCGCGAGCGCGGCATCACCATCAAGGCCAACACCGTCAGCCTGCCGTACACCGCGAAGGACGGGAGGACCTACGAGCTCAACCTGATCGACACGCCCGGGCACGTCGACTTCTCCCACGAGGTGCGCCGC
>CAYTWT010000098.1:0-9202 GCA_964442185.1 uncultured Acidobacteriota bacterium
GTGCCGGTTGCGCACCAGCCACCACACCCGCTCGAAGAGCCGCAGCCGCTGCTCCGGCGTCATCATCAGCTCGAGGGTGAACGAGCGCCCGATCGGCATGTAGTGGAAGACGAAGGCGTAGCTCGCGCCCATCCCGTCGAAGAAGGTCTCGACCACCTCGTCGGAGAGGATCTCGTGCGCGTTCTCGCGGGTGGCCGTCAGGGACACGCCGATAATGACCCCCTCCCGTCGCAGCCGATTCATGGCCGCGAGGACCTTGTCGAAGACCCCCTCGCCTCGCCTCGCGTCGGTGCGCTCCTTCATCCCCTCGATGGACAGGGCGGGGCTGACGTTGCCCATGCGGCCGAGCCGCGTCGCCACCGCGTCGTCGATCAGCGTCCCGTTCGTGTACATCACGAAGAAGCAGTCCGGGAAGCGCTCGGCGAGGTCGAGGAACGAGCGCTTTCCGTCGCGCCACGCGAGCGGCTCCCCGCCGCTGATCACGAAGACGCGGGTGCCCCAGGTGTCGTGCGCCTCGCGGACCGTGCGCTCGAAGGTCGCCCAGTCGAGCTTCTCGCGGTTGGCACCGGAGTTGGCGTAGCACCCGACGCAGCGCAGGTTGCAGGCCTTGCCGGGGCTGATCACGAGGAAGTCGCCCGGGTTCTGGCCGTGGCGCGCGCGGAAGCGGTCCTTGGCACTCGTCCCCCCGCGGTGCACGAAGACGCCGCTGTACAGGTTGCGCAGCAAAGCGTGCAGCGCGGGCGCGCCGAGCTGGCCGCGCGCGAGGCCGCGCTCGGCCGCTCCCAGGGCCGCGAGGCCGAGCGCGATCTTGTCCTGCTCGACGGCCACGGGGTGGCGCAGCGCGGTGGCGGGAAGCTCCCCCCGGGCGCGGATGCGGGCCTCCATGTGCCGGGCGATGGCTCGGCGGACGGGGCCGACGCGGCCGAGCCGCAGCGCGCACCACGTGAGAGCGTCGAAGGCCCACTCCCTGGAGGGCGGTTGCGGGAGGATCGCTTCCACCTCCGGGAGAGCCTCCGGACGTGCAGATTCGGCTATGGATCCCTGGAGCCTCATGCTCCGCCTCCGATTCGCGGCCTGGTGCGGCCCCCGTCTCTTCGTGTACGGCTGCAGGATCAGTGCCGCGGTAGCTGCTGGAGCGGTGGACTCACCGCATCAGTTGAGCCAGATTGAACTTACGTCGAGAGCCGTGCCGGTGGCTCACTGCTCCGAGGAATCCAATGTGTGAATCGAAGGACGAACTGTCGTCCGCGGGTTGATATGTCGTCCTGCTCTCGCTCGTCCCGGTTCTTACGGCGATACGGCAGGAAGACTCCCATTTCCTGACGCGACAAGAAGTTAAACCAGCTTGGAGGGGTCGAAGTTCGCTCCGGCACGAATCAAGCAGTACTACGAGAGACATGATCGTCGGAACGCTCGGGATCCTGCCGGCGCCGGACCGGCGTGCCGAGATACTCGAGGTTCTCCGGGCCATCCAGGGGCCCGTGCGGGCCCAGCCCGGTTGCGCCGCCTGCCACATCTACGAGGAGCAGGGCCCGGAGCCGGCCGTCGTGCTCGTCGAGAGGTGGGAATCCCAGGCGGCGCTCGAGGCGCACCTTCGCTCGGAGACCTATCGCCGGATTCTCGGCGCGATCGAGCTCTCGGGCGGTCCACCGGAAGTCTGCTTCGACACCGTGTCCGCCAGCGAGGGGATTGACCTGATCGAATGGTCGCGCAAGCCGGGAACTGGCGAGCGTCGGCCTCCAAATGGGAGATGAGGGCCACGACTAGATCTCGTATCCGTGGAGCAGAAGCAGCCTCTGCTGACGGATAAAGGAGAGCACCACCGTGTCGGCCGCGTTCTCGGTGTTCTTCTGAGGGGAGGAAAGCGACCTATGCGCGAGCTTCGCATCGTCGTCCTGAGCCTCCTGCTGGCCGCCCCGAGTGTCGCCGCCCGGGCGGAGACGCCGGCGTACGTCGTCAACGACGCGCACTTCCACCTCACGAACTACGTGCAGCAGGGGACGGACATCCACGACTTCCTGAAGATCATGGGCACGAAGGTGGGTCGGGTGGCCCTGTTCGGAATCCCGCTGCAGCAGACCTGGGCCTACGGGAACACGGGCGACTTCGCCCCCACCTACTACCTCCAGACCGACGCGCCGCTCTACTACTACTCGTTTACGGACGCCTCCATCGCGATGGCGTACCGCTCGCTGACGAAGGAGGAGCAGGCGCGCTTCGACCCGATGATCACCGGCTTCAACCCGGCCGACATGTACGCGGCGGACCACATCAAGCGCGTTCTGCAGACCTTCCCCGGGGTCTTCTCGGGGATCGGCGAGTTCACGATCCACAAGGAATTCGTGTCGTCGAAGATCGCGGGCGAAACCGCCAGCCTCGTGAACCCCGCGCTCGATCGCATCCTGGACTTCGCGGGCGAAGTCGGGCTGGTGGTGATCCTGCACAACGACGTCGATGCGCCGTTCCCGAAACCGGGGCAGGACCCCTACCAGGCGCTCCAGCTCGGCGCGCTCTTCCGGCGCCATCCGAAGACCACGATCAGCTGGGCGCATTGCGGGCTCGGACGCATCGTGCACCCGGTGAAGGACCAGCTCGGAATCGTCGAGCGGGCACTGGACGACCCCGCCCTCGCCCACGTTTCCATCGACATCTCGTGGGACGAGGTGGCGAAGTACCTGGTCGCGACGCCGGAGACGACACAGGCGATCGCGGACCTGATCAACCACCACCCCGACCGCTTCCTGTTCGGCACCGACGAGGTGGCGCCGACCGAGCAGGCGAAGTACCTGAAGGTCTATGACATGTACGCGCCGCTGTTCGCGAAGCTGACACCGGAGGCGAGCGAGAAGCTGCGCAAGGGCAACTACGAGCGCCTGTTCGACGAAGCGCGGCGCCGCGTGCGGGCGTGGGAGAAGGCGGACGCCAAGTGAAGACGAGAAGCGATGATCGCGAAGAGGAGAAGGCAATGAAGAGCACCCTCAACGGCTGCGAGTGGCCGGCCCTCCCAGGCCTGCTGCTTGCCGTGCTGCTGTTCGCTGCCGCGCCAGCGGCCTGGGCCGATTCGACGGACGCGGCTCCGTCCCCCGATCCCGCGGTTGCGGCCGCGACCGCGGAGGCCGCGACGCCCAAGGAGGAGCCGAAGCCGCGCCTGGACATCTACGGCTTCGCGATGCTCGACATGGGCTACCAGTCGGGCCAGAACGACCCGAACTGGTTCGACGTGCTGCGACCGACGAAGCTGCCGGCCTTCAAGGATCAATACGGCGAGGACGGTCATTTCTTCGCGGGGGTGCGCCAGAGCCGGCTGGGCGTGAAGGGCTTCATTCCCACGGATGCGGGCGAGATCAAGACCATCTTCGAGTTCGAGCTGTTCGGCACCGGTGTCGACGCCGGGCAGACGACGTTCCGGCTGCGGCACGCCTGGGGCGAGCTCGGCCAGGTCGGCGCGGGGCAGACCTGGAGCCCGTTCATGGACATCGACGTGTTCCCGAACTCGATCGAGTACTGGGGGCCGAACGGGATGGTGTTCTTCCGCAACGTGCAGCTGCGCTGGACGCCCTGGTCCGACGGGGACTCGCGCTTCGCGGTCGCGCTCGAGCGGCCGGGCGCGAGCGCCGACCAGGGTGAGTACGCGGGGCGCGTCGAGCTTCAAGGCGTCACGGGCCGCTTCCCACTGCCCGACCTGTCCGCGCACTTCCGCAAGGCGGGCGACTTCGGCCACGTCCAAGTGTCTGGGATCCTGCGCCAGATCAAGTGGGACGACAACAACGCCGACCAGTTCGACCTCACGGGCGACGCGACGGGCTGGGGTCTCCACGTCAGCTCGAACCTCAAGCTCGCGAAGCACGTAGCCCGGCTCTCGGTGGTCTACGGCGAAGGCATCCAGAACTACATGAACGACGCCCCGGTGGACATCGGCATCCAGAACAACTTCTCGGACCCGCGCACGCCGGTCGTCGGCAAGGCCCTTCCCATGCTCGGCATCTCGGCCTTTCTCGACCTCAACTGGAACGCGAAATGGACCAGCACGGTGGGCTACTCGATGCTGGACATCGACAACTCCGACGCGCAGGCGGATGACGCGTTCAAGAAGGGCCAGTACGCGCTGGCCAACATCCTCTACTACCCGGCCCCGAACGTATTCCTTGGCCCGGAGATCCAGTGGGGCAAGCGCGAGAACTTCCGCGACGGCTTCAGCTCGGACGACTTCCGGATCCAGTTCTCGGCCAAGTACAACTTCAAACTCTCGTTGGGAGGCAAGTGATGAACGCTGCGAAGACGGTTGGCAGAGGCCTGCGGCTCGCCGTGGCCGTTGTCGTGCTCGCCGTGGCGGCGCCCGCGGCATGGGCGCAGACCCCGGCCGAGATCCAGTCCGCGCTCGACGCGGCCCACGCGAAATACAAGGACCTGAAGGAGGGCAAGAACGCGGACTACATCCCGGCTCTCGCCAAGGTCGACTCGAACATCTATGGCATCGCCCTCGTCACCACGGACGGCAAGGTGTATACCGCGGGAGACATCAAGTCCGAGGTCTCGATCCAGTCGATCTCCAAGGTCTTCACGATGGCGAAGGTGATCGAGGAGCAGGGCCCGGAGGCGATCGCGAACACGATCGGCGTGGACGCGACCGGCATGCGCTTCAACTCGATCGTCTCGATCGAGTTCTCCCAGAAGGCGCTCGGCGGCCCCGAGATGAACTCGCTCGTGAACCCGGGCGCCATCGCAACCACGAGCATGGTGAAGGGCGCCACCCGGGACGAGGTCTGGAAGAACATCCTGGGCTATTACTCCGACTTCGCCGGCCGGCCGCTCTCGGTCAACCAGGAAGTCTTCAAGTCGGAGGCCGACACGAACCAGCGCAACCAGGCCATCGGCTACCTGATGTACGCCTACGGTTACATCAAGGCGAACCCGATGCAGGCGACCGACGTCTACACCGAGCAGTGCTCGGTGAGTGTCAACGCCAAGGACCTCGCGCTGATGGCGGGCACGCTCGCCAACGCCGGGAAGAACCCTGTGACCGCCAAGCAGGTGATGAAGGCCGAAAACGTGCCCGAGGTTCTCGCAGTGATGGCGACCGCGGGCCTCTACGACGACACGGGCAAGTGGCTGTACCGGACGGGTCTCCCCGGGAAGAGCGGCGTCGGCGGCGGCATCATCGCGGTGTCCCCCGGCAAGTTCGGGATCGCGGTCATCTCGCCGCCGCTCGACGACGCCGGCAACAGCGTTCGCGCGCAGAAAGCCATCGCCGACATCTCGAATGCCCTGGGCGGAAACCCATACGCCCCGAAGGTGAAGTAGGCGTCCGCAGCCCGGCGGCCTCCCTGGCGCGAGCCAGGGGAGCCGCCGGGCAGCTTGCCCTCGACGCGCGTCACCGCACGCCCCGCGGTGCCGCTGGAGCGATCGGCCCCATGCGCGCCTGCCTGCCACTCGCCGCCCTGGCCGCGATCGTGATGACGACCGGTCTGTCCAGCGCCGCCGCCGCCGCGGTGAAAGTGGACGTGATCGTGCTGGAGAACGGCACGCGCATCGTCGGCGAGCTGAGGTCGATGTCCCGCGGCCGGCTCGAGTTGAAGACGGACGACATGGGCACGCTTCAGATCGAGTGGGGCAACATCGCCCAGGTGACGGCGCCCGAGTACTTCGAGGTCGAGGATATGGGGGGGCGGCTGCACTTCGGCGCGCTCCGGCCCGCGGCCGACGGGAAGCAGCTCGAGGTCGTGAACACCCAGGGCGTGCTGCCTCTGCTCCTGAACGACGTGGCGCGCATCCAGCTCGTGAAATCGGCGTTCTGGGACCGGATCAACGGCACGCTCGACGTGGGTGCCAGCTACACCAGCGCCTCGGAGCTCCTGCAACTCGACCTGGACGGCGAGATGCGTTTCCGCAGGCCGAAGTTCGAGACCTCCGTGGAGGCGAACGCAGTCCTGACCCGCCAGCCGGAGGTGGACGACACCCGGCGAAGTTCGCTGACCGTCTCCTACTTGCGGCTGTTCACCAACGGGCAGCGCCTTCTCGCGCAGGGGGCGATCGAGCAGAACCGCGAGCTTGGTTACGAGTGGCGCAGCAGCGCCACGGGTGGCTGGGCGCGCTACCTGGCCCGCAACACCCGCAACGAGCTCGTGGGGGGAGGGGGCTTCGCCCTCAATCACGAGGTGCCGGTGGACGGCGAGGAGACGACGAACGTCGAGGCGGTGCTGGGCTTCAGCTACGCGAACTTCGCCTACGACTTCCCCAACACCGACATCCAGGTGGGCGCCAACGCCTACCTCGGCCTCAGCCAGTGGGGCCGCTTCCGCCTGGAAGCGAGTGCCAAGCTCAGCCGGGAAGTCTTGAAGGACTTCTACCTCGGCCTCAAAGGCTACGAGAGCTACGACAGCGAGCCGGCCACGCAGGGCGCGCAGCGGAACGACTGGGGCCTCACCCTCACGCTGGGCCTTCGCTTCTGACCGGGATGCGGTCATGACGGGATGCTCGCCATCAACCCGTTGGAAGTGGAGCCTGCTCGTGGTTCTGTGCGCCGGCACGGCCCTGAGCGACAGCGTGTCTGCCGACGATCCCTGGGAGTTCTGGCCGGAGGCCCAGCTGTTCGTCGGGCTGAGCCCGAGGACGCGATTGTTCCTGAACGCTGCCTACGCGAAGGGGAAGGAATCCGACGAAGCGTCGCTGGACACGGCCGCCTATCTCGACATCTCGTTCCTGCCGATCGGGCCGCGGCGGCGGCGTTCTCTCCGGACGGAGGACTGGCAGCGCAACCGTTACTTCTGGGCGCGAGTCGGGTACGACCGCGTCTTCAAGGCCGCGGAGGGCACACGGTCCGTGGCGGAGGACCGGGGCATCCTCTCGCTCTGGGGCAAGGCCCCGTTACCCGCGCAGGTCTGGCTGGAGAGCCGGGCGAGGGCCGACCTCCGCTGGATCGGAGGCGAATACTCGACTCGCTACCGCTTGCGGCTCGAGGCCACACGGGAGTTCGTCGTGCTCGATCACGCGGTCGTTCCCTACTTCAACGTCGAGTGGTTCTACGACACACGCTACGACGGCTGGGCAAGAAGCCTCTACCAGGCGGGCTCCGAAGTCACGCTGAACCGGCACTTCCGGTTCGAACTCTACCTGGCTCGACAGACGGACCATCTCCCGAGCGCGTCGAGCCTGAACGCAGCGGGAGTCGTGGCCAAAGGCTACTACTGAGGCTCGCCTTGCCGCCCCCCTTGGCTCCCAAACCCCGGACAGCCCCGAAAGGAAACCCTGTTCGTCAGCTGGCATCCCCACGAGACCGGATAGAATGGAGTTGTCATGGCTACGGTGGCGAAGGCGTTCTACGGCCACATCACCCACAACCCCAGGGTGCTGGGGGGGCGGGCATGTATCGACGACACGCGGATCCGCGTGGTCGACATCGTGCAGCTCCTGCACGAGGGCCGAAGACCCGAGGGAATGCTCGACGTCTTCGCTGTGCCTCTCACGCTTGCACAGGTCCACGCAGCTCTCGCCTACTACTACGATCACCCGCAGGAAGTCGAAGAGGCCTACCGCGACGGCGAGCGCTGGGAGGCCGAGTACGAGCGCGACCGCGCAGAGTACTTGAGCCGGCACCAGAAGTAGTGGCCGCGGGGTTTCCACTCTCGCGGCGTTCTCGATGGCCTACGCCGACCAGAACGAGAAGGCCCACTCCGCTCTCGAGCGCGCGGTCCGCAAGGGCAAGGTGAAGGCGGTCTTCGAAGCGGTGAAGTAACGAGGCCGGCGACGCCTCGTGGCTCACCGACGACCTTCCGGCTGGCGCGTGCGGTCCCCGAGTGAGATCCCGAGCCGGCCCCGGGGCGCTGGCGGCGGCGCTCGCGCAAGGACGGTCCGGCCTGTCAGGTCGAATCGCCGCGGAGACGCCGAAGGACGCGAAGGTCCTCGAGGTCCTTCGGGCGCCCCGCGGCCTCTTTCATGCGAATCAGGTCGTCGAGGCTCGCAAACGCCGTCGCCGTCTGACCGAGCTGGTCGTGGACCCGCCTCGACCAGACCTCGTCGAACGTGACCCCGCGCACGTACGGGTGGATGTCGGCCTCGACCAGGTACTGGCGGATGAGGATCTTCTTGGTCAGCAGCTCGTCGTCCGTCACCTCGGTCAGGTCGTATCCGAACCCGGTGAGGGCGCGACGTGTGCGCTGAGCGTTCTCCGGCGTTGCGCGAATGAAGATGTCCACGTCGAGCGTCGCCCGAGCATAGCCATGCACCGGGAAGGCCGTCGCGCCGATCAGCACGTACTCGACGCTATGATCGTTTAGCGATCTCAACAGGCTTTCGATGTCCACGCCGGATCAACTCCTCCGCAATCTGGCGCGAGCGCGCCAACATCATCTCGAAGCGCTGAGCGGTCGAGAGGCTGCGCTGGTAGGCCAGCTCGAAGTCGAGCTCGCTCTCTTCGGACGGCGCTTCCGGAGACACCTTGAGAACCTGCGTCATCCAAGCATCTTAACCTCTCCTGGAATCCGGCGAGAGCTCGACCGGATCGCCGCCCGGGAGGGGGTGTCCCGCAGCGACGTGCTCCGGGCCTGCTGAAAGCCCTAGACGGACGAGATATCGACTCGGAGACGACATGTCGTCCACCATCGCACCTCCTGGTTCTATGGAGCGATGCGGCCGGAAGACTCCCACTCTCCGACGCGCCAATGAGTTAGGCCGGTCGCCCGGGTCGAGCCTCGCTCCGGCACGAATCGAGCAGTACGACGAGGCATGATCGTCGGAACGATCAGGATCCTGCCGGCTCCGGACCGGCGTGCCGAGATACTGAGCATCTTCCGGACCATTCAAGGGCCCGTGCGGGCCCAGCCCGGTTGCGCTGCTTGCCACATCTACGAGGAGCAGGGTCCGGAGCACGCCGTCGTGCTCGTCGAGAGATGGGAATCCCAGGCGGCACTCGAGGCGCACCTTCGCTCGGAGACCTATCGCCGCATTCTCGGCGCCATCGAGCTCTCGGGCAGTCCGCCCGAAGTCTGCTTCGACACCGTGTCCGCCAGCGAGGGGATGGATCTCATCGAGCGGGCGCGCAATCCGGCGGGAACGACGAGCGCGAAAGGGAGAGACACATGAAAGTCATCATCGTCGGCGGGGTGGCAGGCGGGGCCTCCTGTGCGGCCCGCCTTCGCCGGTTGGACGAGAAGGCCGAAATCCTCATGGTGGAGCGCGGCCCGTACGTCTCGTACGCGAACTGCGG
>CAYTWT010000099.1:0-53566 GCA_964442185.1 uncultured Acidobacteriota bacterium
ATCTGCTGGATCATGCCGCTACCATTTCAGGATCCTGAAGGCGTCGAGGTCGAGGCTGTCCTTGTGGCGCTGTATCGCGATCACGATCGCCAGGCCCACGGCAGCCTCGGCCGCGGCCACCGTCATCACGAAGAACACCAACACCTGGCCGTCGAAGGCGCCCAGCGCGCGGCTGAAGGTCACGAACGCGAGATTCGCGGCGTTCAGCATCAGCTCGATGCACATGAACACCGTGATCACGTTCCGGCGCAGGAAGACACCCAGGGCGCCGATCGCGAACAGCAACAGGCTCAGGATCAGGGCGTGCTGGAGCGGGATCGTGGTCACAGTTCCTTCTTCGCCAGGACCACGGCCCCGACCAGAGCCGAGAGGATCAGGATCGAGGTGGCCTCGAAGACGTAGACGAAGCGGCTCGAGAACAACAGCTCGGCCATCGCGATCGTCGACGCCTGGTAGCCCCCCGGGGTGTCGAGCACGTCGGCCTTCAGCAGAGTGACACCGACCTGCACCACGAACAGCAACACCAGGGCGCCGCCGCCGCCCGCCAGCGCCCGGCTCGTCGTCTCCGTCTCCGCCTTCACGTTCAGCAGCATCAGGACGAAGAGGAAGAGCACCATGATCGCGCCGGCGTAGACGATGACCTGGAGCGCCGCGATGAACGGCGAGCCGAGCAGGCCGTAGATCGCCGACAGCGAGCAGAACGTGACGATCAACGAGAAGGCGCTGTAGGTCGGGTTGCGCTGCCCCACGACCACGAGTGCCGAGGCTACGCTCAGGGCGGCGAAGACGTAGAAGAGGACCAGGTCGATCATCGGCTGAAGAAAGTCACGATGCCGGCTGTGACCAGGATGTTGAGCGCGGCCACCGGGATCAGGACTTTCCACCCCAGGTCCATGAGTTGGTCGTAGCGAAAGCGCGGCAGCGTCCCCCGCAGCCAGATGAAGAAGAACAGCAGCGCGCCGAGCTTCAGCAGGAACCATAAGGTCGACGGCGGCACGCCCGGGATCCCGAAGTGCCAGCCGCCGAGGAACAGGTGCGCCACCAGCACCCCGACCGTGATCATGTTCACGTACTCGGCCATCTGGATGAGCGCGAACTTCATCGACGAGTACTCGGTGTGGAAGCCGGCCACGAGCTCGGTCTCACCCTCGGGCAGGTCGAAGGGGATGCGGCCCACCTCGGCGGTCCCGGCGATCAGGTAGATCAGGAAGGCCGGGAACTGCAACACCAGATTCCAGCGCCAGAACCCGCCGGCCTGCGCGTTCACGATGTCGGTCACCTTGAAGGAGCCCGCGAGCATGATGATGCCGACCCACGAAAGGCCCAGGGCCAGCTCGTAGGAGAACATCTGCGCCGAGGAGCGCAGGCCGCCCAGCAAAGAGAATTTGCTGTTCGCGGCCCAGCCCGCCAGCACGATCGCGTACACGCTGAGCGCGTTGATCGCGAAGATGAAGAGCAGGCCCACGTCGAGGTCGGCGATCTGCGGCACGATCGCGAGCCCGCTCAGCCAGCCGAGCCACTCGGGCAGGAACGACATCGTCGGCAGGTCGAAGGCCGGGCCATAGGGGATCACGGCGATCGCCGTGAAGGCGCAGAAGATGGCCACCACCGGCGCGCCGAAGAACACCCACGAGCTGGCGCCCTCGGGCATCAGCTCTTCCTTGAAGAACAGCTTGATGCCATCGGCCACTGGCTGCAGCAAGCCAAACGGGCCGGTGCGATTGGGGCCGAGGCGGAACTGCATGAAGGCCAGGATCCGGCGCTCGGCCAGCGTCATGCCCGAGAACAGACCCAGGAGCGCGCCCATCAGGACCACGATCTTGGCGACCGTGATCGCCAGCTCCTGCTCGACCGGGCTCACGCCGAGGCCCCCGCCAGCGAGGCACGCGCGGCCCTTGCCTTGGCTTCTTCGAAGCTCTTCGCCACCTTGCGCCAGCACTGCTTCTCGTGCACGTGGTACTCGTACTCCTCGCGGAACTTCTTGAGCGTCGACTGCGGCGGCGCGATCGCGGCGTCGCCGAAGGGACACAGCGTCTTGCCGCCGATCGAGTCGGTGACGCCCCACAGCGTGCCTAAGTCCTTCTCGACGCCCTGGCCGTTCTCGATCTTGTCGAGCAGCTTCAGCATCCAGCCCGTGCCCTCGCGGCAGGGAGAGCACTTGCCGCACGACTCGTGCTTGTAGAAGTAGGTCAGGCGCTGCGCCATCCAGACCATGCACACCGAGTCGTCCATGACGATCGTGCCCGCGGAGCCGAGCATCGAGCCGGCCTTCCCAATCGAGTCGAAGTCCATCGCCACGTCGATCTCGGCCGGTGTCAAAACAGGCGTCGAGGAGCCGCCGGGAACCACGGCGCGCAGCTTGGCGCCGGCGCGCATGCCGCCGCCGTACTTCGCGTCGTAGATCAGCTCACGCAAAGTGATGCGCCCCATCGGCGCCTCGTACGTGCCGGGCCGCGCGACGTGGCCGCTCACGCAGTAGAGCTTGGGGCCGCCGTTCTTCTCGGTGCCCCAACTCGCGAACCATTCGGCGCCCTTTTCGAGGATCAGCGGCACGCAGGCGATGGTCTCGACGTTGTTGACGATGGTCGGGCAGCCGTACAGGCCTTGGGTCGCGGGGAACGGCGGCTTGAGCCGCGGCTGGCCGCGCTTGCCCTCGAGGCTCTCGAGCAGCGCCGTCTCCTCGCCGCACTCGTAGGCGCCCGCCCCGCCGTGAATCACGACGTCCACGTCGATGCCCGTGCCGAGGATGTTCCTGCCGAGCAGGCCAGCCGCGTAGGCTTCGGCGACGGCCTGCTCCATGCTGCGAATCGCCTGGTGGAACTCGCCGCGGATGTAGATGTAGCAGAGCTTCGCGCGCAGGGCGTGCGACGAGACCACGCTGGCTTCGATCAGCTGGTGCGGGTCGTTCTCGAGGATCAGGCGGTCCTTGAAGGTGCCCGGCTCGCTCTCGTCGGCGTTGACCACGAGGTAGCGCGGCTTGGGGCTGTCCTTCGGCAGGAAGGTCCACTTGAGACCGGTCGGGAAGCCAGCGCCGCCGCGGCCGCGCAGCGTCGATCGCTTCACCTGCTCGACGATCTCGTCGGGCGTGAGTCTCAGGTGTTTCTCGAGGTTCGCGTAGCCGCCGCCCGACTTGAAGACGCCGATCGAGGCCGAGTCCTTCTTCCAGACATTGCGCAGCAGGATCGGCTCACCCGGGCTCTTGGGCCACTCGAAGGGCCGGTACGAAAGCGAGCCGGAGAGGATCTTCGAGAGGTCGGCTTCGGTCGCGTTCTCGACCCACTCGCCGTTCACCTGGATCGCCGGGCCGCCGCCGCACGCGGCCAGACACTCGACCCGCGTCACCGTGTAGCGGCCGTCGTCGGTGGTTCCGCCTGCCTTGACGCCCAGACGCTTGCAAGTCTTCTCGAGCAGCTCGTCGGCGCCGTGCAAGGCGCAGGACAGGTTGGTGCAGAACTCGAGCAGCGTCTTCCCCTGCGGCTCGAAGCGGAACATCGTGTAGTAGCTGGCCGTGTCGTGAACCTGCGCCGGCGTCAGCCCGAGCAACGCCGCGATGTACTCCATCGTCTCGCGCGTGAGACAGCCTTGCTGCTGCTGCGCCATGTGCAGCGCGGGCAGGAGCGCGGAGCGCTTCACAGGATAGCGCTTCAGGATCTCGTCGAACTTGGCCTTGTTCTCGGGCGTGAACTGCACTTGGGCTCCTGGTGACCTACCAGTCGAGCGCGCCCACCTTCCAGGCGTACGTGAAGCCGCCGCCCAGAAGGAGCATGAAGAGCGCCATCTCCACGAAGCCGAAGACACCCAGGTCGCGGAAGATCAGGGCCCAGGGATACAGGAAGGCCGCATCCACGTCCAGCAGGATGAAGATCATGCAGACGAGGTAGAACTTGATCGGAAAGCGCTCACGCGCGGTGCCGATCGGCGGCACGCCGCATTCGTAGACGGAGTTCTTGGCCGGGTTCGGCCGAGGCTTGCCGAGCAGCTGCGAAACACCGAGCGTGAAGAGCGCGAAGCCGACAGCAGCCAGCGCCAGGATCAGGACAGGAACGTAGGAGGGCAGCATCCTCGGTTTCGGCTCCTAAGGGAAGCCGGCTCAATCAGTTCAGGGAACCTGGGACGCCCAGGTCAAGAGCGCTCGAATCAGGCGCGCAGACTATACCGTTGCGCGAAACGGAGTGTCAAGAAAGCGAGCAGCCTGAACGCGCCAGGCCGGGCGCCGCGGCATCCGTTCAGTCTCTGGCGAGGCGCTTCAATAGCTGAATCTGGCCGGTGTGGTAGAGGTCGTGGGCGGCGATGCCGCGCACCACGCTCAGGTGCGTCGCGCGACTGCCCTTCGCCGTCTTCGGCAAATCGGCGTCGCGAAGCCGTGCGATTTCCGTGCGCAGCTTGCGATGCTCCGAGACGAGCAGCGTGAGGTCGGCCTGCCAGGCGGCCTCGCCCGCCGGCCGCTCGAAGAAATTGCTGCCCTCGAGTGGAAAGCTGCCGCGCTTCTCGCCGGTCAGGCGCCGGCGGACCGCGTATTTCCAATAGGCGGCGTGTACCACGAGATCCTGGATGCTGTGGCGGCCGGGCCCGGGGCGCCAGGCGGCGGTCCTCGCGTCGAGGCCGCGAAGCGAGCCCCGCAGGTTGGGCCCATGCCAGGCCTTCTTCTCGAACGCCTCGTCGAGCAACCCCAGCAGGATGGCGACGCTGGTCGAACTCATGTTCCTCTGGCCTCCGTAGTTAGAGCATACTCTCCGCAGTCATGCGCAGAACCAAGATCGTCGCCACGATCGGCCCCGCCTCGCGGGACCGTGGCATGCTCGAAGCCCTCATCAAGGCCGGCGTGAACGTCGTGCGCCTCAATTTCTCCCACGGCGTCCACGAGGATCACCTCGCCGTCCTGAAGACCGTTCGCGAAATCTCCGCCGCGTTTGGCCAGTCGGTCGCGGTGCTGCAGGATCTCTCGGGCCCCAAGATCCGCACCGGCAAGGTGAAGGGCGGCGGCGTCATCGACCTCAAGGTCGGAGCGAAGCTCGTCATCAGCATCGACGAGACGCTGGAAGGCACGGCCGAGCGCATCTCGACGAGCTACGATCCGCTCCCCAGGGACGTGAAGGCCGGAGACTCGATCCTGCTCGACGACGGAAACCTCGAGCTGCGGGTGGTGGCCTGCTCGGCCGAGGAAGTGACTTGCACGGTCGTCGTGGGTGGCCCCCTGAAGTCCCACAAGGGCATGAACCTGCCTGGCGTCAGCCTCTCGGCGCCGGCCCTCACTGAAAAGGATCGCCACGACCTCGCCTTCGGCGTCGCGAACGGTGTGGACTACGTGGCACTCTCCTTCGTGCGCAAGCCCGAGGATGTGAAGGAAGTGAAGGAGCTGATCCGCGCGCTGGGCGGGACGCAGCCGGTGATCGCGAAGATCGAGAAACGCGAGGCCGTCGACGATCTGGAGCGCATCCTGGAGGTCGCCGACGGCGCAATGGTGGCGCGCGGCGACCTGGGCGTCGAGCTCTCGACCGAGGAAGTGCCGGTGCTGCAAAAGCGCCTGATCGACCTCACCAACCTCGCCGGCAAGGTCGTGATCACGGCGACGCAGATGCTGGAGAGCATGATCGAGAACCCGCGCCCGACCCGCGCCGAGGCTTCCGACGTGGCGAACGCCATCCTGGACGGCACGGACGCGATCATGCTCTCCGCCGAGACCGCCGCCGGGGCCTATCCGGTGCAGGCCGTGGAGACGATGGCCCGCATTGCCGGCTACACCGAGGCCCACCGCGGCCCCCGCGAGGCACAGGCGCTCGAAGAAACCCGTTCGCGGATCCTGCAGGGGAGCCTGTTCGCTGTCGCGAGGAGCCTGGCGCGGGTCGCCTCGAGCGTGGCCGAGGAGCTGGACTGCAAGCTGATCGTGGCCTTCACCGAGTCCGGCTCGACGGCCCGTCTCGTGTCATGCTACCGGCCGCGGGTGCCGATCGTCGGGCTCACGCACAATCAGGACACGTTCCGTCGCCTGGCCCTGTGGTGGGGCGTCGTGCCGGTGAAATCGACGTTTGCCCCGAACACCGACGAGATGATCGTGCAGGGCGAGCGGATCCTGAAGGAAGCCGGCATGGTCGCGGTGGGCGACAGGTTGTTGATGCTCGCGGGCCACAGCCACACCGCGGGCGCTACGAACATGCTGCGGGTCCACACGGTCGCGTGAGAGTCGTACGCGCGGCGACCGCTACGGCGCTCGCCCTGCTGCTGTCGGCCTGCGCCTCGAACCCCAAGCCGCGCACGAACGTCGATCGCGTGGTCCCGCCGCCCGGAACCAGGGCCGAGGGCGTCGCCTCCTGGTATGGACCGGGCTACGACGGCAAGCGCACCGCCTGCGGCGAGCGCTTCGACCAGGATGCGCTCACCGCGGCGCACGGCGGCTGGGCCTGCGGTACGAAGGCCCGCGTCACGCTTCTGTCCACTGGCAAGAGCGTCATCGTTCGCATCAACGACCTGTTCCCAAACCACAAGGGCCGGCTGATCGACCTGTCGCACGAAGCCGCGAAGCGCATCGGCCTGCTCGGCCCCGGCACCGGCCGAGTCCGGCTCGAGGTCGTCGATTGACCCGCGTGGGGGCCTACTCGTCCTCCGCTCGCGCCCGCCCGACCGCAGCGTCGAACTCCGCGACGAAGGACGGCGCGTTAGCCGAGAGGTAAGCCCGGCAACCCTCGACGTCGAGGCCCGCCTTGACCAGCTCGATCACGTCGGTCCGATCCTTGTGTCGCGGAGACTTGAGCTTCATGTAGATGAGCGGAGGAGCTTCGATCATCGAGCCCGCTTCCGCCTCGAGCGCCGCCGCCAGGAACCCCTCGCCTGGTTCTGGGCCGATGAAATCCACGGCTACACGGTTGACCTGGAAGGGGACGCCGGGCCTCAAGGTCACAAGCCCGCCCGCGTGGTGTTCGAAGGCCTCCTCGCCAACCAGGAAATCCACGTCCCTGGTTGCCCGGGGAAACCCGTGCGCACCGACGGCAAGGCCGCCGACGACGACATGACGAACCCCGACGCGCTTCAGGGCGGCAGACGCGGCCTGCATCGCGTCTAGCACTTCGGGAGCCACGACACCCGTAAGCAGCGACGGATCGGGTCCGGCCATGCGCCTCCTCCACGTCCCCGCGATCGAGAGATGGGGCCGAGCGAGCACGGACCAGTATGCCACGGAGCCGGTGAGCTACTGAAAATCGCGGGGGATGGTTTCCTGCCAGGACTTCTCACGCAACAAGACGCCGTCCTTCAGCAGGCGCCTGGCGCTCGAATAGTAGAAATTCAGCGAGTCGCTGCGAAGCTCCACGCGGCTCTCCCAAAGCAGGGTGCGGTCCTTGAGCGTCACCGTGGTCGCGTACTCGCCGCGCACCGAAGTCGACTCGGGGTGGGCGTCCTCGGCCTCGTGGGTGATCTTCTCGGTGTTGTGCTCCTGGCCCCAGGGATAGCGTGAAGCGCTCGCGTTCGTCGCGCTGACCCGCGTCGAGTGGCGTTGCGGGTTGCGGTCGATGGAAGAGATCTCGCCGTAGCCGGACGCCGTCCCCAGATCCAGGGGCTCGAAGCCCGGCAGCCTCTCGGCCTGGGTTGCGGGCGGAAGGAAGTCAGGGCGCGGACGCGCTTCGTACGGGACCACTGGCAGCAGCAGCCGCGTGCCTTCCGCGCCGCCGAGGTGAAGCGCCGTCGTCATCGGCCACGGCGTCGGCCAGAGCATCGGCCATTGCGCGTTCGAGACGGCAAGACGCAGTCGGTGGCCTTTCGGAAACACCCACGACGTGAAGTGCATCTCGATCTCCAGCGGGAAGACCTCGCCGGGTTCGAGGGCCTTCGGGTCGCGAGCGGAGAGGCGGTGGGCCCCGTTCTGGCCAGCGCTCGCCACCAGCGTCGTGGTGCCGTCGGGCGCCACGTCGCTGAGCCGCGCGAACCAGTTGGCGCGCGGCGCGTCGGCCGAAACGCGGAGCAGCGCCCGCGGCAAGCCGAGGATCTCCAACTCGCTTTCCTGCGGGGCGGTCTCGTAGACGAGGCTCCACGCGTCGCTCGGCCGCTGGTCGTGGGCCACGTCGCCGAACCACATCACCGGCCCGCCGGCCTCGATTCCGGTCGTGGGCAGGTAGCGGAGCTGATGCACGGCTGCGGATGAAGGAGCCTCGCCCAGGCGCGCGTCGGCCTGAGGATAGAGCACGCGGTCCTTGATCCGCGCGATCGGCCAGCCTGCCTCGTAGCGCCACTCGCCGGGGGCTTCTTCGAGGAACGGCCCCGGCGCATGCCAGCCTCGGACGTAGACCGCGAGGCGCGGCTCGTCGAGGATCCCGGTATTCCGGCCCTTCAGCCACTGGTCGAACCAGCGCACCGCTTCCCGGCGCCATTCGATTCCCGGCTTCGGATACGGCTGGTGCGGGAAGCTGTGATTCCAAGCGCCCACGATCGCCTTCACTGGCGCCTTCAGGTGCTCCAGCATGCGCGGCACGCTGTCGCGATAGCCGTCGTACCAGCCGCCGATCAGGAAGCTGGGGATGCGGAGCGAGTCGTAGCGCGTCTTGAGCGCGGTGCGGTCCCAGAACGGGCCGTCGCGTTGCTGCTTCTTGTACGTGAGCATCCAGGGCGGCGCGTCGAAGCGCTCCTTGAAGTACGCCTCGTCGATCCGGTACTCGGGCGCGCCCGGCATCGCGTTCGCGAGGTCCTGGCTCATCTCCCAGGAATCCACGTGCATCATGCCGTCCATGAAGTGCACGTCGTCCTGGTAGAGGTCGTCGGTGGCGTCGACGGCGATGATCGCCTTGAGCGCCGGCGGGTTGCGCATCGCCATGTGGATCGAGTTGAAACCGCCCCAGGAGATCCCGAACATGCCGACGTTGCCGTTCGAGAACGGCTGCGCGGCCAGCCAGGCGATCACCTGGTCGCCGTCGCGATTTTCGATATCGCTGTACTCGTAGGGAATCAGCGTGCCCTCGCTGTTGCCGGTGCCGCGCATGTCGACGCGCGCGACGACATAGCCGCGGCGCACGAAGTAGGCGTAGAGGTCGTAGCGATCTCCACGGCTCTCATCTTTGCGGTAGGGCAGGTATTCGAGCAGCACCGGGAAACGCGCGCGCTCGCCCTTGCCCTTCGGCCTCCACAGATCGGTGGCGAGGCGCACACCGTCGCCCATCGGGATGCGAACCTCCTCGAGCGTGACGTCGAAGACCGGTGGGGACGGCGGAGAGACTTTGGCGCTGGATGGAGCCGCCTCGGCGCGGGGGACGAGCCAGGCTAGGAGCAGGACGGGCAGGATTCGTAGCCGCATAGGGATGGGATCATATAATCGAAGGCGCTTTGGGCCACGCCTACTCGGCGCGACGCTTCCACACCGTCGTCGCCCTCCTGACGATGCTCTCGATCCCGCTGGTGATTGGGGGGTCGCTGGTCGTCTACCAGTACGTGAAGTTCGGGGTGATGGTGGACAAGCGCCTCAGCGGCGAGCGCTGGATGATCCCGTCGCGGCTCTACGCCCGGCCACTGCTCTTGCATGAAGGCATGCTGCTGGCCGAGCCCGAGCTGCTGAAGATCCTGAACGGACTCAAGTACGAGCAGAAACCGGACGCCCCGGCCCAGGGCGGCGAGTTCTCGGTGGGCGAGAACGCGGTGACGCTTCTGGCGCGGCCCGGCGCCGACGTGCCCGTCGAGCCGGTGGCGATCGTCTTCGACAAGGGCCGCGTGAAGGAGATCCGCGGGCTGCGCAGCAAGAAGCGCTACCCCAACCAGACGCTGGAGCCCGAGCTGATCACGTACCTCTTCGACGAGAGCCGCGAGAAACGCCGCATCGTGCGCTACGAGGAACTGCCCGACCAGCTGGTGAAGGCGGTGCTTGCGATCGAGGACCGGCGCTTCTTCAGCCACCCCGGCCTCGACCCGCTGCGCATCATCGGCGCCGCGCTCCGGAACCTGCGGGCCGAGAGCTACCTGCAAGGCGGCAGCACGATCACGCAGCAGCTCGTCAAGAACTTCTTCCTGACGCCGGAGCGCACGATTCGGCGCAAGGTGCAGGAGGCGTTTCTCGCCTTCGTCCTCGAGCGCCGCGCGAGCAAGCAGGAAATCCTGGAGCTGTACCTGAACGAGATCTACCTGGGCCAGGCCGGCTCGTTCAGCATCAACGGCATGGGCGAGGCCGCCCGCATGTACTTCCGCAAGGACGTGGCGAACCTCACGTTGCCCGAAGCGGCGCTCCTCGCGGGCATGATCCAGTCGCCCAATCCCTACAACCCCTATCGCCACAAGGAACGCGCCACCGAACGCCGCAACATGGTGTTGCGCGCGATGCGCGAGGCCGGCTTCATCGAGGAGGCCACGGCGGAAGCGGCGATGGCGCAGCCGCTGCGCGCCGAGCTCTCCGCTCTCGAAAGCGCCGAGGCGCCCTATTTCGTCGACCTCGTCCTCAAGCAGCTCGCGCAGCGCTACGAGGCGAAGGACCTTCAGACGCAGAACCTCTCGATCCACACCTCGCTCGACCTGCACTTGCAGGGCCTCGCCCAGACCGCGCTCGCGAAGGGCCTCGACGCCGTCGACAAGCTGATCAAGAAGAAGCACCCGAACGGGCCCGTGCAGGGCAGCCTGATCGCCCTCGAGCCGCGCACCGGGGCGATCCTGGCTCTGGTCGGCGGGCGCTCCTACGGTTCCAGCCAGTACAACCGCGTGATCCAGGCGCACCGCCAGCCCGGCAGCACCTTCAAGCCGTTCGTGTATCTCGCGGCCTTCGAAGCGATCTTCGAGGACCCGGCGCTGCCGCCGATCACGCCTGCGACGGTCGTCGAGGACGCGCCGGCGGTCTTCTTCTTCGAAGACAAGGAGTACATTCCGGAAAACTACGAAGATAGCTACTTTGGCAACGTGACGCTGCGCCGGGCGCTCTCGAAGAGCCTGAACGTCGCAACCGTGAAGGTGGCGGAGATGGTCGGCTACGACCGCGTCGCCGAGCTATGGAACAAGAAGCTGGGGGTCGGCGCCGAGGTGCGCCCGTACCCGGCGATCGCGCTCGGGGCGTTCGAGGCGACACCTCTCGAGATGGCGACGGCCTACAACGTGCTCGCCAACGGCGGCCTCAAGGTCGAGCCCGTGGCGGTGCTGCAGGTGACCGACGAGAAGGGCAAGACCCTCGAGCAACATCAGGCCCCGCCGCCAGCGCGTGTCGTCCACGAGGAAGCTGCCTTCCTGGTCACCAACATGATGCGCAGCGTCCTGAACGAAGGCACGGGGGCGGCGGCTCGCGGCCTGGGCTTCAGCGCGGACGCGGCGGGCAAGACGGGAACCACCAACGACCTGCGCGACGCCTGGTTCGCGGGCTACACGCCGGACCTGCTGTGTGTCGTGTGGGTAGGCTACGACGACAACGCGCCCATCCGCCTCTCCGGGGCCAAGGCCGCGCTACCGATCTGGGTCGAGTTCATGAAGGGCGCGGTCGCCGGAACGAAGCAGCGGAGTTTCGACGTCCCGCCGGAAAACGTGATCTTCGTGGACATCGACAAGGACACGGGCCTCTTGGCCACCCCCGGTTGCCCGAAGCTGCTCTCCGAGGCCTTCATCGCCGGCACCGAGCCCCTGGAACGCTGCCCACTGCACTGAGGTTCTTGAATCGGCTCCGGCGCTACTCGAACTCGACTCGTGCCTTGGACTGCTCCGGGTCGAGGCGGCCGGCAGCGATCTCGGCCTTGAAGTAGTTCTCGCCCTTGATCGGCGCGCCGGCCATGCGGCGCAACATGGCGATCTGGCCGACATGGGTGAGCGCGTCGGCGATCGGGCCCTGGAACAGGGCCTCCGGCGTTGCGCGAAGGGGCTCCCCCGACGCGAGCCGGGCATCGAAGGCTTGAACAGCCGCGAAGAAGCGCGCCACCTCCTGGTCCCATGGCAGCGGCGGCGCGTCGCGCCAGACCTGCTCGCCGTTCGCGAGGCTTAGCGCCCAGTCCATCAGGTCGCCGATGTGCGCCAGGATCTGCACCGGCGTGCGCGTGCCGCCTCGGAACTCGGCGAACTCGGGCGGTGCGTCGCGCAGCGCCTTGCCGCCGCGATAGGCAAGCGTCGCTAGCGTGTGCCGCAGCATCCCGGCCACTCTATCTCAGCACTCCCGGCGGGACGTTCGCGCGTCGGGCCGCTTCTTGGAGGTCTTCCATGTCCTTTCTTGCGGCATCGAGTTGGAGCTGCGCCGCCGCGAAGGCCTGCGCCAGGTTCTCGGGCGAGGCGACGACGCGCTTGCCGGTCTCGTCCAGGAAGGACTCACCTGGACCCGAGCGGAGACTCGAAACATAGTCGTAGCGTCGCTGCCGCTCTGCGATGCGGCGGCGCGTCTCGGCGGCGCGGCCGCGCCATTCCTGCTCCGAGACGACAGTCGGACCCGCCGCCGCCGGCGGCCGCGGAGTTGGGCTGGCTGCCCTGACGGCGCTCGAGGCAGCGCCCGGTTCGGTCGTGGGCGGTGGCGAGGGCTGGGCCGCCCCCGGATCGTTCGCCAGACTTCCCTTGTTGGTCTTCAGCGCCTCTTCCGTGATGACCTGAGCGCTCGCGCCCGACACCTTGAGCTTCTGCCGCCGCTCGCGCTCCTTCTGCGCCACGTCGCTCAGCGACTGTCCCGAGACCAGAACGGGCGCCAAGACGATCAGCAAGGCTCCGAGAAGTCCCATTCGAATCCCCTCCTCTCGACGCGCTCCGAGACTGTAGCTTAGCTTGTTGACGCTCCTGGGAGCGAGGGCTTAGACTGCTTTTGGACGGGCGCTTAACTCAGCGGTAGAGTGCCACCTTCACACGGTGGAAGTCGCAGGTTCGAATCCTGCAGCGCCCACCACCTCCAACCCGCGATGACCTCTCCCGCCCCGCCGACTCGCACGTACAAATACTACGACCTGGTGATGGCGGCGTTCGTCACGGTGCTGCTGTGCGGGAACCTGATCGGCGCCTCGAAGGTGGCCACGTTGTTCGGCTTCAGCTTCGGCGCCGGGGTGTTGTTCTTCCCGATCAGTTACGTCTTCGGCGATGTGCTGACAGAGGTCTACGGCTACGCGCGCGCGCGCAAGGTGGTCTGGGCCGGCTTTTCGGCCCTGCTCTTCGCCGCGTTCATGAGCGTCTGCGTGCTCGCCTTCCCGCCGGCCCCGGGTTGGCCGCACCAGGCCGCGTTCGAGACGGTCTTCGGCGGCACGTGGCGGATCGTCGGCGCCTCGCTGATCGCGTATTTCTGCGGCGAGTTCTGCAACTCGTTCGTGCTCGCGAAGATGAAGGTCCTGAGCTCCGGCCGCTTCCTGTGGATGCGCACGATCGGCTCGACGATCGCGGGCGAGCTGGTCGATTCCCTGGTCTTTTACCCGCTAGCCTTCTACGGTGTCTGGTCCAACACTCAGGTGCTGCAAGTCCTCTTCACCAACTACGCGCTCAAGGTGGGCTGGGAGGTCGTGATGACTCCTTTCACCTACCGCGTCGTCAACCTCCTGAAGCGCGCCGAGCACGAGGACTACTTCGACCGGACCACGGACTTCACTCCGTTCTCCCTGCAGACGTAAGGCGCTCCTACTTCGCTTGGGCGCCGAGCTTCGCTCGCGCGGCGCGGGCGAGCTCGTCGTCGATGATCTCGGCAAACACCTCGATGGGTCGGGCGCCCGGGATCAGCCGGCCGTTGATGAAGAAGGCGGGCGTGCCCGAGATGCCGTAGCCCTCGGCCGCGGCCTTGCCCGCCTTCCAGCGCGGCTCGTTCTTGCCGCTGTCGAGGCAGCTGTCGAAGGCGGCGCGGTCCAGGCCCAGTTCGCCCGCGTAGGCTTTGAGCTCGGCGACCTCCAGCTTGCCCGAGGCGGCGAAGAGCCGATCGTGCATCTCCCAGAACTTGCCCTGATCGGCAGCGCAGGCCGCTGACTCGGCGGCCTTGGGCGCGAGTGGGTGCATGGGCAGCGGCATGTCGCGGAAGACGAAGCGCACCCGGTCGCCGTAGAGCTCGTGGAGCTTCTTCACGATGGGCGCGGCACGGACGCAGTACGGACATTGAAAGTCGGAGAACTCGACGATCGTGACTGCCGCGTCCTTGGGTCCTCGCGCGGCGCCCTCGCCCGGGTCCACGGCAAGCCGCGGTGGTTCGAGCAACACCTGGACGCCGGCCTTCGTCTTCAGTTCCTTCAGGTAGGCCTGGCGGCGCTCAGCGAGGCGCTGTTGCCTCAGTTCCTGTTCGATCTGCGTCTTGACTTCGGCCTCCGGCTTGTCCTTGAAGCGCGCCTTCACGTTCTCGTAGGCGGCCTGGATCTCCTCCGGCGACACCGCAGCCGCCTTCTGTTGCACCTCGGCGCGCAGCAGCGCCTCGGCCGTCGTCTGACGCGCCGCGGCCTCGCGTTTGAGCAGCTCGTCGGCGATCAGGCCACTCAGGACCCGCAGCCGGGTCTCGTATTCCTGCACGCGGATCTGGAACAGCGGCATCCGTGCCTTGTCGTCGACCTCGGCCGAGGAAATCGTGGTGCCGCCGATTCTGGCCGCCGCGGCTTCGGGCGCCTCTCGCTCGCCGGCATTCGAGATGAGCCCGGCAGCGAACAGCGGCAGCACCAGCACGGCCGTCCTCACCAGACACGGCAAGCTTTGTCTCCCCGGACCATCGGCGCCGCGGCCGGGCACGCGAACGCCTTCTGGAACTCTTGCATGTTGGAGACGACGCCGTTCACGCGGAAGCGTGGCAGCGAGTGCGGGTCTGTTTGCGCCTGCAGGCGCTCGGCCTCGGGTCGCGCCTGGGCGCACCAGACCTGCCCCCAGCCCAGGAAGAAACGCTGCTCGGGTGTGAAGCCGTCGAGCTTCGCCGCCTGCTGGCCCTCGAGACTCGCAAGCAGCGCCATGTGCGCGATCCGCACCCCGCCGTTGTCGGCCACGTTCTCGCCGAGCGTCAACTGGCCGTTCTGCTTCAGGTCGTCGGCCACGGGGTAGGCATACTGGTCCACCATGCACTGCGCCCGCGCTTCGAACTCCTTGCCGTCCGCTTCCGTCCACCAGTCCTGCAGGTTGCCATTCGCAGCGAACTGGCGCCCCTGATCGTCGAAGCCGTGGGTCAGCTCGTGGCCGATCACCGCGCCGATGCCGCCGTAGTTGAGGCCATCGTCCATCCTCAGGTCGAAGAACGGCGGCTGCAGGATCCCGACCGGGAAGTTGATGTCGTTCAGGAGCGGGTTGTAGTAGGCGTTCACGGTGGGCGGCGTCATGGTCCATTCCCCGCGGTCGACGGGCTTGCCGATCTTCGCCAGTTGCCGCTGCAGCTCGAACGCGCTCGCGCGCGCCCGGTTTCCGACCACGTCTCCGCGCACGATCTTGACCGAGCTGTAGTCGCGCCACGCGTCGGGATAGCCGACCTTGTTGGCGATGGCCGTCAGCTTCTCGAGCGCCTTGCCCTTCGTCACCGGGCTCATCCACGAAAGCGACTGGATGTCGGCCTGCAGCGCCTGCTCCAGGTTCCCGACCATCGCTTTCATCCGCTTCTTGCCCTCGGGCCCGAAGGTCTTCTCGACATAGAGCTGGCCGAGCGCTTCGCCCAGCGCGGCATCGGTCGCATCGACGCAGCGCTTCCAGCGCGGGCGCAGTTCCTTCGCCCCCGTCAGCGTCTTGCCGAAGAACTCGAAGTTCTCGTGAACGTATGCGGACGAGAGGAACGGCGCCGCTTCATGGACGACGTGCCATCGCAGGTAGGTCTTGAGCTGGGCGAGATCGGTCGAGGCCACGACCGCCTCCAGCGCCTTCACGAATTCGGGCTCCGTGACGTTCAGCTCGTTCACGGCGGGAGCTCCGACGCCCTCGAGGTAGGCGGGCATCGAGAAGCTCGGGACGAGCGCCGCGAAGTCCTTGCCGCTCATCAGGTGGTAGATCTTCTGCGGATCGCGCTGGCTGACCACGTCGAGAGCACCCTTGGCGAGAGCAGTCTCGATCGCCATGACCGCCTCCGCGTTCGCCTTCGCGACCGCGGGCGCGTCGCCGAGCAGGCCGAAGCTCCGGGCCACATGGGCCGAGTACTTCTCGCGCAACTCTTTCGATTTCGCGTCGTCGCGGAAGTAGTAGTCGCGATCGGGCAGCCCGAGGCCCCCCTGCCCGGTGATGGCGAGCACGCGGGTCGCGTCCTTGAAATCCTGCTCGGAGCCGAAACTGAAGAAGACCCCGGTGCCGGCGGCGTGGAACTGCGCCACGACCGCAGGCAGGTCGGCCTTGCTCTTGACGGCCGCAAGCCGATCGAACTCGGGCTTCACGGCCGCGGCGCCCGCCTTTTCGATCGCCGCTTCGTCCATGCAGGTCGCGTAGAAGTCGCCGATCTGCTGCTGCGCCTGGCTGCGCTTGGGATCCTCCGGACTGGCGGTATCCAGGATTGCCTTGAGCGTGTCGCGGTTGCGATCGGCGAGCGCGTTGAAGGTGCCCCAGCGCGCCTGATCAGCCGGGATCGGGTTGGCCTTGTTCCAACCGCCGCAGGCGTACTGGAAGAAGTCGTCGCAAGGGTTGACACTCGTGTCGAGCGACTCCGGGCTCCAGCCGCCGACGCTCTTCGCGGGCTCGGCAGCGCCCGCGCCCACGGCCAGGCCCAGGCTCGCTGCCAGCAACAACGCTCGCACCCCGTCTCGCTCCCACATCGTCACCCCTCCGTTCGAGGACGCCAAACCCCCATTCGATCACAAGACGGACCGGCGCGGGCAAAGGTTTCCTCAGATCGCCAGGGATTCGCCCAGGCCACGGCGCATGGCCTCCGCCACTTCGCCCAGCTCCGCGTGCACGCGCTCGGCGCTGAAGGGGCCCGCGGCCAGCCGCTCGTCCGGCGCGGCTTCCTCAAGTAAGATCGGCGGCCGATATGGATTCTCGACGACGGCTGGGCGCGATTCTCCTGCTGCTCGTGGGCGCGCTGTTTGCGGCGCTCCTGCTGATGCAGCACCACGGCGAGCCCGGCGCCGTGGGCGCCGTGAACGAGCTCTGCGGCAACGGGCAGACGAGCGGCTGCGAGGTCGTGGCGCAGAGCGAATACTCGTCGTTTGCCGGCATCCCGCTCGCCGCCCTCGGCCTGCTCTTCTATCTCTCGCTCTTGGCGCTGCTCCTGCTCGCGCCGTCGGCGGGAGCCGCGGCCGAGGCTGCCGCCGGACGGCTGGCGCTCGGCGCGACGCTGCTGGCCCTGGCCCTCGACCTCGTGCTGCTGGGCCTGCAAGGCTTCGTCATCAAGGCTTTTTGCAGGCTTTGCCTTGCGACCTACGCGGTGAACGCCGTCGTGGCCGTCGCACTGTGGCCGGCCCGGCGGTTGAAAGGGGGCCCGGCCGCGCTCGGCCGCCTCGCGTTCACGGCGTGGGCGATCGCCGCGGCGGGCATCGCCAGCGGCGTGTTCGCCTGGAACGGCGCGCTCGTGGCGCGCGCCGCAAATCGGGCGGGGACGCTGCTCGGCTCACCGGCGACCGCGGCCGCGGTCACGACGGGAGGCGACGAAGCGCTGCGCGCCGAGGTGCAGCGCCTGCGCGAGTCCCTCGACGATCCGCAGAAGTACCAGGAGTACCTGACCGCCAAGTCGGAGCGCGAGTTCGGCGCCGCGACGGTGCAGAGCTTCGAGCTGGCCGGCGTGCCCGTCAAGGGTCCGGCGGATGCCCGCATCCAAGTCGTCGAGTTCTCCGACTTCTTGTGTCCTTTCTGCCGCGCGATCGCCGGCGCCTTCAAGGACTTCCTGCCCCAGTCGCAGGGCCGCGTCAGCGTCCGCTTCAAGAACTACCCGCTCGACCAGGAGTGCAACGTCCACATGAAGAATACGGTCCATGTCGGGGCCTGCTGGCTGGCCCGGGGCGGGATCTGCGCCCAGCAGCAGGGCAGGTTCTGGGCGTACCACGACCGGATCTTCGACAAACCACTGCGTGAGGCCGCCAAAGCCGACGTCGTGAAGTTGGCGAGCGAGGCCGGACTCGACGCCGCTTCGCTCGGAGCCTGTCTCGACGCCCCTGGCACGGACGCGCGCCTCAAGGCCGAGATCGAGGAGGCCGAGCGCGCGGGCGTCAAGGCCACGCCCACGTTGTTCCTGAACGGGAAGAAATTGCCCCGTGTCAACGATTTCCTCGTCATGGTCGAGAAGGAATCGACCCGCCTCGGGCTACCGCCGCTCGCGAAGCCTGGCGCCGCCAAGTAGAACAGAGCCGCTGGGGCGAGTCGAAGCCCGGCTCGGCGGCCCGAGTCTCGATCGCTTGCGCAACGCATCGTGATCCTCGAGTGCAGCATCAGCGCCGAGGGCCGCGTCACCGACGTCAAGGTGATGCGCGGTTCGCCGCTCTTGGATCAGGCCGCGATCGACGCGGTGCGTCAGTGGGTCTACACGCCGACGCTGCTGAACGGCACGCCGGTGCCCCTGGTGATGACCGTGACGGTGAACTTCAAGCTGAATTGAGGCTGGAGCCGTCGCTCCTCAGTCCCGCGCCTTCAGCTCGAGTTCAGCCACCGACCAGCGGAGCGGCAGCGCACCCACGGGGCGAATGCGCACGCCCAGCAGCGGCGCGGCGTCGAGTAACAGGACCTGGCTGAGCGGCGCCACCTGCTCGGCGAGCGCCGGTCGCCCTGCCACGAGGCGCAGGCGCTCGAAGCCCGCGGCCCCGGGGCGCACGCCCAGGACCTCGAGTTCGGGCGCTGCCTCGGTCGGACGACCGGGTGCGATCTCGACGCGCGCCAGCGTCGTGAGTCGCTGGAATCGGATCTCCAAGTAGGCAGTCGCTGGAGCCGCCGTGGCCCACGCGCTCGACCGATCGCCGTCGTGAATGACGCCCAGGCGTTCGCCGTCAACGGAAGCGGAGAGCAAGCTCGCGGCCAGGTCGATCGACGCGTAGTGCCGGCGGTCCCGCGCCGGCGGCGCGAGCACGAACACGGGGTCGCCGAGATACGGGCTGTTACGGCGGATCAGCTGGATCCTTTCCACCCCGGGACGGAACTCGCGATCCCGGCGGCCCGCGACGATCAGGTCCTGCTCGCCAAGCAGCAGCCGGCTGGCGGTGGGCAGCGCGCGGACGGAAGTCACTTCGAAGCGCGAGCGGTCGAGACCGAGATCGGTCGCCGCCGTGACCAGGACCCGGGCGCCCTGCGGGTAGTGGGCCTGGATCCAGTCCACCGCGAGGTCCTTGTTCGTCGGGCCCGAGATCGCCCGGACGTAACCCAGGGACTGGAGCGCCGGTGAGGCGAGGCTGAGCAGCGCGAGGGCGAGCCCGGCCAGCGGCCGCCAGGCGGCGACGGCTCGCACGGTGAGACCGGCGAGGACACACACGGCGCCCAGGCTCGGGATCAGGAAGCGCTCGTGGTGCACGCCGGCCGTGGAGAAGACGGCCACGAACGTGGCCGGTAGCACCGCGAGCGGCAGTGTCTCCCGCCAGCAGCGGCGGCCGACCACGGGTCCCAGAAGAGCCAGCAGGAGACCAGCCGGGCCCACCGCCGTGAACAGGATCTTGCCGTACGCCTCCGCCGTGTCGCCGTAGTCGAGGCCCCCGGGTCGAGCGCGATAGTGGAAGCTGAACTGCTTCGAGATACCCTGCGACGAGTCCGGCGCGAGGAAGGTGTAGGGCGACAGGACCCCGAAGACCAGCACCGACACTGCGGCCGCCAGCAAGGGCTTCCACCATCTAGAGCCGTCGCTCGAGAGCCGACGCACGAGGTAGGCCGGTGCCAGGAGCGGCGCCGAGAACTTCACCGCCGTCGCGGCACCGAGTGCCGCGCCGGACACGAGGTCGCCCCGGAGCCGTGGCCCGAGACGCGTGAACGCCAGGAGCGCCAGGAGCGCGAAGGCATGAAGCGTGACGTCGGGCCGCACCATGTGAGCCGTACGGACCTCGGGCAGCGATACCGCGAGCAGGGCGGCAGCAAAGAGGCCCGCGCGCTCCCCCAGACGCCGCCCCAGCAGGTACGTCAGCAGGACGCTCAGCACGCCGAAGCTGGCGTTCACCGCGCGTGCGACGAGGTAGGCGGCGGGCGTCGTCTGGGGTGCGGGCAGGAACGCCAGCGCCGCCCCCAGGAAGTAACTGAACAGGCCCGGGTACTGAGGGAAGCGATGGTTCAGGTCGCCCGCCGCCAGCATCTCGGACACGCTCTCGACGAAGGCGCGCTCGTCGTTGTGCGGCAGGTGCCGCAGGCCCCAGCCGAGCGCGGTGAATCGTAGCAGCGCCGCCACCACCAGAATCAAGGCGAGGGGCCACCAGCGCCTCATCCTGTGGACTCTAACCCAGCCGGGAGGGACATGAGCACGGGGCGAGGCGAGGGGGCTTTGTTGGCGCCTCAGGCCACGGTCACGCGGGGACGTGCGCGCGCGTCGAGGTAGCGGCGGATCGCCTTGTACTGGCCGGCGCCGTCGAGCCCGGCCTCCGCCAGCACGCTCTCGCCGGACCCACTGCCGAGGAAGTGCCCCTTCAGATACGGATGCAGCGTCGCGGCACGGCCGCTCTCGGAGCGCAGCCAGCGTTCGAGCGTCGGCAGCGTGAAGCCGGTGATGCCCATCGCCTCTCGCGCGCGCTGCGCGGGGAAGATCCGCTTCTGCTCGGAGTCGGGCAGCAGGTCGAACAGCTCCGCGCTCGACACGTAATACACCCAGGGCGCGATGCCGTCCTTGGCCAAGAGCGGCAGCACGTCCTGCACGAAGGCGTACGTCACGGCGCTTTCTTGGAGCACGAGCGTGCCGTCGCCATCCCGGCCTGCCCTCAGCAGATACAGCCCGTTCGCCGCGTCTTCGGCCGGAGCCAGTCCGAGCGCCTCGCGGTCGAGGACGCTTTCGTTCGGCCGCGTGACGAAGGGCGCGATCAGCGCCGGCCGCCGCACCAGCGCCGCGGCCAGCACCGGCCAGATCTCCTGCGGCTCCCAGGGTGTCAGCGTGATCGCGACACCCTGCGGGAAGTTGCCCTGCAGCAGCTGCAGGGCCTGTGGGTCGGCATGGGTCGGGCCGTCCTCGCCGGTCTTGAGCCCCGCATGGGCGCAGACCAGGATCATCGGCCGGTAGGGATCGTCGGCGATGGCCCGGCGCGCCTGGGCCCCGATGCCGTGCAGGCGCGAGGCGATGTGGCCGAGTGGCGCGAGGAACGCGCCATAGGAGGAGCCCACGCCGATGTGCCGGCCGTAGCTCGAGAGGCCCGACAGCACGCCCGCGATGGCGTCCTCGCAGATCCCGCCGATCGAGAGCAGCCGCGAGACGGGGTTGTCCTCCGCCTTCCAGAACCCAGCCGCGAAGCCGGCGCCGGCGGTGTTGACGGACGTGGAACCCAAGAGGTCCGCCGCGGCGACGAACAGGGCGCCCCGCGACTCCTTGTTGAGGAGCTGAAGCGCCTTGCCCAGCTCGCCGCGCAGCGTCGTCGAGCTGCCGGCGACGAGGCGCAGCTCCGAGGGGATCCGAGCGCCTCCGCGAGCGGCTAGCTCGTAGACGGCCTCGACGCGGGGCGCCTCGGCCCGGGGCAGCCGTTTCCGCCCTTCGAGCCGCGCCGCGGCCGCCACGAGCCGCGAGCACATGGTCTCGACCAGTTCGCGGGATTCCTCGAGCCGGCCCCTCACGATGCCCAGTGCGTCCCAGAAGCACTCCTCCATCACGGCCTTGCCCCGCGCGGGGTCCTCGCAGCGACGATGCTCGCGCTCGCAGCTGGGTAGACAGGCGCCGGCGAGCTGCGTGAGCGCCGTGGTCGCCTTGTAGAAGCCCTCGGAGCAGAGCTTGTGTCCTGCGCCGTGTGAGGCCCGCCCTTCGATCCCGTACTGCCAACCCTTGACGGTGCGGTAGACGATGGCCGTGGGCTGGCCGCTCGTGAAGGCGGCGGCCACGCGCTGCGCGGCGATCACCTGCTGGAAGTCGAGCCCGTCGGGCACGGAAACCACGTTCCAGTCGTGGAGATGGAACAGCTCCTGGGGGCTCCATTGCACGTAGTCGCCCGGACGGCCGTCGTCGCGACACACGTGATCGGAGTCGATCGAGGCCTGGTTCCAGTCGAGGTGCAGCACGACGTTGTCGAGCGAAGCCGTGCCGGCGGCCGCCAGAGCCTCGGCCACGCGGCCCGGCGTCAGCCCCCCCTCGCCCTCGACGACATGGACACGCGGCGCCTTCTTGCCATAGTAGTCGCGGGCCGCGAGCGCCAGGCCGATGGAGGCCGCGAGGCCCACGCCCGAAGCGCCGGTCGCGAGACGCACGAACGGTGTGGCCGGCGTCGGGTGGCCGTCCAGGGGCTTGGCTTGAAGCCGCGCAAAGAGCGAGGTCGCCGTCACCGGGTTGCGGCGGAAGCCGAGCAGGTCCTCCAGCCGGAGGCGGTACCGCAGCTCGGGCAGCAGCTCCGGCGCCGCCAGCCGCGCGACCTCGTCACGCAGCGCCCACATCGAGTACAGGCCCATCGCCTTGTGGCCGGCCGCGTACGAGATGATGTCCGCGTCGTCACGATCGGGCCGCGCGAAATCGTAGTCCATCGCGTCGAACAGCAGAGCCGCTACGAAGCGGCCCGAGGAGATCGAGCCCCCCGGGTGGCCGGACATCGGGACGTAGTTGTAGAGGATCGCGCACAGCGCCCGGTAGAGCAGGTCGAGCGCCTCGAACGCCCCGACGTGCACGGCCGGGAGCGGCTTGCGCTCGGCAGCCGGGAGTGTCGACACGTCGACGAAGACGCCTCGCCGGGTTCCGAAAGTCATCGTGGTCATGGGACTCTCCTATGCGTGAGCGACTCCCGGCCCCTCCCGTCCCGCCGGGGCCGGATCCATCGGCGCGTAGCTGGGATTCCACATGGCCGCTGCCACCGCGGCCGGGATTTGCCCGTCCTCGAGCACGCGCTCCGCCACGCCCCGCTCGCGCGCCTCGCGCACCACGGCCTCGGCGATGCGCGCCGTCACGCGGCGCAGGTGATGGATCGGCGGGAACAGGTTGCCCGAGGCCAGGTCCTCTGCGTGGACCTCCTTGGCCAGGCGGTCGGCCGCCACCGCGAACATCGACTCGGTGACCTCCCGCGCCTCGGAGACGATCACGCCCAACCCCACGCCTGGGAAGACGAACGAGTTGTTGCCCTGGCCGATCGTGATGCGGCGGCCGCCGAACTCCACCGGGTCGAACGGGCTGCCCGTGGCGACGAGGGCGCGGCCGTCCGTCCACTGGATCACGTCGACCGGCTTCGCCTCCGACTTGCTCGTGGGGTTCGACATCGGGAAGACCACCGGCCGCTCCACGTGGCGTGCCATCTCACGGATTACTTCCTCGGTAAACGTGCCCGGCTCGCCTGACGTCCCGATCAGAACCGTGGGCTTGAGCGCGCGGACCACGGCCAGCAGGTCGCGCGGCTTGCCGGCGCCGAGGCCCGCCTTCTCCGCGGCGGCCTTTGGCCAGGCGAAATCACGCTTGTGGACGTCGTCGATGGGCTGATCGTCCACCAGCAGGCCGTGGCTGTCGAGGTTCGCGGTCGCCAGATGCAGCGCTTCGCCCGAGAGGCCCGCGCCCTCCAGCGTGCTGCGGATAAGGCGCGCGATGCCGACGCCGGCCGCGCCCGCACCCAGCAGGACCACACGCTGTTCGGCGAGCGGAATCCCGGACACACGTGCGCCGGCCACGATGCCGGCCACCGCCACGGCGGCGGTCCCTTGGATGTCGTCGTTGAAGCAGGGAAGCACCTTGCGATAGCGGTCGAGCAGGCGGAAGGCGTTGACCTTCTTGAAGTCCTCCCATTGGAGCAGCGCCTTCGGGAAGCGGTGCTTCACGGCCTGCACGAATTCCTCGACCAGCGAGTCGTACTCGGGCCCGCGCAGGCGCCGGCCGCGCCAGCCCAGGTAGAGCTCGTCGCCGAGCAGGCCCTGGTTGTCGGTCCCGACGTCCAGGCTGATCGGCAGCGTCTGCCAGGGCGGGATGCCTGCGGCCGCCGTGTAGAGGGCCAGCTTGCCGATCGGGATCCCCATCCCGCCGCAACCCTGGTCGCCGAGGCCGAGGATGCGCTCATTGTCGGTCACGACGATGAGACGCACGTCGTCGAACGGCGCGTTGCCCAGCACCCTCTCGATCCGGCCGCGGTGCTCCGGCGTGATCCACAGTCCGCGCGCGCGACGGAAGATGTGGCTCCACTCCTGACAGGCGCGCCCGACCGTCGGTGTGTAGACGATCGGGAGGAACTCCTCGATGTGGTCCACCAGCAGGCGATAGAAGAGGTGCTCGTTGCGGTCCTGAAGCGCCGCCAGGCCGATGTATTTCTCGAGCGGGTCGGTCTTGCGCGTGATGTTGGCGTAGACGCGCTTCTGCTGCTCCTCGAGATTGCTCTCGTGGTGGGGGAGCAGGCCCTCCAGGCCGAACGCGATCCGCTCCTCCTCGGTGAACGCCGTGCCCTTCGTGTACATGGGATGGCGCAGCAGCCGGGCGCCTCGATACGGGCATTCGAGCCGGTTCTGCCCCAGGGAATCGCGCTTCAGCCGATAGCTCTCCATGACGGCCCTCCCGTCCTCAAGTAGTCGTCGATCGCCCGGGCGGCCTTGCGGCCCGCGCCCATGGCCAGAATCACCGTGGCTCCGCCGGTGACGATGTCGCCGCCCGCGAACACGCCAGGCTTCGAGGTGCGCAGTGTCGCGGGGTCGGCCTCGATGTATCCCCGCTGGCGCGTCTTGAGATCGGGGGTGGTGGACTGCACGAGGGGGTTCGCGCTCGTTCCGACCGCGATGATCGCGACCGAGAGTGGCAGGATGAACTCCGAGCCGAGCATCTCCACCGGCCGCCGCCGCCCGGACTCGTCGGGCTCCCCCAGCTGCATGCGGATGCAGCGGGCCGCCCCTAGCCAGCCCGGCGCGCCCTCGAGGAACGCGACGGGGTTGGTGAGCGTCAGGAACTGGACGCCCTCCTCCCTCGCGTGCTTCACCTCTTCGGCGCGCGCCGGCATCTCCTTGTCCGAGCGCCGATAGATGAGGTACGCGTTCTTCGCCCCGAGCCGCAGCGCTGTGCGGATCCCATCGAGCGCCGTATTGCCCCCGCCGACCACCGCGACGTCCTTGCCCCGGCAGTCGTAGACGGGCTCGTCGTACTCCGGGAAGCGGTAGGCGCGCATCAGGTTCACGCGGGTCAGGAACTCGTTGGCCGAGTAGACCCCGTTCAGGTTCTCGCCGGGCACTCTCAGGAATTGCGGCAAGCCCGCGCCGGTGCCGATGAAGACCGCGTCGAAGCCCTCCTCGCCGAGCAGCTCGTCGAGCGTGACGGTCTTGCCCACGACGACGTCGGTCTCGAAGCGGACGCCCATGCGGCCCAGGTTCTCGACCTCCTGTCGGACGATCGCCTTCGGCAGACGGAACTCGGGAATGCCGTAGACGAGGACGCCGCCGATCTCGTGGAGCGCCTCGAAGACCGTCACGTCGTGGCCGCGCTGCACCAGGTCGCCCGCGACCGTGAGCCCCGCCGGCCCGCTGCCGACGACCGCCACGCGCTTGCCCGTCGCCGCCGCGCGCTGGGGCAGGCCGATCTTTCCCATGCTTTGTTCGTAGTCGGCGACGAAGCGCTCGAGGTAACCGATGGCGAGTGGCGCGACCTTCCTGCCCATCACACAGCCGCCCTCGCACTGTTCCTCCTGCGGGCAGACGCGGCCCGTGACTGCCGGGAGCACGTTGTCCTCGCGGATCTTGGCGGCCGCACCGAGGTAGTCGCCGGCCAGGATCAGGTCGACGAAGGCTTTCACGTTCACGCCGACGGGGCAGGTGTCGATGCAGGTGGGCTTGGCGCACTGCAAGCAGCGCAGCGCCTCCTGTTTCGCGAGCTCCAGGTCGAGGCCGAGGTTCACCTCGCTGAAGTTGTGGGTCCGCTCGTGGGCGTGCTGCTCCGGCATCGCCTGGCGCGCGATCTTCATGCGCTCCTTCGGCTTGAGCGGGTTCATGCGCTCTCCGCTGCCGGGGCGGTCGAGAGGCGCCGTTCGTACTCCTCGAGGGCGCAGCGCTCGGCCGTGCGGTACATGGCGTTTCTCTGGGTGAGGACGCCGAAGTCCACCTGGTGGGCGTCGAACTCCGGGCCGTCGACGCAGGCGAATTCGTTTCGGCCGGCCACCGCCACGCGGCAGCCGCCGCACATGCCGGTGCCGTCCACCATGATCGAGTTGAGGCTCACGATGGTCCTGATCCGATCCGGCCGCGTCAGCTCCGCCACCGCCCGCATCATCGGCACGGGGCCGATGGCGAGCACCAGGTCGAGCCTGCGCCCCGCCTCGATCAGGGTCGCGAGCTTTGCGGTGACGAAACCCTTTTCGCCGTACGTGCCGTCGTCGGTGAGGACGAAGCACTCGTCGCTCACCGCGCGGACCTCGCTCTCCAGGATCACCAGCTCTCGTGTCCGCGCGCCCACGATGCAGAGGACCGTGTTGCCCGCGGCTTTCATGGCCCGTGCGGTCGGGTAGGCGATGGCGGTGCCGACGCCGCCGCCGATCACCACCACGGTTCCGTAGCGCTGCACGTCGGACGCCTTCCCGAGCGGGCCCACGACGTTGCGGATCGAGTCGCCCGCTTCCAGGGAGTTCAGGAGCCGGGTCGTCTTGCCGATGCCCTGCACCACGAGCGTGATGGCTCCGCGCTCGGCGTCGGAAGCGGCGATCGTGAGCGGGATGCGCTCGCCCTGTTCGTTGAGGCGCACGATCACGAACTGGCCGGCTCGCTGCTTCCGGGCGATCCGCGGCGCGTGGATCCGGAAGAGCTTGATGTCGGGGGCGAGGAAGCGGGCTTCGAGGATGGGAAACATGGTTTGCGCCAGGGGCCTTGGTGGTGCGCAAGGTCTGCGCAACAGCGCGGCCTGGGAACGACAAATTGCAATATCGAAGCCAGCGCCCTGCACGTGGCTCATGGCATGGCTGTTGCTTTTCGACCAAAGCAGCGGAGGACTGCCATGACCCTGTTTGCCGAGCGGGTTGCGCTTCTTGGAACGGAGAACGCATTCAAGATCGGGCCGTACATCAAGGAAGTCGAAGACCAGGGGCACCGCGTCATCAAGTGCAACCTGGGCGAGCCCGACTTCCCGCTGCCGAAGCACATTCGCGAAGAGGTCAAGCGGGCCCTCGACAACGACCTCACGCACTACTGCGACCCGCAAGGAATCCTGCCGCTCCGCGAGGCGATCGCCCGCGACGTCGGAGCGCGGCGCGGCCTCGAGATCACACCCGACCGCGTCGTGGTGTTCGCCGGGGGCAAGCCGCCGATCGGCTTCTGCCAGCAGGTCTACTGCAACCCGGGCGACGAGGTCGTCTATCCGAGCCCCGGCTTTCCGATCTACGAGTCGTTCACGCGCTACGTCGGTGCTGTGCCCGTGCCGCTGCAACTCGAGGAGCGCCAGGGGTTCTCGTTCAGCGGCGCACAGCTCGAGCCGCTGATCTCGCCTCGGACCAAGCTGATCTTCCTGAACTTCCCCTCCAACCCGACCGGGGGCGTCGCGACGCGCGAGCAGCTTGCGGACATCGCAGACGCCATCCGGCGCCAGGCTCCGCCGGATGCGCGCGTCTACTCCGACGAGGTGTACGAGGCGATCATCTTCGACGGCCTTCGGCACGAATCGATCGCCTCAATCCCGGGGATGGCGGAAAGGACGGTCATCGTCTCGGGCGTTTCGAAGACGTACTCGTGGACCGGCGGGCGGCTGGGCTGGGCCGTCTTCCCGACGGCTGGCGAGGCAGCGGTCTTCAAGAACCTCAACATCAACGTGTACTCGTGCCTGCCGGCCTACAACCAGATGGGCGCGAAGCTCGCCATCGAATCCGCCCTCAGCCCCCCGGAGATCCAGCGCATGGTCACGGCGTTCCAGGAACGCCGTGACGTCGTCGTACAGGGGCTGAATGCCATCCCCGGAATCACCTGTGAGACGCCGAGAGGAGCGTTCTACGCGTTCCCGAACATCGGTGCTCTGTGCGAGTTGCTGGGCGCCGTCGATGCTTACCACGAGCTGCCGGACGGAGTGCGCCAGCGCTCGAGCCCCGCGACGCTGTTCCAGATGTTCCTGCTCTTCCGGTACCACGTCGCGAGCCTGGATCGCCGCTCGTTCGGCGCGCTCGGCGCGGAGGGCCAGCACTACCTGCGCCTGTCGATCGCGACCGGTCTCGAAGACCTGAAGGAGGCCGTTGCAAGGATCGCGGCAGCGGCCCAGGACCGCAAGGGGTTCGCGGCCTTCGTGAGAAGCGGCGAGCGGGCTGCCTGAGGCGCCCCCGGCGCACGCGCAGGATCTTCGCGAGGGCGCAGATCGCGAGTGAGATCGCTCACTGACTTCGCCTGCCGCCGGCGACTAGTCTCCGACCGTGCACGGACTTTTCGTTCCGTTACCCATACCCGCTCCGTCTCCCGTTCGATCGAACGCCGCACGGAGAAGAGAGACACTCGCCGGGCTCGCCCAAACAGGAGCCTGTCAGCTGAGGTAGAGCCAAGCCCGCCTGACGCCCCGGTCTCGGCCGGTGCCGAATGGGCAGCTCCTTTGCTCCAGGTACTTCTGTGTGCTTAGTGATGCGCGCGGACCTTCGCCCGTCTTCCCATGCTCGCGACGAGCCGAGCCGCTGGCGCGTTTTGGTTTTCCGCGTCATCCTCGTTCTGCTCTACGTGGCGGCGCTGACCGCAGTCCTTGCGTTCCTCTGGTCCGGCCACGCGTTCTATGCGACGCCGCTGACCGAGCGCGCGCATCACGACGGCTACTGGCGCTTCAAGCCGGGGGGCAGCATCGGCCAGCCCCTGGGCGTCGTCGGCTCGGCGATGCTGCTGCTGCTGCTGCTGTACTCGGTCCGGAAGCGGGTGCGCGTCTTCCGCCATCTCGGTCCGCTGAGCCGCTGGCTGGACATCCACATCTTCCTGGGTTCCATCGGACCGCTCTTCGTGATCCTGCACAGTTCCTTCAAGGTCCAGGGACTCGTGGCCTTGAGCTTCTGGTCCATGATCGCCGTGGCGCTCTCGGGCGTCCTGGGTCGCTATCTTTACCTTCAGATCCCCCGCACCCGCGCCGGCGAGGAGTTGACCCTCGCCGAGATCCTCGAGGAAGACCGGGCGCTGTCGGCCCGCCTTGCGGCCGTTGGGCTGGACGCACGGCTGCAGCGTCGGCTGGACGAGCTGACGTCTCCGTCCGCGCGGCGGGGGCTCTTCCGCACTCTCGGGGGTTTGCTGGGGGCCAATCTCGCATTGGGACGCAACCTGCGCGCCTTCAGCCGCGAGTGCCGAGGCATTCCTCCCCAGGCCTACGTCGAGTTGCTGCGGCTGGCCAGGGAGAAGGCCATCGTTCGCCGACGCATCGTCTTCTGGGACGCGCTCCATCGCTTGTTCCACCACTGGCACGTGATCCACAAGCCGTTCGCCGTGGTGATGTACCTGTTCATGGCGGTCCACGTCGTGGTCGCGTCGGTGACGGGCTACGGATGGGGGCGATGAGGCGCGTCCTGCTCATGGCCACGCTTGCTCTTCTCCCGCGTCCCGCCCCCGCACAGATCTCCCCCGGCGAGCTCGCAAGACCCCACGTGAAACTGGAGGGGAGCGGCGGCTGCCTCAAGTGCCATGACCCCGGCAAGGGCGTCGCCTCCGACCGCTGCCTCGCGTGCCACACGGCCCTGAAGCAGCGCGTGGACGCCGGCCGCGGGCTCCACGCGCGAGCCGACTACAAGAAGTGCGACACCTGCCATGTCGAGCACCAGGGCCGAGCCGCCGAGCTAGTCTGGTGGGGCAAGCAGGGACGCCAAGCCTTCGAGCATCGCGACACCGGCTATCCACTCGAGGGCAAGCACGCGCGACTCGCGTGCGGCGCCTGCCACCAGGCGAAGCACCTCCAAGACGCGAAGGCCCTCGGCCAGGGCAGCGTCGACACCGCCCGCACGTACCTCGGCCTTGGCACGGCCTGTCTCGCCTGCCACGCCGATCCGCACCACGGGCAGTTCCTCAAGGCCGACTGCCGTTCGTGTCACAGCATGGACGGCTGGAAGCCCGCCTCCAGCTTCGACCACGCGCGCACCAGCTACCCCCTCACGGGCCGGCATGCGCCGGTCGCCTGCGAGAAGTGCCACGCTGCGGCGGCGGACGCCTCGGGAGCTACGTTCCGCAAGTACCGCGGAGTCGCGTTCCAGCAGTGCACGAGCTGCCATGCCGACGTCCACAAGGGCCGGCTCGGCGCCGCCTGCGCCTCGTGCCACACGACTACGGGCTGGTCGAGCGTGCAGAAGACGTCCTTCGACCACGACAAGACCGCCTATCCCCTGCGCGGCCGCCACCTGGCCGTGGCGTGCGACAAGTGCCACACGGCAGGGCGCACCGCGGCGCTGAAGCACGAGACCTGTACGAGCTGCCACCAGGATGCGCACCGCGCCGAGTTCGCGAAGCGCGCCGACAGGGGGCGCTGCGAAGCGTGCCACGACGTGCAGGGCTTCACCCCGGCCCGCTTCGGGATCGACGACCACCAGCAGAGCGCCTATCCCCTGGCGGGAGGCCACCTCGCCGTGGCCTGCGACGCGTGCCATCGCCGGCTGAGCGGCCAGAAGACGGCCGTCTACCGCTTGACGTACGCCCGCTGCACGGACTGCCACAAGGACCCGCACAAGGGCGAGACGGACAAGTACGCGCAGAAGGCCGGCTGCGAGACGTGCCATCGGGTCGACTCCTGGCGCAAGGTCGTGTTCGAGCACGGCGCCACGCGCTTGCCGCTCGCGGGCGGCCACCTGAGAGCCGCCTGCACCTTGTGCCACACGAAGACCGACGTCGGCACGCCCAGCGAGCGCATCCGCTTCGCGGGCCTGCCGCTTCTCTGCGAGTCGTGCCATCGGGACGTCCACCTCGGGCAGTTCGTTGTCTCTGGCGCGACCAACTGCGAACGCTGCCACGGGCTCGACGCCTGGAAGGCCGACCGGTTCGATCACAACCGCGACGCTGCCTATCGCCTCGACGGCGCCCACGTCAAGGTCGCCTGCGCAAAGTGCCACAAACCGGAAGACCGCGAAGGGAAACCCGTCGTCCGCTACAAGCCGCTCGCTTCCAACTGCCGCGACTGCCACGCCTCGGAAGGAAAATCATGAAGCTGCGTCCTCTCCTGCTCTTCGCCTGCGTGCTCCCGCTGGCTGCGCCACTGGTTGCCCTGCGCGCGGCGCCCCAGCCGCAAGGCAGCGCCAATCCCCACGGGGACGACCGGCTCGAGTGCGCCCAGTGCCACAGCGCCGAGCGCTGGACGCCGGTCGTGAAGACGCCCGGCTTCAAGCACGACGCCACGGGCTTCGCCCTCGAAGGCGCCCACAGCCAGGTGAGCTGTCGCGACTGCCACCGCAGCCTCGTGTTCATGCGCGTCGGGACGGCCTGCGCGGATTGCCACAAGGACACCCACAAGGGTGAGCTCGGCCTGCGCTGCGAGGCATGCCACTCGCCCCAGAGCTGGACGAACCAGCGCTCGATGGCCGACCGCCACAGCCGCACGCGTTTTCCGCTGACCGGCGCCCACGCCAACGTGGACTGCGATAGCTGCCATCGCGGCCAGCAGCCGAACCAGTACGCCACCACCACGACCGACTGCGGTCAGTGCCACGTTCAGTCCTACCTGAACGCGAAGAGCCCCGACCACGCCAAGGGAGGCTTCTCGCGCCGCTGCGAGGACTGCCACACGGCCACCGGCTGGCGCCCGGCCACGGGCGTCGATCACAACACGACCCGCTTCCCGTTGACCGGCGCACATCAGGCCGTGAGCTGCGCCCGCTGCCACGTGGGCGGCAAGTTCGCGGGAACGCCGCTGGACTGCTACTCCTGCCACCAGGCGAACTACAACTCGACAACGAGCCCGAACCATGCGGCCGCCAACCTGGCCCGCACTTGCGAGTCGTGCCACAGCACGAGCGCGTGGAGGCCCGCAAGCGGGATCGATCACAACAAGACCCGTTTCCCGCTCACCGGTGCACATCAGCAGGTGGACTGCGCGCGCTGCCACGTCGGCGGCCGCTACGCCGGCACTCCAACGGATTGCTACGCGTGCCACAAGGCGAACTTCGACGCCACGACCAATCCGAGGCACAACGGCTTCCCGACCCAGTGCCAGAACTGCCACACTACGAAAGCCTGGCGGCCGGCGAGCTTCGACCACAACAAGACCCGCTTCCGCCTGACGGGCGCGCACCTGCGCGTGGACTGCGCGCGTTGCCACAGCGGCGGCCGCTACGCGGGCACTCCGACGAACTGCTACGCGTGTCATCAGGGCAACTACAACAACACGAGCAACCCGAAGCATCGGGCAGCCGGCTTCCCGACCGACTGCCAGAACTGTCACACGACGAACGCCTGGCGGCCGGCGAGCTTCGACCATGACGGCAGCTTCTTCCCGATCTACTCCGGCAAGCACCGCGGCGTCTGGAACAACTGTCAGACCTGCCACCTGAACCCGGGCAACTACAGGGCTTTCGAGTGCATCAACTGCCACGAGCACGAGAAGTCGAAAGTGGACGACCACCACAGGGAGGTAGGCGGTTACAGCTACAGCAGCCCGGCCTGCTACCGATGCCATCCCCGCGGAGACAAGGGAGACTGACATGCGCCATCTGCTTTGCTGTGTCGCCTTCGTCTCCCTGGCGGCGCCCGCCCGCGCCGGGGAGATACGCCTGGAAGTGAAGTACCGCTCAGCCGGGACCGTCTACCTGGCCGGCGGCAGCGCCAACGGGCTTGCCGTCGGCGACCGGCTTTCGGTCGTGTCCAAGGGGAGCGCCATCGGAGAGTTGGAGGTCGTCTTCCTCGCCGAGCATTCGGCCTCGTGCAAAGTGGTGAGCGAGACGCGGCCGGTACAGGCGGGTGACGCAGCCGTCATCCAGAAGGCCGCCGTCGCCCCCCCGGAAACGAGCGTGGTGAACGTCGCTCCGGCCGCGACCCCGGCGACACTGCCCCGCACACAGGAGAAGACGCGAACGGAGCCAGTGCCCTGGGCCCGGGCGCGGGGCGGGATTTCCCTGGGCTGGAACAAGCTCTGGGACCACACCGCGAGCAAACTCGACTTCGAGCAGCGCAACGGACGCTTCGATGTGGGCCTCTGGGACATCGGTGGCCAGCCTCTCCAGTTCAACGCTCGAGCCAGGACCCGGCAGGACCTGCGGGCAAACCCGCCGGGCTTCCAGGGGATCCCGAGCAACGAGCGGCGCGACCGGCTGTATGAGCTGTCGGCGCGCTACGACCCGCGGGATGGGCGCTTCAGCTTCGAGGCGGGGCGCATCGGGGTCTCGAGCCTCGGGCTGGGCTATCTGGATGGCGCCACCGCCGAGTTCCGGGCCTACCGAGCGTTCCGGCTCGGCGGCTTTTTCGGCAAACGCGCGGACGTCGAGCACGCGACCGGCTTCGAGTCGGGGAGCAAGTACGGGGGCTACCTGCGCCTCGCCGCAGGCGGAGCCTACTGGCCCGGCAACTACGACGCCCTCGTCTTCGGCGTGCGCGAGCTGGCGGGCTCGGAGGTCAGCCGTGAGTACCTCGGATACCAGGGCCGCTTCGTGGCCAGGGGTTTCAACTTCTCGCAATGGCTCGAACTGGACCTGCTCCGCGGCTGGCGCGCCGGCCCCGACGGGAAGACGACACAGCTTTCGAATCTCTCCCTCGCCGCGTCCTACCGGATGACACCCGGTTCGTCGGGCGTGGTTTCCTACGACCAGCGACGGAACTACCGCACCGCCGAGACTCGCTCGGTGCCCGACATCCTCTTCGACACCTTCCTCCATCAGGGGTTCCGGGCCAGCGTGGACGCGACCCGGTCGGGCGGGATGGGCGCCTCGGGCTTCTTCGGCGTCCGCCTCCAGGACCAGCAGTCCGCCACGGCCTACTCCTTCGGCGGCGGCGTGCGGGATCCGAACCTGCTCTCCACTCACGTGAGTGGCAGCCTCGACGCCTCGGGTTTCACCAACGGGTCGACGAGCGGCTACCAGGGCAGCGCACGGATCGGGCGCACGACGCGGTCGGTCACCACGGACCTCGCCTGGGTCCTCTCGAGCTACACACTGAAGGCCGCGACCGGCTCCCGACGCCTGAACCAGTGGCTGCGCCTTTCCGCCCGTGCCGAGCTGGCGCGGGGCTTCTGGCTGTATGGCCAGGGAGAGTACGCCCAGGGCGACGACGTAAGCGGTCCGCGGGCCGCGTTCGAGATCGGATACCGCTTCTGATGTCGGAGTCCGGCGTGATGTGGGCGGCCTCGGCGCTGGTGGTGGTGGTGGTGGTGCTGCCGTACTTCCTGCAGTTCCGCCGCCGCAACCGGCGCGACACAGAACGCAAGCAGGAAGCGCAGCAGCTCGGCATCGACCGGCCGTCCGCGCAGTTTCCCTACGTCGACGCCGGGGCCTGCATCGGCTGCGGCGCCTGCGTCGACGCCTGCCCCGAGGGCGACGTGCTCGGCATCGTCGGGGGCACTGCGACGGTGGTGAACGGCTTCCGCTGTGTCGGTCACGGCGCCTGCGAAACCGCCTGCCCGGTGGGCGCGATCGAGGTGGGCCTGGGCGACATGAAGTCGCGCGAGGACATCCCGCTTCTCGACAACTGGAACGAGACCAGCGTCCCCGGGCTGTTCATCGCCGGCGAGCTCGGTGGTCTGGCCCTGATCCGGAACGCCGTGGCCCAGGGGCGCATGGTCGGCAAGCGCATCGTCTTCAAGGCCCGCGCGCTTGGGCCGGCCGCGCCCGGCGTCGTGGACGTGGTGGTCGTCGGGGCGGGTCCGGCCGGGCTGTCGGCGGCCCTCACCGCGCTGGAGCACGGCCTGCGGTGCGTGGTGCTCGAGCAGGAGCAGAACCTGGGCGGCACGGTCCTTCACTACCCGCGCCGCAAGCTGGTGCTGGTGCAGGCGGTGGAGCTGCCCTTCGACGAGCGCCTGCGCGGCGCCGAGTACTCGAAGGAAGATCTGCTGGAGCTGCTCCAGGGGCTGCTCACCCGCTCGCAGCTGGGCGTCCGCTTCGGCCAGCGGGTCACCGAGGTCCGGCGCGAGGACGGGCTCTTCAGCGTGGGGACGGCCGAGGGCGCTCACCGCGCGCGCTTCGTCGTGCTGGCCCTGGGCCGGCGCGGCACGCCACGCAAGCTGTGCGTCCCTGGCGAGGAGCTGCCCAAGGTCATGTACAAGCTGATCGACGCCGAGTCGTACGAGCGCCAGCGGATCCTCGTGGTCGGCGGCGGCGACAGCGCCGTCGAGGCCGTGCTGGGGCTCGCGCGGCAGGCCGGCAACGACGTCACGATCTCGTACCGCCGCGAGAAGCTCGTCCGCATCAAGAAGAAGAACGAGGAGCGCTTCTCCAAGCTGCTGGCAAGCGCCAGGATCCGCGTCGCGATGCCGTCCGAGGTCGCGGAGATCAAGGCGAAGAGCGTGCGCCTCGAGACGCCGGCGGGCGTCTACGAGATTCCGAACGACTACGTCTTCATCTTCGCCGGTGGCGAGCCCCCGTTCGCTTTCCTGCGCCAGATCGGCGTGCGTTTCGGCGGGGAATCACGAAGAGGATCGGAACCTCCGCAGACCGCCTCCGCGTAGTCGCCTAACGGCCTTGGACCAACTTCAATAATTGCCGGTTGATTTCTGCAAGCTCCTGGGCGACGAGCGCCAGGAACGTTTGCTGCTTGAGTAATTCGCGGTTTTGTTTGGCAGCCGAGGCCAGGAGTTCGGCTTTCATCCGCCTCAGTTCGTCGAGAACTCCGAGGTAGGCTACAACAAACGCCAAGATCGCAACGACGATCCCAAAGGCCTTCAGAAGAAACCCGGGATTCACTGGCTCATCCCGCGCCGGCGCCTGGTGGAGATCGGTGTCCTCTGGGCCCGGGCCCGTTTGCGAGCGAGGGCCTCCACGTCGGCGCGACTGAAAAAGGCGATCCGGCGGCTCCCGGCCATGAGTGCCTCCTCGGGTGTCACGGATAGCCTACCGCAAACGTCCGGTGTAGCGGAGAGGTCGCGTTGGTCGGCTCAAACGACGCGGGAGGGGTACGGGCTGGGGCGGCAGTGGATTTAGTCCTTGACGCACGGGACACCGGTGCTTACATTCCTTACCAGCACCCTCGACTTCGTCCTCCAGGCGTCTGTGCGGGTGGAGCCCCGACTGCCGACCTCGAAGCAGGGAGCACCCGGCTTTTCCAACCTCAAACCAGAAAGGAAGATCCTCCATGCTGTTGCCGAAAGGGAGACGGTCAGGACCACGTTTGTGGAGCCTCTTGGGCATCCTTCTCTTCGTGACAGGGCCGTCAGCGGCGCAGGCCGCCCCAGGCACGAAGCTGAAGCTGATCGCCCCGAAGTTCTCGAGCGCCAAGGCGTTCGATGTTTCGCAGCCGCTGCACGACCTGGCGCAGGCGGCGGCGCGCCGTGCCGCGCCCTTGGCGGCTGCTTCCCAGGAATTCGAGGTTCGTCCCGAGCGGGGCCCGGTGGCGAAGGATCGGGGCTTCTCGGGCGACGGCGCCCTCCAGAGCTCGAGTGAACTGCTCCAGCGTGCGCTCTCGACGCCCCAGGCGCTCTCGGGTACCTTGCAGAACTTCGAGGGCCTGAGCAACCTGGACAACTTCAACGTGTTCGGATTCCGTGTCAACCCTCCAGATCCGGTCGGGGACGTCGGGCCGAACCACTACGTCGAGATGATCAACCTGCTCTTCGCCGTCTACGACAAGACCGGCAACCTCCTTCTCGGACCGGTGGATACCGGCACCCTGTGGGCGGGCTTTGCGGTTCCCGACTGCACCGATCCGTCCGGCGACCCGATCGTGATCTACGACCAGTTCGCCGATCGCTGGATCCTCAGCCAGTTCACCACGCGCTTCACCGCTGATCCCCAGAATGACGTTTTCTACAATTGCGTGGCGATCTCGCAGACCGGTGACCCAACCGGGGCTTACTACCGCTATGCGTTCACCACCGGCAACTTCTTCCCGGACTACCCGAAGTACGGCGTCTGGAAAGACTCGTACGTCATCACGACGCGTGAGTTCGGGCCGACGGTCGAGTACGGGATCGGCGTGTACGCCCTCGAGCGCAACAAGATGATCCAGGGCAATCCGAACGCGCGGGTCGTGAGCTTCTTCCTCGACGGGAACGACCCGGCGATTCTCCCCCTCGTTGGCGACGGCCTGCTACCGGCGGACATCGACGGCAAGAAGAAGCCGAAGAACGACGCTGCAATCCCGCTCGTCGGGACGCAGGACGACGGGGCTTTCTATGGAGCGACCTCCGACGCCCTCAACATCTTTGACCTCAAGGTGAAGTGGCGGTCCACGCCACAGGCGTCGCTCGTGCTCGCGGCGCAACTGCCGGTGGCGGCGTTCGACTCGATCTTCCCCTGCGCCCCGACGAGCCGCGACTGCCTCCCGCAGCCAGGCATCACGAACCCCGCCCAGTTCCTGGACATCCTGTCCTACCGTCAGCGCCCAACCTGGCGCCTCGCCTACCGCAATTTCAAGAACCACGAAGCGCTGGTGACGAACCAGTCCGTCGAGGCGGCGCCCGGGGTCGCGGGCGTACGTTGGTACGAGATCCGACGCAAGGGTGGCAGCTACTCGGTTTACCAGCAGGGAACCTACGCCCCGAGCGACGGCGTGCATCGCTGGATGGGCAGCATCGCCCAGGACAAGGAGGGCAACCTGGCCCTCGGCTATAGCGTCGTCAACGGGATCGATGTGTACCCAGGCATCCGTTACACGGGTCGGCTGGAGGACGACCCGCTGGGCCAGATGACTCTCGGCGAAGGCGTCATCATCGACGGCTCGGGTGTTCAAACGACCACCAACTCCCGATGGGGCGACTACACCTCGATGAACATCGACCCCGCGGACGACTGTACGTTCTGGTACGTCAATGAGTACTACGAGGTAAGCGGGCTGCCGCTTCCCCTCCCGCCCCCACCAACTCCATTGCCCCCGCCAGGAACGACGGCGCCCTGGCAGACACGCATCGCCAGTTTCAAGTTGCCGGACTGCCAAGAGTAAGAACCACAACCCACCCGACGGTGCCCGCGAGTAAACGGGCGCGCGTCGGACGCTAGATTCGTGACAGGAGACGGCGCGGCCAGCACGTCGCGCCGTCTCCTTGCTCTCCAACCGGAGACGGCGGACCTGCCCCCCTCTTGCGGCTCGGGGTTCATGGCCGCGCGCCAGGACTGCCGGTTACACTCCTCAGCCCGGATCGTCTCCCCCGGCGCCACGGAACCGGTCGGCCTCGTCGGCGAAGAGGACGTTGAAGCTGGTCAGGCTGCCATAGCAGGCCGTGACGTAGGCCTGGAGCTTCAGCTTGGCGTCCTCGGGCAGCTCGGCCGCGTTGACCTGCTGCTCGAGCGACCGCAGGCGGTTGCGGATCATCACGATCTTGTGGAAGAAGCTGTCGATCGGGCACTTCTTCTCCTGCAGGCCGGGCTTGCCCGGACGGAGCACCAGCTCTCCGCCGCGCCACTTGTCGGCGGGGATCACCGGCGTGAGGCCGAGCTCCTCGCGCAGCACGCGCCGCAACACCCGCTCCAGGTCCTGGCCGCCCTCGGTCGCGATCATGGCCGTTCCCGTCCTTTCGCCCTCACCAACCGGTGGGAGGGTCGCCGCCCGTGGCACCGCCGCACCGCGCACAGAAGACGCGTCTCCCCCGCCACCGCGGTAGTTGTGCTGGCTGCCGCAGAAGTCGCACATCGCGCGCAGCACCCGGCCGTCGGCGTCGACCGCCATCGCGGTGTGGGCCCGTTCCGCCTTGCAGGCGCGACACAAGTCCGTGAGGGGTTCACCGGCCCGGTAACGCTTGCCGCTGCTTTCGTCCAAGGAGCCTCCGCAGGGGGGATCTTGCCACACCGGAGGCCATGGTTTGGCCACCGCGCAGCCCTGGCCGCCGCATCACCGACCACCACAGGGCGCCGAACAGGAACGGACGCGAGTGATCGCTAGCAGTTAGAGGGAGAACGGTCCTGTCGGCGTCGCGAGGGTCGCGCGCAGGAGCGGCGCGGGGCCGGGCACGACCTGCGTCTCGAGACCGACGGCGGCGAGGCCCCGCTCGACCGCCACGGGGTCGGGGGCTGCGAGGGCGAGGGACTCGAGCCGGCAGCCGGCCGGAGAGTCAGTCGACGGGTGGGTTGTGCCGGCATCCCACTGGATGAAGAACGGCAGCAGGCCGTCGTTTCCACTCGTGGCCAGCGTGCGCCAGGCCAGCCTGCGGCCGTCGGGCCTCACCCGCGAGCCGGGACGCACCTCGACGTCGCTGCGGCCGGCGGCCTTGAGCCGGGCGGCCAGCGCGTCGATGTCCGGCGTCGAGGCCGCCCACATCAGCAGCCGCGGCTCGGCGAAGGCAGGCAGGCCGTAGGCGTCGGCTGTGCCCTTCTGCTTCGGGTCCGGAGCGACCAGCTCAGCGTACTGGCGGGGACCCAACGAGAAGAGCGCGTTCCACGTGCCGCGACCGGGGTGGCTGCCGCCGATCGACGGGCGCACGCCTGTCTTCGCCTCGATCTTCTCGATGCCCCGCTCCAGGTCGGAGATCCCGATCACGATGTGGTCGACGGCGTCGCGGACCGGGCGCAGTGCCAGGGCGGCCCAGGTCCGGACGGGCAATAGAGTCCCGACAATGACTCCGAGTGCTTCACGGCGTTGGATGCTGCGCATGGAATCCACGATAGCACGCGCGAGCAGCCGAAGGACCCGGCCCGGCACCTCCGGCTGGTACCGTGACCCGGCCCTGAAAAGAACTGAGAGGTGCAATGATGATCCAGCGCGTTGAGGCTGGCCCTGGCCGTAGCCGACTCGCGCAGACCGACACACCCGATGATGTCGTCGGCCGTGGTCTCGCTCAGCGGACGCTCGCCCAGAAAGTTGCAGAATCCCTTCAGCGAGTACAGGTAGTTGTCGATGGTACGCTCGGAACAGCCGTTCGCACGCAAGAGGTCGGCAGTGTTAGGCGCACTTACCGCAAGAGCATCGCATCCGACATCGTTGAGCGAGTGAACCGCGCAGCGTCCAAGAAGCAAATCCCTATCAGTGATACCAAGCAAGAATGACCAAAACCGCTTCTAAAATCCGCTTCAGAGCGAAACTCTTCCGGCCGGCGGCGACCGCGAAGGTCGGCTCTTGGACCTTTCTTACCCTACCAAAGGACGCCAGTGCGAAGCTCCCCTCGCGGGGCATGACGACGGTCGAAGGCACCATCAATGGCTTCCCCTTTCGAGCCACGCTCGAGCCAGACGGCCAACGAAGCCACTGGCTCAGAGTGAACCGGAAGATGCGCGAAGCTGCGGGCGCAGACGCAGGCGACGTCGTCACGCTGGAGATCGCGCCGTCAAGGGAGGAACCGGAACCCAGGGTGCCGGCAGATCTGCGGAAGGCTCTCGCGGCCGCCCCGAAAGTGCGGGCGTTGTGGTCGGACATCACGCCCATCGCGCGCAGAGATTGGATCCACTGGATCGCCTCCGCCAAGCGGCCAGAGACTCGCGCGCGTCGGGTCGACAATGCCTGCGCGATGCTCGCTGCCGGGAAGCGACGCGTTTGCTGCTTCGATCGGTCTGGGTTCTATAGCAAAAACTCCAGCTCTCCTAAAGCGGCGATCTAGATGAATACAAGTTAGTCCAGGCGGCGCTATCGCACCCGAATCAGCGAGGTCATCATATGGCGATTCGTACCACGGCACCGAAGAGCATCGACGAGTACATCGCGGCGTCCCCCTCTGAGGTCCAGCCGATCCTCGAGAAGATCCGACTGACCATCAGCGCCGCCGCACCCGGGGCGCAAGAACTAATCAGTTACCGCATGCCTGCGTTCAGGCTGCACGGCATCTTGGTTTACTTCGCAGCCTTCAAGACTCACATCGGTCTCTACCCGCCGGTATCCGGCGAAGCCAGCCTGGAGAAGGCGCTCTCGCCCTATGCAGGGCCAAGAGGCAATCTCAAGCTTCCGCTCGATCAACCGATTCCTTACGCGCTTATCAAGCGCGTCGTGCTCCTCAGAGTGAAACAGAACCGCTCTCGGGCCGCGGCGAGAGGGAAGAAGTGACGGAGAGCCCCGGCACCCCAATGGCGGTGATCGACCAGCAGCCCCACGACGGGCATCAGCAGACGGACCCGAGAGCAGAGACCTGCAAGTTCAACACACGAGAGGAGCGCGGCATGAGCATGAGCGAGCTGTGTACCCAGGGAGCCGGGCAGTTGGCGGCCATGATCCGAACCCACAAGGTTACGTCGAGAGAGGTCGTCGACGCCCATCTGGCCCGCATCGCGGAGGTCAATCCGAGCGTCAACGCGGTGACCGTGACGCTGGCCGACGCGGCCCGCGACGCCGCCGCGGCGGTCGACCGAGCGCTCGCCACCGGTACCCCGCTCGGGCCGCTGGCCGGCGTGCCGTTCACTGTCAAGGAGAACATCGACGTGGCAGGCTCGGCGACGACCTGGGGCGTCGCCGCCCTCGCCGAGCAGATCGCCTCCGCCGACGCTCCGATGGTCGCGCGCCTCCGGGAGGCCGGCGCCATCCCGCTCGCCCGCACGAACCTGCCGGACTTCGCGTTCCGCTGGGACACCGCGAGCGGCAGGGCCGGCCGCACCCGCAACCCATGGGATGCGACCCGCACGCCGGGCGGCTCGTCCGGCGGTGAGGCCGCCGCGCTGGCGAGCGGCATGACGCCGCTCGGCCTCGGCAACGACCTCGGCGGCTCCCTGCGCGTCCCGTCGCAGATGTGCGGCACCGCGGCGTTGCGGCCGTCACGAGGGCGCGTCGCCAACTCCGCCGTCACCCAGCCGTGGCCGGAGCCGATCGCGATCCAGATGACCAACTGCCAGGGGCCGATGGCCCGCCGCGTCGCCGACCTCCGGCTCGCGCTGGGGATCATCAGCGCCCCCGACGCCCGCGACCCCCGGTGGGTGCCGGCGCCCCTGCAGGGACCTGCTGTCGACGGGCGGGTGCGGGTGGCCGTCGTCCGAGACCCCGGCGGCGCGGGAATCGACCCGCACGTGCGCGCGGGGATCGACCGCGCTGCCGGCTGGCTGGCCAACGCTGGCTACGACGTCGTCGAGGCCGAACCGCCGCGCATCGCCGAGGCCGCCGCGGCGTGGTTCGACGCAATTTGGGCCGACGTCGGCGTGCTCTGGCCGGGCATGCAGCCGATCGCCGGAGCCGATGAGGTCGAGTTCGTTGGGGCGTGCCTGTCGCAAGGAGTGTTCAAGCCCGTCGACCAGGCGGCGCAGCTTGCCACCTGGGTCGCGGTGCACCAGCTCGGCGCGGATTGGAACCAGTTCCTGCAAGAGTACCCGGTCGTACTCTCCCCGGTCTGCTGCAAGCGCCCGTGGGTCGTCGACGAGGACATCTCTCGCATCGGGGAGATCGCCACGGCGATGCGAATGGTCGTACCGGTCAACATCCTCGGACTGCCCTCCTGTGCGTTGCCCGTCGGATGCGACGACGGCCTGCCGCAGGGCGTGCAGCTCATCGGCGCCCGCTTCCGGGAGCACCTTCTGCTCGACGCAGCCCAGGCGGTCGAGGACCGCGCTCCGGTCCTCACTCCCATCCAGCCGCGCGCAGCAAAGAAATAGGCACAAGGCGTGGCCGATGTTCTACGCAACCACGTCACCCTCGAGGCGGAGGGACAGCCCGTTACAAGTCGTTCGGGAGTTTGGAGCCGGCGGTGGGACTTGAACCCACGACCTGCTGACTACGAATCAGCCTCCCGGACGAAATAAGAAGGAGAAAGGCGCACGCGAGGCTGGCTCGCGTGCGCCGGGACCGTCTTATCAGAACCGCGCGCTACTGCTTGTCGTAGACGGCGACGGCGCTGACGGCCTTGCCCTGCGGGTCGACCCCAGTCTGCGTCACGGTCAGGGTCTTGCCGTCGGCGGAGACGGAAACCTTCGCGGTGACGGTCACCTTGCCCCCCTTCTTCCAGACGTTGTCGTAGTTGTTGGCATCGACGCGCTTCGGGGCCGCGGTATCGGCCATCGGGTTGCCGGTCCACACGACGTCCTTGCCGTCGAACTTCGAGGTGTACCCGCCCTTCATCGGCTTGCCCTCGGCGTCGGTGCCTTCCGACGAGAGCTTGACGCCATCCGCCGTCGCCTCGAACGTCAGCGTCTGGGCCCGGATGGCATTGGTCGTATTTGTCTTCGCAGCATCGAGTTTCCAGGTGCCGATCCAGTTGTCGGCGGCGTGCGCCGCCCCGGCAAAGGCCAACGACAGTGACACCACGATCGACCACGCGAATGCTTGCTTGCGCATGAGACTCCCCCTTGGTTTCGTGTCTAGGAAAGCTCGCTTATACCACGCTGTTACCGGCTAGCGCCCGGGATCGCGCACCATTTACTCATGCGCGATCCATGGACACGACTGGGGCTCGGCCTGGCGGCGGTTTTCTCCTTCGCCCTCGGTGCTGACGCCAAGGAGCCGCCCGCGGCCTTCAGTATCGAGGAGCGCTCCTTCATGGCCGTTCCGCCGTACACGGAGTATGGCCGTGCGACGATCCGCGTCGACGGTCGAAAGCTTCGCGTCGAGACGCCGACCCACATCCTCATCATTCGCGCCGATCAAGGCGTCGTCCTTTCTGTTCGGCCCGGAGAAGGGACCTACGTCCGTCGCACGCTTCTTGAGTGGAACTCCTCGCTCTTCGGCGATCGGGCATTCTCGACGTGGGGCGGGTGGCCCACCCTGGCGTATCTGCTGGATCGCGAACGCCGCGATCCTCAGATCACCCGGTTCGAAGGGCCCGACGGCGGTGCGCGCTATCGCGTGCTCTCGCCCTTCGCCAAGAGCGACAAGGACGGCGTCGACCTCTGGATCTCGGGCGAGACCGGCCTGCCCACTCGGATGCGCTCGGCGTGGGGCGCCGGCGTGTACGTGGCAAAGAAAGAGTGGTCGAAGCCAGCTGTGGGCCCGCAGCCCTCCGAGTTGTTCGAGCTCTCGAAGGACTGGCACGACCTCACTCCGATGGCGGCGCTCTCGTTCGCGTTCGCAGACGCCAAGGGACAACGCCTCAAGGCACCGCAGTTCGCGTGCTTTCAAACCGGCATCTGTCCCCCCACGATCGAGTGCCTCGTGGAGCCGAAGGCCTCGGCAGGCTCCCGCCGGGTTGGCGACGTCCAGACGCGACGTGGCTACTGGGTCTCTTCACCTTAGAAATAGGATCCTCCGATGAAGCAGCGCAAGGTGCGGTGGGTCTCCCGCGGCGTCACGCCTTTGGTGAGCTACGCCGCGCTGCGGAGACACCGGCGCGTCCCGACCGGCGGTGCTGCTCGAGGAGGAACTCCGCCAGGAGATCCGCGTCGCGACATCGAGGAGACGTGCGACGTGCCACGAGTGCCAACGTGCGCGAGGCCCCCGGCGGCACGAGCGGACGCGCCACGAGCCGCGTGCCCTTGAGAATGCCCGCGTCGAGCGCGATGCTGGGCAGCAGCGTTACTCCGAGCCCGCCCTCGACCATCTGGATCAGGGTCGTCAGGCTCGTAGCCTCGACCCGGGAGTCCCAGCGGCCGCGGCGGGGACTGCACGCGGCGAGCGCGTGGTCACGCAGGCAGTGCCCTTCTTCCAGCAGCAACACGTCATCGGCGTCGATCTTCCGGAGCGCTACGTCCTTCTCCTTGATCGCGGGATCGCCTTCACGTGCGACGAACGAGAACTCGTCCTCGAACAGCTCGCGCACGTAGAGGTCGCCGGTGTCGAAGGGCAGCGCGATCAGCGCGACGTCGAGACGACCCGCCCGCAGCCGCTCGAGCAGGCGCTTCGTGAGGTCCTCGCGCAGGTAGAGCTTCAGGTCTGGGTGGGCGCGCCGGAGCGCGGGAAGCAGGCCCGGCAGCAGGTAGGGCGCGATCGTGGGGATGGCGCCGAGGCGCAACGACCCGGATAGCGGGCGCGTCGCGGAGCGGGCCGCTTCCGACAGGTCCGTCGCGGCGGCCAGCAGCTCGCGGGCGCGCGCGACGACGTCCTCCCCCACCGTGGTGAGCCGCACGTCTCGCTTGTCGCGCTCGACGAGCTGCACGCCCAGCAGCGTTTCGAGCTCTTTGATCCCGGCGGACAGCGTCGACTGGGTGACGAACTGGGCTTCGGCTGCAACGCGGAAGTTCAGGTGTTCGGAGAGTTCGACGAGATAGCCGAGCTGGCGTAACGTGGGGAGGCTTGTCATCGAGAGATTCGATCATTGTAACCAAGATAAATCGTTGGACCGTTCAGTCGTTTTCGGCACACACTGGCCTATTCGATGAAAGGAACCGATCATGAGTAGCGACAAGACGGAGGCCAAGTGCCCGTTCAATCACGCCGCAGGCGGCGGCACCACGAACCGCGACTGGTGGCCGGACCAGCTGCCGCTGGACCTGCTGCACCACCACTCCGCGAAGTCCGACCCGATGGGCGGGGACTTCGACTACGCGAAGGAGTTCAAGAGCCTCGACCTCGCGGCCTTGAAGAAGGATCTGGCCGCGCTGATGACGGACTCGCAGGATTGGTGGCCGGCGGACTTCGGCCACTACGGCCCGCTGTTCATTCGCATGGCCTGGCACAGCGCCGGCACGTACCGGATCGCGGACGGCCGCGGCGGGGGCGGCAGGGGCCAGCAGCGCTTCGCGCCGCTCAACAGCTGGCCGGACAACGTCAACCTCGACAAGGCGCGCCGCCTGCTCTGGCCGATCAAGCAGAAGTACGGCCGCAAGATCTCCTGGGCCGACCTGATGATCCTCACCGGTAACGTCGCGCTGGAGACGATGGGCTTCAAGACCTTCGGCTTCGGCGGCGGCCGTGCGGACGTGTGGGAGCCGGACCTCGACGTCTACTGGGGCTCCGAGGGAAAGTGGCTGGAGGACAAGCGGTACACCGGCGATCGGAACCTCGAGAACCCGCTCGGCGCCGTCCAGATGGGCCTGATCTACGTGAACCCGCAGGGCCCGAACGGCAATCCCGATCCGGTGGCCGCGGCCCGGGACATCCGCGAGACCTTCAAGCGCATGGCGATGAACGACGAGGAGACGGTCGCGCTGATCGCCGGCGGCCACACCTTCGGCAAGGGCCACGGCGCCGCACCCGAGTCGCACAAGGGAGCGGATCCGGAAGCCGACGAGCTCGCGGCGCAGGGCTTCGGCTGGAAGAGCGGCTACGGCAAGGGCCTGGGCGGCGACACGATCTCGAGCGGCCTGGAAGTCACCTGGACCACGACGCCGGCGAAGTGGAGCGGCGACTACTTCAAGCACCTGTTCGGCTACGAGTGGGAGCTGACGAAGAGCCCGGCGGGCGCCCACCAGTGGAAGCCGAAGAACGGAGCGGGCGCCGGCACGGTGCCGCACTCCCACGACAAGTCGAAGCGCGTCGATCCCGCGATGCTGACGACCGACCTCTCGCTGCGCTTCGACCCGGCGTACGAGAAGATCTCGCGCCGCTTCATGGAGCACCCGGACCAGTTCGCGGACGCGTTCGCCCGCGCCTGGTTCAAGCTGACGCACCGCGACATGGGCCCGCGCGCGCGCTACCTCGGCCCCGAGGTTCCAAGTGAAGAGCTGATCTGGCAGGACCCGGTTCCCGCCGCCGACCACAAGCCGATCGACGACAAGGACGTCGCGGCGCTCAAGGCCAAGGTCGTGGATTCGGGCCTGTCGGTCTCCGAGCTGGTGTCCTCGGCCTGGGCCTCGGCCTCCACGTTCCGCGGCTCGGACAAGCGCGGCGGCGCGAACGGCGCCCGCATCCGTCTCGCCCCGCAGAAGGACTGGGAGGCGAACCAGCCCGCGCAGCTCGCGAAGGTGCTGAAGACGCTGGAGGGCATCCAGGGCGAGTTCAACAAGACGGCGTCCGGTGGGAAGAAGGTGTCGGTCGCCGACATGATCGTGCTCGGCGGCTGCGCCGGCGTCGAGCAGGCGGCCAAGAAGGCCGGCGTCAACGTGACGGTTCCCTTCAGGCCGGGGCGCACGGACGCTTCGCAGGCTCAGACCGACGTCGAGTCGTTCGCCGTGCTCGAGCCGCTCGCCGACGGCTTCCGCAACTACCTCAAGAGCAAGCAGGGGGTGTCGGCCGAGGCGATGCTGATCGACAAGGCGCAACTGCTCACGCTGACCGCGCCGGAGCTGACGGTCCTCGTCGGCGGGATGCGCGCGCTGAACGCCAACGTCGGCAAGTCGCAGCACGGCGTCTTCACCAAGCGTCCGGAGACGCTGACCAACGACTACTTCGTGAACCTGCTCGACATGAGCACCGAGTGGAAGCCGGTCTCGGACGCGAAGGACGTGTTCGAAGGACGCGATCGCAAGACGGGCCAGGTCAAGTGGACCGCCACGCGCGTCGACCTCGTCTTCGGTTCGAACTCCCAGCTGCGCGCTCTCGCCGAGGTCTACGGAAGCTCTGACGCGCAGGGGCAGTTCGTCAAGAACTTCGTGGCGGCGTGGAGCAAGGTGATGAACCTCGACCGCTTCGACGTCAGTTAGCACCGGCGCAATAGCCGGTTGATTCCGATCCCGCCCGGGCGGCGCTGCCGCCCGGGCGGGCTTTAGCCGACGCCTACGAAATCCGCGCGGGAAGATCCGCTGCGCGCTGGCTGGCGCGAAACTCGACGACCCGGACGTCGGCGAGGCCGCGCGCGACGAAAGGGTCCTCGCGCATCAGGGCTTCCACCTCGGGCTTCGTGCCGCCCGCCGCGAGGATGATCCCGCCCTCGCGCGGGATCTTGCGGCCCGAGACGACGAAGCGCCCCGCCGCGTAGTGTTTGTTCAGGAAGGCGACGTGCGCCTTCATGTGCTTGTCGATCTCCGGGAGCGCGGCCTTGTAGGTGAGCTCGATGACGAACATGCGTCGAGCTTACGGCAAGAGTCGTACATGTTCGCCTCCGATCTTGTTTCCGAGTGGAGCCGGCGGTGGGACGTGAACCCACGACCTGCTGAAGGATCCGGCCCGGCACCCCCGGCTGCTACCGTGACCCAACCTGCAAAGAAGCGAGGTGTGCTGATGATCCACCGCGTCGAGGTTGGCCGTGGCCGAAGGGGATTCGCGGCCGGCGACACACCGCTGGAGGTCCTCACGCCTCCGCCGTTTCTCAAGTCCTTCGACGTCGTCGCGCCGGTCACCGGTCGTCAACCCTCCCGCGCCCTTCCGCCCGTTCAGGACCCGAGTGGAACGCGTTCACTCGACCTGGTCCGGCAGGCCATCAAGACGCTCCACTACAGCCGCCGGACCGAGCGGGCGTACACGTACTGGGTGAGGCGCTTCCTGGCCCACTACCGCAGGGACGCGTCGAGAATGGGCGCGGACGAGATCCGAGCCTTCCTCTCCCACCGCGCCGTCAACGAACGCGTCAGTGCCTCGACCCAGAACCGGGCCCTGTGCGCCCTGGTGTTTCTGTACCGGCGTGTGCTGGGCGTGGACCTCGAGAGCCTGGAAGGGGTCGAGCGGGCCAAGGCGCCCAAGCGGCTCCCCGTCGTGCTGACCCGAGGCGAGGTCAAGGCGCTGCTCGAAAAGACCTCGGGCCGTGCCCCAGCTGATCTGTCGGATCCTCTACGGAGCGGGGCTGCGGCTCGTGGAATGCCTGTCCCTGCGAATCAAGGACCTGGACTTCGAGCGGAACGAGCTGACGATTCGCGACGGCAAGGGGGCCAAGGATCGCGTCAGCATCCTGCCGAGTTCGTGCCGGAGCGATCTCCTGGGCCACCTGGAACGAGTGCGTCAGCTCCACCAGGAGGATCTCGTCCGCGGCCTGGGCCGCGCCCCGCTCCCCTTCAGCCTGGCGGCGAAGTACTCGCACGCAGACCGGGAGTGGATCTGGCAGTACGTGTTCCCCGCGTCCTCGTTCTACACCGACCGCCATAGCGGGCTCCAACACCGGCACCATCTCCACGAGACGGTGGTACAGAGGGCCGTGGCCGACGCCGTCCGACGGTCGGGCCTTTCCAAGCCGGCCACACCCCACACGTTGCGACACTCCTTCGCTACACACCTGCTCGATTCCGGCTACGACATCCGCACGGTCCAGGAACTGCTTGGCCACTCCGACGTCCACACGACGATGATCTATACCCACGTCCTGAACCGAGGTGGACGTGGTGTCAAGAGCCCGATGGATGGCCTCTGAGGCGACTCCAGCGGGCCAGGACCCGCTCGATCGCGGGGCGCACGCTGGCTCTCGCCTCGGCCGGCTCCCGACCCTCGGCAAGAAGCCGTTCATAGTCCGTGTGGGCGTGACGGATGTGCGCTCGCACGGCAAGCGTGATCGCGTCCTCCGCGAGCGCCTTCGCCTGGGCCGAGCGCCCGACGCGGCCGCTGTACTTCTCGCAAGCGCGCGCAGCGATGGCGTCCGCCTGCTCTGCCGAAGCCCCCGGGAACAGCTCGAGGACTCTCGCGGCGAAAGCCACACCGTACTCCCGCTCCACGGCCTCGCCACGGACCCGCCGTTGCTGGCGTTGGACCTGCCGCCGCGCCTCGTCAGAGGCGTTTTCCCGCTTCGCTTGCTCGATGGCGGACTCTTCCACCAGGACTCCCTGCCGCTCATTGCGTTTGCGCGCACGGGAGAATTTCAGGACCACAGCGGAACGGGAAGACCGCGCCACGGCGCGCCGGGTCAGGGCCGTGTCTCCCGAAGGGAGCAACACCAGCCCGTCGAGTCCGGCGCACTTGAGGCAACGGCTGCCATGAGCCCGGTCGATCGTCAGGAATTCGCCTCGGACCAGTCCCGCCCCACACGCGGTGCACTGCGCATCCTTGTGGCTGATCCACACCACAGGCCGGGACTGTTCGCTCATGGCGGATCAAGCCTACCGCCGAGGCCGGCCACGGCGCGCCCGGAACCAACGTCAACCGGGTGGCTTTGGAGTTGTACGCGCTGGACAATCTCTCCAAGAGGCTAGGCCACCCAGGGCGAGGGGCATCCAAAGCGATTGAACCACAGCGGCTTCGAGTCCCTTCCCCCGCGCCGGGGATCGAGGATGAACAGATCCGGATATGGGAGATATCATGGTTGAACAGATCTGTTCACTTACTTGTTCGACAGAGCCTGGGAACGGGCGCACACTTGGGAGCGAGAGGGGTCCCGATGCGTAACGAGTTCACCGCAGTCGTTGAGCGGGACGAAGAATGGTTCGTAGCGTACTCCCCGGAGATCCCGGGGGCGAACGGTCAAGGCAAGACCAAGGAGGAGGCCATCGAGAGCCTCTCCAGCGCCATCGCGCTGATCTTGGAGGATCGGCGCGAGGACGCGTTTCGCGGCCTGCCCGATGACGCGGTCCGGGAGACGGTCACGGTCAGGTGAAGCTCGGCGACCTGCTGCGCCATCTTCGGCAGCACGGCTGCTACCTGAAACGCGAAGGAGCAAGTCACTCGCTCTGGTGCAACCCCGCGAACGGCAAGGTCGAGGCCGTCCCCCGACACGCCGAGATTTCCAACAACCTGGCCAAGAAGATCTGCCGCGGTCTTTCGATCCCCGAGATCGGGAAATGAGCTGCGCCTCTCGAACAAGCGATTGGAGCGGACGAGGTCCGCGTTGGTGAACTACCGCGGCCCTCGCCGCTCAATCGGGTGTTCGACGGACTGTAGCGGGAGGATCGATGGCGAATCCTAGCCTGTGGCGCAGTGGCGGCGTTGCTGGAATGGCCGGAATCTGTTGCTACATCCTCGCGATCACGATGCCCTGGCCTGAGACGCAGCTCGGCACCTCGGCATCACTTCTCACTTCGGGTTAACAACCGGGAGGTCCTGCAGGAAATCTCGGGTTCCGCCGAGAGGAGCAGGAGACGGCGTGGCGACGACTGACGAGCGATCTTGGCAACGGCGACGCCGCACCGCGATGCGAGCCTGGTCCGGCCAGAGCATGAGTACGCGTCAGGTTGCTCTCTGGACAAGACGAGGCAAGGGCGAACCAAGAACCAGGTTGAGCCTCAGCGTCGTCGATCGGTACACGTCGTTGAAGAATTTGGAGCCGACGGTGGGACTTGAACCCACGACCTGCTGATTACGAATCAGCTGCTCTACCACTGAGCTACATCGGCCTTGAAGGCCGCGACGCGACGCGGCGGGAACGCAAATCTTAACAGAAGCCCCACGGGCGGACAATTCGCCGGAGCACGCGGCGACGAGGCCGCAGCACCTCCCCTTTACGCGCCGGAAGGCTTCTGCTAGATTCGCGCCGGAGCCGAGAAGCGAAGGACGTTTTCATCAAAGCTGAGGCAGGTGCAAGGCATGCCGACGCAGGACTTCCTGACCGCCCATTCGAGCATCCTGTCGTTCCTCGTCGTCGCGATCGGGTTCCTCGCCTTCAACCTGGTGTTCTGGTGGCTGATCCGGCCCAGCCGCTTTAGCGAGGAGAAACTCACCACCTACGAGTGCGGTGAGAACCCCGAGGGCACCGCCTGGGTCCAGTTCAACATCCGCTTCTACGTCTTCGCGCTGATCTTCGTGGTCTTCGACGTGGAGGCCGTGTTCCTGCTCCCCTGGGCGGTCGTCTTCAAGAAGCTCGGCATGCTCGCCTTCGTCGAGGGGCTGGTGTTCATCGGCATCCTCGTCGTGGCACTCGCCTACGTCTGGCGCAAGGGCGATCTGGAGTGGGTGCGCGCCGAGGACCGGGCCTAGGCATGCCGGCAATCAGCGGCGTCCTGCAGAATCGGTTCGACGAGAACGTGGTCTTCACGACCGTCGACAACGTGATCAACTGGGCGCGCAAGTCGAGCCTGTGGCCGATGACGTTCGGGCTGGCCTGTTGCGCGATCGAGATGATGGCGACGGGCGGCACGCGCTACGACTGGAACCGCTTCGGCCTGATCCCGCGGGGCACGCCGCGCCAGAGCGATCTGATGATCGTGGCCGGCACCGTGACGCTGAAGATGGCGACGCGCGTGAAGCGGCTGTACGAGCAGATGCCCGAGCCCAAGTACGTGATCTCGATGGGCTCGTGCGCCAACAACGGCGGGCCCTACTGGCGCTTCGGCTACCACGTGCTGAAGGGCGTGGACGAGGTGATCCCGGTCGACATCTACGTGCCCGGCTGTCCGCCGCGGCCCGAGGCGCTGCTCTACGGTGTCATGAAGCTGCAGGAAAAGATCCAGGAAGACCGCGTGCTGCGCAAGAAGGGCGACACACTCGGCAGCCTTGCGGGCGCGCAGATGGCGCCTGAGGCGACTCGCTAGGATGGAGCCTGCGGCGATCCACGAGCGGCTCAGCACCCGCTTCGGCGAGAAGATCACGGCGTTCGAGGCGGCGGCGAAGCAGCCTTGGGCCGTCGTGGCGGCGGCGGCCATCGCCGAGGTCGCGACCTTCTGCAAGGCTGACCCCGATCTCGCCTTCGACAACCTGCTGTGCCTCTCGGCCGTCGACTATCCCAAGGAGACGCCGCCACGGATGGAGGTCGTCTACCACCTGCTCTCGTACAAGCACACGCACCAGTTCGTCTTGAAGGCCCACGTGCCGCGCGAACAGGGCAGCCTGCCCACGGTCGAAGGCGTCTGGGGCGTCGCCAACTGGCACGAGCGCGAGGCCTACGATCTGTTCGGGATCGTCTTCGAGGGTCACAGCGACATGCGCCGGATCCTGCTGCCCGACGACTGGATTGGGCACCCGCTGCGCAAGGACTGGGAGGATCCCGATTTCTACAACGGCATGCGCGTGAAGCCCACGACGCAGATGGCCGAGCGCTTCATGGCCGGAGAGAAGATCGGCATCGGGCCCTTCGACTTCACCCCGCCCAACAAGCACGTGAGCTGATGGCGACCGACTTCAGCTGGCAGGCGAGCGCCGACTCCGACGACATGATCCTCAACATGGGTCCGCAGCACCCCTCGACGCACGGCGTGCTGCGCATCGAGCTGCGCACCGACGGCGAGGTGGTGAAGGCTGCGCGACCGCACATCGGCTATCTCCACCGCTGCTTCGAGAAGCACAGCGAGAACGTCGATTACCCCGGCGTGATTCCGTACACCGACCGCCTGGACTACGTCGCGTCGATGGGCAACAGCCTCGGCTACGCGCTCGCGGTCGAGAAGCTGATGGGGATCGAGGTCTCGCCTTACGTGCAGACGATCCGCGTGATCATGGCCGAGCTGCAGCGGATCGCCTCGCACACGATCGCGGTCGGCACCTACGGCATGGACATCGGCGCCTTCACGCCGTTCCTGCATCTGCTGCGCGATCGCGAGAAGATCCTCGACCTGTTCGAGTGGACGTGCGGGGCGCGGCTGCTCTACAACTACAACTGGATCGGCGGTCTCTCGCACGACGTGCCCGAAGGCTTCGTCAAGGCCTGCCGGCAGTTCCTGCGCGAGTTCGAGGGCATCACCTATCCCGAGCTGGTGAGCCTGCTAATCGGCAACAAGATCTTCATCAAGCGCACCGCGGAGCTCGGCGTCTGCCCGGTCGAGCTCGCGATCTCGTACGACCTCACCGGCCCGAACCTGCGTGGCAGCGGCCCCGCGCGCGACCTGCGCAAGGACGAGCCCTACTGCGGCTACGAGAAGTACGACTTCGCGGTGTGCGTCGGCACGGGCGAGCATGGGCCGCTGGGCTCTTGCTTCGACCGCAACTGGGTCCGCACACTGGAGATGGCGGAGAGCGCCAAGATCCTGCATCAGGCGCTGGACGCGCTCGACCGGCTGGAGCGAGCCGACGTCCGCGAGAAGGTGCCGAAGCGCGTGAAGCCGAGCAAGGGCGAGATCTACTGGCGCAGCGAGGCGCCGCGCGGCCAACTCGGCTTCTACATCGTGGCCGACGGCAGCGCGGTGAACCCGTATCGCGTCAAGGTCAAGAGCCCCTGCTTCACGGCCATGAGCATCTTCCACGTGCTCGCGAAGGGGATGTACATTGCGGACATAATCGCCCTGATCGG
>CAYTWT010000100.1:0-10642 GCA_964442185.1 uncultured Acidobacteriota bacterium
GGTGGGCAGATCGTTGGATCCGGACATCACGTGGGTGGCCGCGTCCCAGAGGTTCGCCCCCGCCATCACCACCGACATGGCGAGGTTCATCATCGGCTCCGGCGGAGTGATGTTCGGGTCCCCATCCCAGGAGTAGTTGAGAATCCAGGTGGCCTTCCCCTCGGCGAAGGCGCGGAAGGAGTGCATGCCCACCTGGTAGCGAAACCAGTCGAGCGGCGTGCGCGACGTCGCCATGTGATCGCCGCCGCCGAACTCGTACTCGTGGGCGATGCCGTCCGTCACGCCGTACAACTCGTAGACGTCCGCACCAACCACCACCGCTTCGCGCTCGATGCCAGGGTAGATCTCGGGGATGGTCATGATCGCCGGATTTACGGACTTGGCGTTCGTGTCGATCTCGCGCATGAACTCGGTGATCGTTGCGATCCGGAAATCGAGCCACTGGCGAAAGTGCGGATCCGCAAAATCGCCGAGTCTCAGGTCGCGTCGTGCGTCCAGGCCGGTCCTGCGGCGGAACGCTTCCACCGTGTAATCGTCGAAGCTCGCCCAGGAGTCCTCCCAACCGTCGAAGTGCGTCATCCAGTAGGGAATGTCCACGTAGATGCCGTCGATGCCCGTGGCCGCGATCTGGCGCACGCGCAGCATGTACTGCTCGCGCCAGGCCTTGGCGTAGGGCGAGATCCAGACATCTTCATCGCCCTTGGCGATCCAGAAGGCCGCCCCGCTCGTGAACGAAGCAGGCTCGCCCGTCAGCTTGCGCTGAAGCCAGTCCGGATGATCCTTAGCCAGGCTGTGCGGCGTCTTGTCGGCGTCCTTCGTGATGCACTCGGTGCCGGCGATGTAGACGAAGGCGCGGTTCCCGGCCGCGTGAGCGGCTTGCGCAAGATCCCGAATATCGGAGAGCTTCTTCTCCGGATCGAGGAAGCTCTCGTAGCGGCCGGTGATGTCGTTGTCCACCTCGATGCCGAAGACATGGCTGTCCGTGGCATCGCGCACGATCGCCTCGGCGGATTGCTTCCCGTTCAGGCCGTAGGCGGCGATGCGAACGCGGTGCGTCCAGTTCTGTTGCCTGGAAACAACCGCGCTGTCCGGGCGGGCCTCGAGCAGCAGCGACTTCTCGAATGTCACACGGAGTCGGCCCGTGGGCCCGCTCACGCGGCCGAGCTCGCGGCCCGCCACGTAGTCGACGACGCGGTAGCTGCCTGTGCCGAGACCGCGCAGCTCGACCTCGCCCGAGTGCTTCGGCGCATAGAAGGCGTAGTGCATCGCGTCGCCTTTTCGGACGGCGTGCGCCTCGGGCCGGTCGAAGCCGATGTCGTAGAGCCCGCCCAGATACTCGCCCTCGAAGAGCCGCTTCTCGTCGTAGAGCTTCGTCCAGAACGCCCAGCTCTTCTCCCGAGCCGGCGTCAGCAGCAGCGTCTTGTCTTTCTTTCCTGGTGCGCCCGGCCACGCGAAATTGGTGCCGACGACACCGCCGATCCCCAGCGTCGAAGCGAAGTCCTCGCCGCCGTCGGTCAACTCCACGTGATCGCCGAAGTAAGCGATGCCATCCCCGAGCAGCGCCTTGATCGTCTTTCCCTTGAGCCGCACTTGCCACGAGCTCTCCGGGTCGGACGCCACCGCCATGTTGAGGAAAGGCATCGTGAAGAACGAGTACGCGGTGCCGCACGGGCAGATCTCGACGACCGCCGCGGGCTTCGTCTCGACAGCCGCATCCCAGATGGCCTTGAAGAAGCCCGGCACGCCCTCGACCGAGTCTTCCGGCGTCGCGTGATGGTGCGCGGCGTTGAAGCACGGTGGTGCGCCGTTCAGGTGCTGGCCGTCGATCTTGAGGCCGTCGAAGCCCCAGTCGCGGAGCGCCTTCACGGCCAGCGCGCGCGCGTCGTCGCGCACCGGGCCGTGGGCGGGGCAGAGGTAATTGGCGTCCCACCAGGTAACCTGGCGCGCACTTCCGTCGGCGTTGCGCAGGAGCCAGTCGGGATGCTCGCGATCGGTGCGTGAGCCGGGATCCGCGGCGAGCGGCGCCCACCACAGTTGCGCCTTCATACCCGCGGCGTGGATCTTGTCCACGAGTGCTCGCATGTCCGCGTCGCCGCCCGGGAACTTGCTCGAGACCGGGACCCAGTCGCCCTCCGCTACCTGCCAGCCGTCGTCGAGCACCGCCCAGCCGAAACCGAGGCGACGTGCGAGCGGCAGCGTGGCTTCGACCTGGCTGGGAGTGAACTCCCGGCCGTAGCCCCAGGCGCACCAGATTGGCCGGAAGGCGTCCTTGCCGGCCTTCGGCAGGACGAAGCCCTGCTCGACCATCAGCCGCCGATACTCGGCGAGGGTCGCGAAGTGATCGCCGCGATGCACGGCCACGAAGGTGCGCAGCGTGTCGAAGCTCTCTCCGGGAGCGATCGTCGCGCTGGTCTTCGCGGAAACCGCCAGGCGGGCCTCGCCGCTGTGCTTGGCACGTGTCACGGGCAGCGAGACGAGCTTGGGCACGAGCGCCAGGTGCCCCACGGCGAGCCCGACGTCGCGGCGCCACACGTCGAGGATCGGCGTGCCGCCGCCGTAGTCCGACGCGTTCATGCCCTGGAAGTTCTCCTGCGCCGCACCCTTCTCGAGTGGCAGCACCCAGTCGGGCCGGCTTTCGTAGGAGCCCGTCTGGTAGGACCAGAACGCGGGCTCGCGGGTTCCGGCCGGCGCGTCGAAGGCGTAGGCGTTGCTCGTCCAGCTCCGCAAGGCGATCGGCGCCGCGCCTTCGTTCGTGTAGCGCACGCCGATGAGCGCCCAGCGGGGATGGGCCGCGTAGACGTCGACCGAGACGGTCTTGCGCAGCAACCCGCAGTGACCGGACACCGACACGCGGCGCCCGGCCCCGAAGCCGTCACTGAGCGTGCCGTCCGTCACCTCTTCGAGCGTGAAGTCCCGATACTCGCCGGTCGTCGCCCCGAGCGACTCGGAGGGCGCGAACGGACCGAGCACGATGTCCTGGCCGGCGAAAGTCGCGACGATCCGTGTCCGCATGTGCGCGTCGAACTCGACGCGCACGCCATCGCCGCGCACGACCGCGGAATCCAGGGCGGCCGCCTCGCGCGAGAGCCACAGGCCAACCGCGGCGAGAGCGGCATTCTTCAGGGCCGAGCGTCGATCCATTCGACCTCCACCTTGGCAGTCAGGGCAGCGACGTCTTCGCGGCGCAGGATCCCGATCTCGGCGGTCATCGCGTTCGCCGCGCCGCAGGCGGTCGCGAGGCGCAGGATCTCGGTCGGATCGAGGCCTCGTTCGAGGCCGACCGCCAGTCCACCCACGAAGCAATCGCCCGAGCCCACGGCGTTTTGCGCCTGGAGCATCGGGGCGGCGATCCGGCAGCGCCGGCCTTCCCAGAGCGCCACCGCGCCCTCGGGGCCCAGGCTCAACACAACGCGTGACAGGCCCAATGCTCCGATCGCGCCCAGGGCTGCGAGGGCCGCCTGAAGTCCGTCGATGCTGCGCCCCAGAAGTGCCTCGGCCTCGTCGCAATTCGGCTTGGCGAGGTAGGGCCCGGCTACCAGGCCTCGGCGCAGCGGCGCGCCGCTCGTGTCTAGCAGACAGCGCACGCCCTGAGGCGTGAGAGCCGCGATCAAGTCGTGGTAGGTCGATTCGTCCAGGCCGCGCGGCAGGCTGCCCGACAGGACCGCGACGGAGCCCTGGCGCGCCGCCTCGGCGAAGACGCTCTTGAGGCGTTCGCCGACCGCCGCATCGAGCTGCGGACCCGGCTCGAGAATCTCCGTGACCCGTCCCTCGGCATCCCGAATCGCCAGGTTCGTCCGAAGCTCACTGCCCGCGTCGATTCCGAGAGACGCGACACCGCGCTCTGACAGGAAGCGATCGAACTCGGCCGCGTGCGCCCGATCGACCAGCCCGACCAGCTGCACCGGCTCGCCGAGCGCGGCGATCGTGAGCGCGACGTGCAGGCCCTTGCCCCCCGGCCAGGCTCGCACGCTGCGCGCGCGATTCACTTCGCCCAGGCGCAGGGAGTCGACCTCGAGGAATTTGTCGATGGCGGCGCCAAAGCCTGCGACCGCGATCACGGGTGCGACCGCAAGAAGGCATCGACTTCGTTCCCGCTCGCCTGTGTGGAAGTGCCTCCAGAGCCCCGCGTCGAGAGAGCGCCACAGACGGTAGCGCGGCGCAGGCACTCGAGCGGCGCGGCGCCGCGCAGGAAGGCATCGAGATAGCCGGCATCGAACGAGTCGCCGGCGCCGGTGGTGTCGACGACCTCGATGGGCAGGGCAGCCACGTGGAGAACCTCGTCGCCTTCGAGCGTCATGGCGCCGCTCGCGCCGAGCTTCGCGACGCTGCGGGTCCGGCCGTTGCGCAGCGCTCGCAGCCCCGCTACAGGGTCGCGCTCGCCGGTCAGCCCGAAGCTCTCCACCTCGTTCGGGAAGAACAGGTCGACTTCGTGGAGCGTCTCGACGAGGTCGCGGCCCCACGTTTCGGAGGGATCGAAGCCGGGGTCCAGCGACGTCGTCAGGCCTCGTCGCTTCGCGCGACGCAGGACGTCCTTGCAGTCCGGGCGCAGCCCTTCCTGGAGAAAATACGACGAGGTGTGGAGATGCGTGAAGCCCTCGAACGCCGCGTCGGGAATGTCGGCGCCCGTGAGCGCGCGGATCGAGCCGAGAAAGGAGACGAGCGCGCGGTCCGTCGGCGACGTGATCGACACGGTCACGCCGGTCTTGATGCGGAAGTCGCGCACGACGCGGGAGATGTCGATGCCCGCCTTACTCATCGTGTCGAGGCAGAAGTCTCCCCAGGGATCCTGGCCCACCTTGCCGAGGAACGCGACCTGTGTGCCCAGTCGCGCCAGACCCATGGCACAGATGGCCGAGGCGCTGCCGAGCGTCATCACGAAGTCGTCGACCAGGACTTCCTTGCCAGGCGCCGGGAAGGCCCGATAGCCTTGCAGAATCAGGTCCACGTTGATTTCCCCGACGATGAGTAGCTTCGGCATGGCCTTGCGATCGCCCTCTAGCGATGGATGGCGAAGTCTCCGACCACCCGGCTGATGATACCCGCCGGCGAGGGTGCATCCGGACGCAGGCCGAGCTGCAGGCAACGGAAGAAGGCGAGCACCTGGCCCACGACGACGGCCAGCACCGCCGCGTCCGCTTCCGTGAGCCCTCCGCTCTCGCTCCAGTCGATCGCCACATCGCCCGGCCGGACCAGATCGCTCGGCACGTCGCTGCCAACCAGCACGCGTCGCGCGCCGAGCCCCTTGCGTGCGACCTCGCGCAGCACGTCCACTTCATAGGCGTGCGAGCGTGCATTCGGCGACAGGAAGCCCACGATCAGCGTGTCCTCTTGGACGGCAGACATCGGTCCGTGGCGCAGCCCGAGGAAGCTCTCGGCCATCGATCCAACCCGGCCCGCCGACATCTCGAGCATCTTGAGCGCCGCCTCACGGGCCGCGCCCTGGAGCGCTCCCGTGCCCAGAAAGACCGCGCTGCCATAGGTCGATCGGGCCGCCCTGGCCAGGGCACCCGCGTGCCCGCCGAGGCCCTGGCGCACGGCCTCGGCTAGCGGCCGCAGTTCCCGCTCGACCCCTCCCGGCGCCGGCTTCGAGCCAAGCCTCGCGACAGCGACCACCAGGTTCGTGAAGCTGCTCGTCATCACCAGGCTCTGGTCGTTGGTGCGTTCGTCCAGGACCAGGCGGCTGACCGCCGGGTTCGAGCGATAGCCCGCAGCCAATTTGCCCGCAGCGTTGCAGGTGACGACGAGATGGCGGCCGTCAGGCCTCGCTTCGAGCACGAGGTCGAGTGCTGCGCTGCTCTCGGGGCTGTTGCCCGAGCGAGCCAGCGAGATCAGGACGAATGGCCGACCGGCAGGCAGGACGCTGCTGGCGTGCGTGAGCAGCAGCCCGCCGGGAATCGCCTGCACCGGGACGCCCAGCGCCTCCTGCAGCCCAAGCGCCGCGCACTCGCCGGCGTAGAGCGAGCTGCCCGAGCCGGTCAGGAAGACATGGCCACCGGCCGCGATCGGGAGGAACAAGCGGTGAAGGCGCTCCTGCTCCGAAGCCACCCGCGCAGCCGTATCCAGCCAGGTCGCCGGTTGTTGAAGGATCTCGCGCAGCGTGTGGCCGAAGCCGCGTTCGAGCCGCCCCGCCTGATCGACGTCGAGCAGCGGGGCCCATTCGGGAACGCCTTGCAGGGCCTCGATCCAGTCGGGTGTCAGGGTTGACACCGGCCACCCGACGCCAGTATAAACATAACCTTATGAAGGCTAACGAAGGCAAACGAAAGAGTCAAGGGGGCCTCGGACTCCTTTCGCTCGGCCATGGAAAACGGGTCCGGCTGTGGCGACTGCTCCATGGCAGCGGCCCGGCCAACGGCACCCTGATGGTGCTGCCTCTGGACCAGGGTCTCGAGCACGGGCCTTCGGATTTCTTTCCGAACCCCGCCGCCCTCGACACCGACTTCCAGTTTCGGCTCGCTCTCGAAGGCCGCTACTCCGCGATCGCCCTGGGCGTCGGCCTGGCCGAGAAATACATGGCGGAGTACGCGGGCCGCGTGCCGCTCATCCTCAAGCTGAACGGAAAGACCAACATCCCCGACGACGGGGATGCCGTTTCGCCGCTCTCGGCGAACGTCGAAGACGCCGTACGGCTGGGCGCCGACGCGGTCGGCTACACGCTGTACGTGGGCTCGCCGCGCCAGGACGCCGAGATCCGCGAGTTCCAGCGCGTGCGCCAAGACTGCGAGCGCTTCGGCATGCCGATCGTGATGTGGTCCTACCCGCGGGGTCGCGCCATCGACGCGAAGGGAGGCAAGGGCACGCTCTTCGCGATCGACTACGCCGCCCGCGTGGCCGAGGAAATGGGGGCCGACATCGTGAAGCTGCACGAGCCTCGCGAGACGAACGAAAAGTGCCCCGAGCCCTACCGGCGTCTGCGCGAGGACCTTCCCACTCGACTGCGGCGCGTCGTACGCTCCGCGGGCAAGTGCCTGGTCATGTTCTCGGGCGGCCTCAAGGAGGACGACGCCACGGTGCTGCGCAAGGTGCGCCTCTACATGGAGTGCGGCGCGACCGGTCTGGTCTTCGGCCGGAACATGTGGCAGCGGCCGTTTCGCGAGGCGCTCGCGCTCACGAAGCGGGTGCACCGGGTGCTGGCAGCGCACGGCCGCCAGGCTGCGGCCGCCGCTTCGTCCACGCGAGCGACAGCGCCAGCATCGCGAGCGTGAGCAGCAGCAGCCCGAGGCTGGCCTCGGGCACGCTCAAGCGGTGGCGCAGGCCGCCGGCCAGGATGCCGCCGTAGACGATCTCGATGTGCACCCAGTAGACGAGCAGGCTGGTCCGCCCCAGCTGCCGCAGCGGGCTCGGCAAGTGGGCCCATGGCCCGCGGTTCCACAGCTGCGCGAACCACAGCACGAGCCACATCACTCCCACCTTGATCAGAAAGTAATTGGGGCTCGTCCACCAGAAGTCCCGGACCCGATAGAAAGACGGGAGCCGGTCGAGCAGCAGCGCAACAGGGAAGGCCAGCGCGCCGGCCAGCCCGAGCAGGGCGAGGGTGCTGGGCTCTCGGCCGAGCTTGCGGGCCGACACGAGGATCAGGCCAGTCGCCGCCCCCACCGCCGTGAAGCCAGCCCATGGGAACAGCGGGAAGAAGGCGCCGGGGACGCGGCCGCTCCAGTAGGCGCGCAGCGCCCCGGGGATCCGATTCGGCCAGGGCAGATCCCACGCCAGGGGCGTCAGAAGCGCCACCAGAACCGCGAGCCCGATGCAACGCAGCAACCTCCCGCGCGGCGTCGGCGCCGAGACGGCCAAGGCGCCCACCAGCAACATCGAGAGCCCGATGCAGTTGAGCACGTCGACCCGCAGCAGTTCGTCGGGCCGGGTGAAGCCGCCGGCCGTGAACATCCAGAGCCGGAAGGCCACCGCGTAGCCGAGCACCTCGATTCCGCGCCGCGCCAGTTCGCGCCGTACTTCGGGCGGAGCCTTGCCGCGCTCGAGCAAGACCTCGGCCAGAAGCGCCAGCGACAAGCCCGCGAGAAACAGGAAGAGGGGCGCCGGATAGCCACCGGCGAGCCGGCTCAACTTGTAGAAAAGACTTGACTTGCTAGCCGCGGACAACCAGCTGTCGTAGGCGTGCGTCTGCATCATCAAGAGCACGGCAAGACCGCGCACCCAGTCGATATAGGAAAGTCGGGCCTTCAAGACCTGCCCCCGTCCGCTTTGGCCTCCACTATAATGTCGGCGGTTCGGTTTCCACTTAGGCGCTGCCCCATTTGAACGATTCCCCGCGCATCCTTCCCCGTTCCGAGCACACCCTTTCGCGCCGGAACATCGATCCCGACGCGCTCAAGGTTCTGTACCGGCTGAAGAGCCATGACTACGTCGCCTATCTGGTAGGGGGCGGCGTGCGCGATCTGCTGCTCGGGAGAAAACCCAAGGACTTCGACATCGGCACGAGCGCGCACCCGCAGCAGGTGAAGAAGCTGTTCCGCAACTGCTTCATCATCGGCCGGCGCTTCCGGCTCTGCCACGTGCGCTTCGGCCAGAAGGCCGTCGAGGTCTCGACCTTCCGCCGCCAAGCGGAGGCCGAGCAGGGCGACACGCTGATTCGCCGCGACAACGTCTTCGGCACCCCCGAGCAGGATGCGTTCCGTCGCGACTTCACCGTGAACGCGCTGTTCTACGACATCGCGAGCTTCTCGGTGATCGACTACGTCGACGGGCTTGCCGACCTCGAGGCGCGCGTGATCCGCACCATCGGCGATCCGGGTGTGCGTTTGCGCGAAGACCCGGTTCGCATGTTGCGGGCGGTGGCCATCGCCTCGCGCCTCGAGTTCACGATCGACCGCGACACGCTCGAGGCGATCCGCTCGCTGCGCGGCGAGATCGTGAAGTCGAGCCCGGCGCGGATCCTGGAGGAGTTCTACAAGATCCTCCGGCAAGGCGCCGCGCGCAGGACCTTCCAGAGCCTCCACGACAGCGGGCTGCTTGCATACCTGCTGCCCGAAGCCGATCTCGCCATCGCCCAGGGCGGCGAGGCCTTCCTCGGCAGCCTGGCGCGGCTCGACGAGTACCGCAACGCCGGCAACACGGCGCCCGAGGATCTCATCAACGCGCTCTTGCTCGGGACGATGCTGGTGCCGCTGGGCGCGCCGCTGCGCCGGCCGATGCCGCCGAAGCGCGCGCGCCGCTTGGAAGGGGAAGAGGGCGGCGAAGGCTCGGCGGCGGAAGCCCCCGAGCCCGCCGAGGACGTGCCTGCGGAACTGGAGGCGATCGGCGAAGCGGAAACCGAAGAGCCGGAGCCCGCAGGTCCAGAGCCGCCCTTCAGCCTGCCCTTCGCGCGCCGTGATCTCGATCGGCTGCGGCTCATCCTGCTCTCCCAGCGCCGCCTCCACGAGGTTCACCGCGCGCCCGGCGTCAAACACCTGCTCGCCGGCCGTCCGTACTTCCGCGACGCGCTGCGCTGGATGGAGATCCACGGCGGGCTCGAAGGCCAGGAGTTGGTCGCGTATTGGAAGAGCCTGGACCTGGGCGACGTGCAGCCCCCGGCTGCGCTCGTGGCGCGGGAGTCGTCCGCGACCGGCGGCGAAGGGCGCTCGGAGCTCGTTCAACGTCGCCGCCGGCGTCGCCGCCGCCGGCCGAAGCCGGCCGGCACGACGCCCTGAGGAGCCCTGCGTGATTCCGCTCCGGGACGACGTTCCTTCCCGCACGTTCCCGTTCGTCAATCTCGGGCTGATCGCCCTCAGTGCCCTCGCGTTTGCCTTCGAGCTCACGCTGGGCGAACGCCTCGAGGGCCTTTTCTACGCAGCCGCGGTCGTTCCAGCGCTCTACACCGGACGGGACGGCGCGCTCGGGCCGCTCGACGTTCTCGTCACGACGCTGGCCCCCAGCCTCGGCCTGCGCGTGCTGTTCAGCATGTTTCTCCACGGCGGCTGGCTTCATTTCCTGGGGAACATGCTCTACCTCTGGATCTTCGGCGACAACGTCGAGGACCGCATGGGCCACGGCCGCTATCTCGTGTTCTATCTGCTGTGCGGCTGGGCGGCGGCCTACGGACATATCTGGGCGTCGCCGACGTCCACGCTGCCTTCGATAGGCGCGTCGGGCGCGATCGCCGGCGTGCTCGGGGCCTACCTCCTGCTCTACCCGCAGGCGCGCGTCGTGATGTTGCTGCCGCTCGGCTTCTTCTCGCAGCTCGTTCAGGTGCCGGCACTCGTCTTCCTCGGCTTCTGGTTCCTGCAACAGTTCCTGTTCGGCGCCTTCAGTCTCGGCAGCCCCGACGCGGGCGGCGGCGTCGCCTGGTGGGCGCACATCGGCGGTTTCGCCGCGGGCCTGGCACTCGTCCGCGTTTTCGCCCAGTCGCGCCGGCGCCCCGCGGCGCGCGACGCCTGGTGGGACGAGGGCTGGGGCGGACGCAGAAGCCGGCGCGGTTGACAGCCCCTGGCGGCCTCCAATAAACTCCGCGTTTGTCCCGCCGGGCGGTTAGCTCAGCGGTAGAGCGTCGGCCTTACAAGCCGAGGGCCACAGGTTCGAATCCTGTACCGCCCACCAGCTCTGCGGCCAAGGCGCCCCGGACCCACCTTAGCGGGGTGGTAGTTCAGCTGGTTAGAACGCCGGCCTGTCACGTCGGAGGTCGCGGGTTCGAGTCCCGTCCACCCCGCCA
>CAYTWT010000101.1:0-15597 GCA_964442185.1 uncultured Acidobacteriota bacterium
GCGGGCCTGACGCTCTACGAGCGCGTCGGCCTCTACATGGAGACCAGCAGCCGCGCAGGCCGCGTCCTCAACGAGTTCACCTTCGCGGAGCTGCACGCCGGAGAGGACGCGACCACGATCGGCTCGGGCTCGACGCAGGCGCTGATTCGCCGGCGTGTGTTCACTTCCGCCCGCAACGGCGTCTTTGCGCGCTCCACGAGCGGCAGCTCGGACAACGCCGAGTTCGACCAGTCGACGATCGCCGGCCGCAACGTCGTGGCCCTCTGGCCACCGAAACAGACGGGCCTGAGCTCGGGCGTCACCGAGATCGACGACCCCAACCCGGCGGTGGCGGGTCCGCTCGACGCGGCGCTCGGGATTGCGGCTTTGACCTTCGCCGAGTTGCAGTCCGAGTTCCTGGCCTGCTTCGCCTCCGTCGACGGCGGTCCAGCCCCGGCGGACTGCGACTTCGTCGGGAACCCGACGCTGGCCGAGCAGCGGGCGCGGAAGGAAGCCCGTGAGATGCTGATCGCCTGGGCGGCCGGGGCCCAGGTGAAGAAGGGCTCCGACGGCCTGCCGCTGCGTACGAGCATCGTCGAGACGACGCCGAACCAGCTTCTCTACCAGAGTCGCGGCTGGCTGCTCCTCGACTCGACCCTGGCGACCCCCGCGCTGGCCTCGCCGCCGCTGCGTTTTACGCCGAGCACCCATGTCGCGGAGTTCATCGTGTATCGCGATGGCCGCCGCGGGCCGGATGGCCAGGGCATCGAAGAGGTGAGCAAGGGCTTTGGCCTGCGCAACCCCGACTTCGACGACGCGAACCCGGACACGAAGCTGAGCCTCAAGCCCGTGATGAGCGTCGTCTATCTCGGCGCCAACGACATGCTGCACGCGTTCCGGGCCGGCCCCCAGTGCGGCGGCGGAAGCTGCCCGGGCATCGGCGAGCAGGGCAGCGAAGAGCTGTGGGGCTTCATCCCCTACGACCAGCTCGGCAAGCTTCGCGCGCTGCGCCAGGGGCAGAAGACCAAGCCACACACCTATGTCGTCTCGAGCTCGCTCCGGGTGGCGACGATCTTCATCCCGGACAGCGACGGCTACGTGTACGACGGCGTCACGTATACCGGCCACTGGCGCACGGTCATCTACTTCGGCCGGGGTCCCGGCGGCAACTCCTACACGGCGCTCGACGTGACCGGACCCGGCGTCTTCACGAACAACGCTCTCGACACGAACCCACCCTGGGTGTTGTGGAGCCGCGGCAACGTCGATACCCGCGATGGCACGACGGTGGCCCTGGGCGGCATCGCCAACGGCACCCCGGCCGATGAGCTGCTCTACCGCGACATGGGCCAGACCTGGTCGGTGCCGGCCATCGGCAACGTGAGTGCGACGGACACCTGCGACGACGGCCTCCCGGCCGAGTGGCGCGCCTTCACCGGCTCGGGCTACGGCAATGCCGGAACGGACGAGGGCAAGCGCTTCTACCAGTTGAAGGCCATCACGGGCGACATCTGCAAGAGCTCCCTGATTCCAGGCCGCACCAGTTTCCACCTCGGCATCCCGGACAACGCGCTCGTGGCCGGGCCTTCCGGGTACAACCCGCGCGCCCAGGATGCGCCGGCCACCTCGACGCCCGATCCCCAGGACATTGTCACCCGCGTGTACTTCCCCGACCTGCACGGCCGGATCTGGCGCTACACGACGCTGAGCGGCAACCTGCTCTACGACGCGGGAGCCAACCAGCCGTTTGGAAGCTCTCTGGCGCTGATGAAGATCCAGGGCACCCCCAGCGTCTTCGGGGAGGCCGGCAACGACTCCCGTATCCCCGACAGCGACGGGCCGTTCAACATGTACGGGATCCAGGACCCGGCCGCGGACACCGCGTTCACGCCTGGAGGAGCCCTCATCACCGGCTTCCCGATCGCGTTCCCGAGCCCGCCGCCTTCGAACACGGCGTTCCGCGGCACGGTGCAGCCGACGGCCGCCTTCAACACCAACGGTCAGCCGCGCATCTTCTTCGCCGGCACCCGCTTCAACCCGCCGGGGGTCGTCGACTGCCTGAGCAGCTTCGACACCATCATCTTCGCGGTGAGCGGCATCGACGGCGGGGCGGTCTACGACTTCACCGGCGACGCGGTGGCGGATCTGTCCACGATCATCAGCGGCAACAAGACGACCGGCATCCAGGCCATCGGCGGCAGCCTGCTCGTAGGGGACAGCGGCTCGCTCGCGTCGGTGCCGACACCGACGCCGAATCCGAGCCCGACACCCACGCCGGGCGCCCCGAAGCCGGCGTACATCATCGCCACGAACCAGAAGTCGCAGTCTCCGATCTGCCGCACGCGGTAGGATCTGTGGGCTTCTGCGCCCCTGCCTGAAAACGGCAGGGGCGCAGAAGCTGAAGAAAAGCTTTAACTCCGCACTGGAAAGTGCTATGGTTTTGGCATGAAGGCAGGTGATTCGAAGCTCTGCCCTTCGTGCGGCCTGCGGAACAAGCCCAAGTGGGAGTTCTGCCCCCGCTGCGGCGAGTCGCTTCAGGACGCCGTCGTCGTTTCGCCGGCAGTCTCTTCGGAGTGGGCGGCTGGCTCCGGCGAAGGGACCGGCTGGGGTGGGATTGCGCTCGGCACGCTGTTCGCCCTCGCGGCCCTGGTCGTCGCGATTGGTTGGCGGCCCTCCCAGACGAAGACCGATCCCGCCATCTTCGTGTCGCCCAAGCTCGACGCGCCTCCCCCGAGCGGAGGGGTTGCCGAGATGCCCGCGCGCTTCACACCGGTCGGGCTCGAGGCGGGCCGCACGGCCCTCCTGCGCGGCAATACCAAGGATGCGGTCGCGCTACTGGCACAGGCCGTCGCGAATATGCCGAACGACCCGGTGGCGCGCTACACCTATGCCCAGGCGCTCTGGCAGGCGGGTGAGGGCGAGCTGGCGCTTGCCCAGTATCGCCAGGCGGCGCGGCTCTCGCCGCACACGGTGAACTACCGGCGCGACGTCGCCAAGGCCCTGGTCGCCCTGGGCCGCGGCGCCGAGGCCATCCCCGAGTACGAAGCGGCGCTTCGGATGCAGCCGAGCAGCCCCGGGTATCTCCGAGAGCTGGCGGATCTCTACGTCCAGAACGGCAACGCGGCGCTAGCCGTGGGCTTGCTCACGCGCGCCGTCGAGCTGAAGCGAGGCGACACCAATCTGCTTCAGGCCCTCGGCCAGGCCCTCGAGCGCTCCGGCGACAAGGCCGCCGCCGCCGACGCCTATCGCCGAGCCGTCGAAATCGACCCGCAGGATGCGGCTTCGCGCGCGCTGCTTTCCGAGGTCGTGTTCGGCCAGGGTCGGCCAGAAGAGGCGGTCGCCCTGATCCGCGAGGGTCTCTCGGCGCAGGCTGCGTCCGCCTCGCTGTATCGCGCCCTGGGCAGCCTGCTCGAGCGCACGGGCCGCACGCAGGAGGCCGCTGCGACCTACCGCGACTACGCGGCGAAGGCCGCGAGCGCCGCCGACGCCGGCAGCATCGCCGAGCGCGCGCGCCTCCTGGAGCAGAGCGAGCGCTCCTGATCCGCATGCAGCCGCGCTGGCCGATCGGGCTCCTCGTGCTCCTGGCCGCGGGTGCCGGCGCCGCGCAGAGCCTGAGCGAGCTCGCCGAGAAGGAGAAAGAGCGCCGCAAGGCGGCGGCCGCTGCGGGTGCTCAGTCCTTCACGAACGACGACCTCGAAAAGGGCAGGCCGAAGGCGTCGCCCACGCCTGCGCCCGCGAAGGGCGGCGGGGCGGCGCGTCCGCCGGCGAGGCCCGGCGCCGCTGCCCCTCGCCAGCCGAGCCGCGACGAGGGACTTGCTGACGAGGACGAGGGGGACGCCGCGGGCCCACCCCCCGCCGCCGGCCAGCCAGGGGCCGAGAGCGCCTGGCGCCAGCAAGGCCAGTCCGCCCAGGCTGCCATCAGCGCGGCTGAGCAGCGCGTCGCCGCCGCCGAGAAGGCGCTCGGCGGCGTGCGCACGGGCATCAGCCAGCCGCTCCCGAGCGACGGTTTGCGCCAGACTCCGCCTAATATCCTGGTCAAGGAAGCGTCTCAGCAGAGCGCAGAGCGCGACCTCGCGGCCGCTCGGGCATCACTCGATCAAGCCCGGGCCGGTTTCGCCGATCTCGAGGAGCGGGCCCGCAAAGCCAGCATCCCACCTGGCTGGCTGCGCTAAGCCGTGAGCAGCGGAGCGCCGGATTGACTCCGGCGCGGAGCGGTTCGGGGGGGAGCCCGAAGGGCGCGGGGGGGTGTGGTTGCCGCGTTACCCCCCCGAGTTGCCTACGAAAGGCGCCCGGTTCACTCGGGCGTGGAGCGACAATCTGGCCAAAGCCCGCAAGGCAGCGTAGCGCCGGATTGACTCTGGCGCGGAGCGGCATGGGGAGAGCCCGAAGGGCGCGCGCGGGTGCATGGCTCGATGCCCCGAAGCCCGCAAGGCAGCGTAGCGCCAGATTGACTCTGGCGCGGAGCGGAAGGGGGGGAGCCCGAAGGGCGCGGGGGGGTGCATCCTCTCCGTTACCCCCCCGACTCTCCTAAGCATGTCCATCCTAGTCGTGGAGGACAAGGAGTCGCTCCGGACCATGCTCCGGAAGACTCTCGAGTCCCGCGGCCATGTCGTGGACGAGGCGGGCGACGCGTACGAGGCGCGCCGCAAGCTCCAGGCCACCCGCTTCCTGTTGGTGCTGACCGACCTTCGGCTGCCCGCGGGTAGCGGCTTCGACGTCCTCGCCGCGGCCCAGGAATCCGATCCGGACATGCCCGTGATCGTGATGACCGCCTTTGGCACCGTGGAAGAGGCCGTGCGCGCGATGAAGGACGGCGCCACCGATTTCCTCACGAAGCCCGTGGACACGGAGCATCTGCTGCTGCTGCTCGACCGGGCCATCGAAGGGCGCCGGCTGCGCACCGAATACCTGCTCCTGAAAGAAGAGCACCAGCGTCGCTTCGGGCTGCCGCGCGTCCTGGGCGACGACCCGGAGCTCAAGGAGACGATGCTCGCGATCCAGCGCGCCGCCCAGAGCGACGCGACTGTCCTGATCCTCGGCGAGAGCGGCACCGGCAAGGAGTTGATGGCGCGCTCGCTCCACCAGCTCTCGGCGCGCGCCAAGGCCCCCTTCGTCGCGATCAACTGCGCGGCCATCCCCGAGGCGCTGCTCGAGAACGAGCTCTTCGGCCACGAGAAAGGCGCCTTCACCGGCGCCAGCGCGCGCAAGGTGGGCAAGGCCGAGATGGCCCATCACGGCACGCTGTTCCTCGACGAGATCGCCGACCTGCCCTTGTTGCTCCAGGCCAAGATCCTGCGCCTGGTGCAGGAGCGGCAGTTCGAGCGGGTCGGCGGCCTCGCCACGATCAGCGTGGACGTCCGGGTGGTAGCCGCCACCAATCGCGACTTGCAGCAGGCCGTGTCCCGCAAGGAGTTTCGCGACGATCTGTATTTCCGGCTCTCGGTGCTGCCCGTCACCATTCCGCCGCTGCGCCGGCGGCGCGGCGACATTCTGCCGATGGCCGAGGCCTTTCTGGAGCGCTACGCGGCCGAGCTCGGCCGCAAGGGGCTGTCGCTCTCCGAGGCCGCGAAGCGGGCGCTGCTCGACCATGCCTGGCCAGGCAACGTTCGCGAGCTGCAGAACAGCCTGGAGCGGGCCGTGATCCTGGCCGAGGGCCGCAGCATCGGGCCGGAACACCTGCGGCTCGAGCCGGCTTCGGCAGAAGAGCGGTCGCTCGCCGATGTCCTCGACCTGTCCGGGCCGCTCGCAGAGGTGAGAAGGCGCGCCGCCGCGCGCGCCGAGGAGGAAGCCATCCAGCTGGCGCTGCGCAAGACGGGCGGCGATCGCGCGGCGGCGGCCGAGCTGCTCGGCGTGAGCCCCTCGACGCTGGCACGTCGGCTGAAGGAGTGAGCGCTACTCCTCGGCGCGGCGCTTGGGGCGCAGGTTTGCGGCGAGCACCCGCTTGCGCAGGCGAATCGACGCGGGCGTCACCTCGACCAGCTCGTCGCCGTTGATGAACTCGAGCGCCTGCTCCAGGCTCAGCACCCGATGCGGCGTCAAGCGGATCGCGTCGTCGGCGGTGGAGGCGCGCATGTTGGTCAGCTTCTTGGCCTTGGCGACGTTCACGTCCATGTCCGCGGGCCGGGCGTTCTCTCCGACCAGCATCCCCTCGTAGACCGAGACGCCGGGGCCGATCAACAGCTCGCCGCGGTCTTCCATGTGGAACAGCGCGTACGCGGTGGTGTCGCCCGTGCGATCGGCCACCAGCACGCCCGTGGTGCGGCGGGCGATCTCGCCCTGCCACTCGACCCAGCCCTCGAGCAGGCTGTTCATCACGGCCGTCCCGCGCGTGTCGGTGAGCAGCTCGCTGCGGACCCCGATCAGCCCGCGCGTGGGCACCTGGAACTCGAGCCGCACGCGACCCGAGCCGTGGTTCACCATCTTGGTCATCTTGCCCTTGCGCAGCGCCATCTTCTCGAGCACGACGCCCATGTAGGTCTCGGGCAGGTCGAGCACGAACAGCTCGAGCGGCTCCTTGCGCACGCCGTTCTCCTGGTGCGTGATGACCTCGGGGTTCGAGATCGCGAGCTCGAAGCCCTCGCGCCGCATCATCTCGATCAGGATCGCGAGCTGCAGCTCGCCGCGGCCCAGCACCTTGAACGCGTCCGCCGAGTCGGTCGGCTCGACGCGGATCGAGACGTTCGTCAGCAGCTCCTTCTCGAGGCGCTCCTTCAGGTTGCGCGAGGTGACCCACTTGCCTTCGCGGCCGGCGAAGGGCGAGGTGTTGACCGAGAAGATCATCGAGATCGTGGGGTCGTCGATGCGCAGCGGCGGCAGCGGCGCCGGGGTCTCGGCCGAGGTGATCGTCTCGCCGATCTGGATGCCTTCGAAGCCGGCCAGGGCCACGATCTCACCGCACTCGGCGACACGGGTCTCGATCCGCTTCAAGCCGTCGAAGACGTAGAGCTTGCGGACCTTGGTGGTCTGCAGCGAGCCGTCCCGCTTGGCGAGGGCCACCGTGGTGTCGACAGCCACCCGGCCCGAGAAGATGCGGCCGATCGCGAGCCGGCCCAGGTAGTCGCTGTAGTCGAGGTTCGCGATCAGCAGCTGGAGCACGGCGTCGGGGGAGCCCTTGGGTGCGGGGATGTTCTTGACGATCGCGTCGAACAGCGGTCTCAGGTCGTCGCCCTTCCGGCTCGCTTCGCTGCTGGCGTAGCCATCCCGGGCGTTCGTGTAGAGCACCGGGAACTCGAGTTGCTCCTCGGTCGCGTCGAGGTCGATGAACAGGTCGTAGATCTCGTTCAGCACCTCCTGCGGCCGCGCATCCGGGCGGTCGATCTTGTTGACCACCACGACGGCGGGAAGCCGGCCTTCGAGCGCCTTCCGGAGCACATAGCGGGTCTGCGGCAGGGGCCCCTCGGAGGCGTCGACCAGGAGCATCACGCCGTCGACCATCTTGAGGGCGCGCTCCACCTCGCCGCCAAAATCGGCGTGGCCCGGGGTGTCCACGATGTTGATCTTGGTGTCGTGGTAGTGGACCGCCGTGTTCTTGGCCAGGATCGTGATCCCGCGCTCTCGCTCGAGATCGTTCGAGTCCATGATCCGGTCCACATGCTCCTGGTTGGCGCGGAAGACGCCGCTTTGTTGGAGCATGCCATCCACCAGGGTGGTCTTCCCGTGGTCGACGTGGGCGATGATGGCGACGTTTCGCAAGTTCATAAAGGGGAAAATGTTACCACGCGCGCACTCTATAATTCATCAAGCTCCCATGCGGCTCTTGCACATCGCACCCTTCTACGAGCCGGCGTGGGCCTTTGGCGGCATGGCGCGCGCGGCGAGTGGCCTGTGCCGCGCCCTGGCAGAGCGCGGGCATGACGTCACGGTGGTGACGGCGCGCCTGCATCCCTCGCACGCGCCCCAGGACGCCCAGGGCGGCGTCCGGATCCTCCGCGTAGACGGCCCCCGGCCGCTCGCGCGCCGGCTCTTTCCCTGGTCACCAGGCCTCACGCAAAGGCTCGCGCCGCTGCTCGCGCAGACGCAGCTCGTCCACTTTCACGGCCATCGTAGCGGGCTCGCCGTGAGCGGCGAGCGTGCCTGCCGGCGCGCGGGCGTGCCGTTCGTCTTGCAGCCCCACGGCACGTTTCCGGAGCACGGCCAACACACGCTGCAGAAGCGGATCTTCGATCGGGCCCTTGGGCAGCGGATCGTGGCCGCCGCCGCGGCCCTCCTCGCCGTGAGCGAGGCGGAAGCGCGCGAGCTGCCGGGAGAGGCGAGTATCGTGGGGAACGGCGTCTGCATGCCCGCGGTCGAGGCTGTCCCGAGCCGCGGCGGCCTGCTGTTCGTGGGAAGCGAGGCGCCCCAGAAGCGTGGTCAGCTACTGCCGGCGCTGCTGCGAAGCGCTCCCGGCGTGAGGCTCGAAGTCGTCGGCCCCGTGGGACGCGAATGGCTCGGCCGCTTCGGCGCCGACGCGAGTCGGGTGAGCCTGCGCGGTGTTCTGGACCAGGAGGCGTTGGCCCGGGTATATGCCGGGGCCGCCCTCGTCGTTCACCCGGCGGTGGCGGAAGCCTTCGGCCTGGTGCCATTCGAGGCAGCGCTGTGTGGCACGGCTGCGGTCGTGGCTGGCGGCCACGGCTGTGGCGAGTGGTTCGGCAAGGCGGGCGGATGTGTCGTCGCGCCGGATGACGCGGCGGCGCTCGCGGCCGAGGTCGGGCGGCGCGTGGCCCAGCCGCAGCGCGCCGCTTCCGAGGCGAGCGCCGTGGCGGCCTTTGCCCGTGCGAAGCTGACGTGGTCGCGCGCCGCAGGCGAGGTCGAAGCCGTCTATCGCGCCGTGCTCGAACGGCGCGGCCGTGGCGCGGCATGACGGGACGCAAGGCGGCCCTGGCCGCAGCCACTCTCGCCTTCGCCGCACACCTGCCTTCGCTCTCAGGCGCCTTCCTCTACGACGACGTGCGCAACATCGTCGAGAACCGTGCGATCCGCGACGCGGGAGCGCTCGCCACGATCCTGCGCTTCGAGCCGGCACGGCCGCTCCTGACGCTGAGCTGGGCCCTGAACTTTGCCGCGGGCGGGCTCAGGCCCTGGTCGTACCACCTCGTGAACATCTTGATTCACGCCGCGAACGCAAGCCTCGTGGCCTCGCTGTTTGTATGGATGGCGCGCCGTTCGGAGCGGCGGCAGCCCGAGGCCTCGGCCTGCCTCGGGGCCTGCCTGTTCGCGCTCACGCCGATGGCGGCCGAGACCGTGGCCTATGTCTCGAGCCGTTCCACCGCGCTCGCGACGCTGTTCGTGCTGGGCGCCGCCCGGCTCGCGGTGGGCGCGCTCGCGGAGCCGAAGCGAGGCCGGCTGGCCGCGGCCTTCGGCCTCTTTGGCCTGGGCCTGCTGGTCAAGGAGGAGGCCGCATGCCTGCCCCTTCTCTTGCTGCTCCTGGACTATTTCTTCCTGGCCCGGCTCGAGGCGCGCGCCGTCCTGCAGCGTCTCAGCGCTCACGCCCCTTTCCTGGCATTGCCGCTCCTGGGTCTGGTCGCGCGTCGGGCCGTGACGCTCGCTTGGCTTCCGGCCCCCGCCTCCGATCCAGCCGCCTACGCCTGGACGCAGCTGACGCTCGTGCCCGGCTACCTGCTGCGGACGCTCGTGCCGCTCGATCCGGCGTTCTACCGGGGGACCGCGCCGGCGCCGTGGCCTCCGGATGGAGCCGCTCTGCTGGCCGCTCTCGCGATGCTGGCGCTGGTGAGCGCCGCGTTCCTGGGGCGGCGGCTCTGGCCCGAGGCGTCCTTCGCGGCTTTCTGGTTGATCGCGGGGCTACTGCCCTCGTCCTCGATCGTCGCGCTCAAGGAGCTGGCCGTCGATCACCGAGCCTACCTGGCCGGCGCCGGCGTTCTCTATGCGCTGGCCGGCGCGCTCTGGGCGCCGGGGCGGGGGCTCTTCGTGGCCGGCCTGCTGGCTCTGTTCTGTGCGCGATCGATCCAGTACCAGCTCGTGCTCGGCGATCCCGTGCGTGCCTGGGAGGATGCGGTGGCGCGCGCGCCCGCATCGGCCGAAGCGTATCGCGCGCTGGCCGAGGTCTACGCGGGGGCGGGGGACCCGCGGGCCGAGGAAGCGCTGGCTCGAGCCGCAGCACTAGCGCCTCGCGATCCTCGCGGCTGGGCCAACCTCGGCGCCTATCTGCTCGAGCGGCGGCGTTTCGAAGCTGCCGAGGCGGCCTGGCGCCGCGCCGTCAGCCTGGCGCCCGCTGACGCGCACCTGCGCGACAACCTCGGCGCCGTGCTCGAGACGCAGAACCGGGAAGACGAGGCGATCGCGGAGTACGAGGCCGCGCGAGCCGGCTCGCCGCCGCTCGCGCAACCGAGGATTCGCCTCGCGGAGCTCGCCTTGCGCCGGGGCCAGCGCGAACGAGCCCGGAGCCTCGTCGAAGAGGCAAGCCGGCTCGTCGTCGACGAGCTCGACGCGCGCGCGATCCTGGACTTGCAGGCGCGCCTCGTCCCATGAACGCCGAGGCGCCCACCGCGACGGCCATCGTGCTCAATTTCAACGGCCGCGGCTTCGCGTGCGAGGCCGTGGCGAGCCTCCTGGCACAAGACCTCCCGCAGCTCGAGGTCGTGGTCGTGGACAACGGCTCCTCCGACGGCTCTGCCGAGGAGATCGAGGCGCGCTTCGGCGCACGCGTCCGCGTGATTCGCAACGGCCGCAACCTGGGCTGGGGCGCCGGCAACAACGTCGGGATCCAGGCGACGCGGGGGCGCCACGTGATCCTGCTCAACAACGACGCCGTCGCCGCCCCGGGCTTCGCGCGCGAGTTGCTGGCGGCGGCCGCTGCCGATGCGAGCATCGGGATGGTCGCGGCGAAGCTGCTCGAAGTGCTACGGCGCGACGTGATCGACAGCACGGGCCACCTGCTCTATCCCGACGGCCTCAACCGTGGCCGAGGCCGGCTCGAGACCGATCGCGGCCAGTACGACGCGCTACGCACGGCGCTGTTTCCGAGCGGCGCCGGAGCACTCTACCTGCGCGCGATGCTCGATCAGATCGGCCTGTTCGAGGAGTCGTTCTTCCTCTACGGCGACGACGCCGAGCTGGGTCTTCGCGCCCGCCTCGCCGGCTGGGGCTGTGGCTTCGCTCCGCGCGCCGTCGCCCGCCACCACTACTCGCGCAGCGCCGGAGCGTACTCGGCCCTGAAGGCCTTCCATGTGGAGCGCAACCGGATCTGGATCGTGCTGCGGCTGTTCCCGCCGAGCCTCATGATCGCGAGCATTGCCTATACCGCCGCACGCATGCTGTACCACGCCGCCGCGGCTTTCACCGGTCAGGGCGCCGCCGCTCACCTGGCCCGGGAAGCCTCCGCCTTCACGTTGCTTGCCGTCACGCTGCGCGCCTGGGCGTCGGCGCTTTGGGGCGTGCCCGGGCAGCTCCGGGCGCGCCGGCGTTTGGGCGCGTCGAGACGTCTTCAGACTGCGGAGTTCCGCTCGCTGCTGCGCGAGTTCCGGCTCTCGGCCCGCGAGGCGGCTTTCAAGGACTGATCCGCGCTCCCCCCTGTCGATGTGACCTTGCGGTCGCTGCCAGCACTAGTCCGCTCCCCGGCGCCGCGCCACGCGCGCGGTCGCCCAGAACACGAACGCCACGGCCAGCGCGGAGAAGCCGGCGGAGCGCTCGTCGTAGGCGGGGCACAGGTCCGCCACCAGGCGCGACGCCCAGGCCAAGCTGGCGAGGCCCACGCCGAGCACGGGGTCGAGGACCACGAGCGTCGCGCCGAGGGAGAGCACGCCATAGTAGTAGTTGGCCATGCGGAAGGCGATAGGCAGCAGGCCCGCGCCGAGCACCGCGCCAACCCAGGGCTTGCGGCCCGCCGCCGCCCACGCCAGCAGCAGCACGAAGAGGCACTGGACCCCGAGCACGAGCCAGCGCCTTCGCTGCAGCGTCTGCGTCTGGCTCGCCGACCAATCCGCGTAGCTGTCCGGCCGCAGCGGGTCGAGCGTCAGCGCCTCGCGCCGATCGTGGCGATAGGCGGCGAGCGTCGCCAGGCCCAGTCGGTTGTCCGCCTCGGTGGCGAGGTACTTGCGGCTGTTGGCCGCAAAGTCCCGCCACGTGCCGAGTCCACCGGTGACCGCCGCGGAGGCGGGCAGCAGCAGTGCCAGGGCGAGCGCCGCGCCGATCACGATCGAGCGGAGCCGCAACAGCGGAGCCAAGCCGCGGGCACGGACCGCTTCGGCTATTCCTTGAAGCACCACGCCCGCGAGCAGCGCGCCCGGGAAGATCCGCAGCAGGGCCGCGTAGCTGAGGGCGAAACCGGCGAGCACAGGCCGCTCACGGCGCAACGCCCACACGCCCGCGAGCGCCCAGAAGAACCAGTCGTAGCGGAGAAACGCGCCGCCCGTCCAGGCGTAGCGTGAGAAGGCGTTGCCGCCGAAGAAGATCACCGCCAGGCAGCCCGCTTCGAAACCGAAGCCGGCGAACAGCAGCCCCAGGGCGCCCAGGATCAGCGCGAAGTCGCACGCGACGAGAGCCGCGATCCCGAGCGGCGTGGCAGGGACCGCGTTCGCGAGCAGACTACCCGCAAGCGTCCACACGGGCGTCGCGTTGAAGCCGTGGTCCAGCAGCGCCTCATTCCAGGCGCCTCCCAGTCGCTCCCGGAAGACCCGCACGTCGGACCGGAAGCTGCGCCAGCGGGCCTCGCTGAAATGCTTTCGGCACGCTGCCGGATCGGCAAGAACGGCTTCGGCGAAAGCGATCTGGTTCGTGGCGAGGTCGCGGATGCGGCGATCCTTCAGGCTGGGGGCGCCCTCGTCTTCCGCCTCGGCGACGGCCGAGCAGACGTACAAACGCTGGTAGCCGAGTTCGGGGAAGTACTTGGCGCCGACGTAGTAGTGATAGACCTCCCAGACGTGCGTGACGTCGTGGTAGCGAAAGGTGCCGAAGTTGATCCAGGCGAAGGCGCAGAGCAGCGCGGCGCTCCCGAGCAGGGCACGAGAGGCGCGTACAGCCGCGGGCCTGGTCGCGAGAAACACCGCTCCGAGCAGGCCGAGCACGGCCGTGGCGCCCTGGAGTGTGTTGATCGCATGCGGCGTGAGCATCGGGAACAGCGGCAGCGGTCCGGTGGCGAGGCTTCGGTCGAGAACCGGCGGCCAGGGATCGGGAGGCTCGGGGTAGACGCGCAGCCGGGCAACGGAGAAGCCGCCATCGCCCGCGGTCGCCCGCACGCGTAGAAAGCGCGCGCTGGTCTGTTCCGGGAGGGTGGTCGTCCGTGTACGCAGGCCGGGAAGGCTGAAGGCTTTCGGCACGAGCCAGACGCTGCGCCACGCCGCCGCGTCCTCGGAAGCTTCGAGGCGGTAAACGTCGTTGCCGTCAGCCTGCAGCAGCAGGGCTCGGAAACGCACGCTCCGCCCCAGGTCGACGACCAGCACGTCCGGGGTGTCGGCGAGGAGCGTCGCGGACGGCGAGTTCCAGGCGCTGCCCTCGGCCAGCAGGGCGGCGTCGATCAGCGTGCGGGTGTCGGCCGTGCCCGCCGCGGCCCAGCTCGCGCAGAGCCAGGCAGCGACGAGCACAAAGGCGCGGGCGCGCATGGGCGAGCCCAAGGATAGCGCGTTTGACTCCCCGCGAAGGCGACCACTATGATCGCGGCCCACTGTGGAGGAGGTCTTGCCTTGACGACCCGGATCATCATCATGGGAGCAGCCGGCCGCGACTTCCACAACTTCAACAGCGTCTTTCGAGAGGATCCGGCGGCCGAGGTGGTCGCCTTCACCGCCACGCAGATCCCCAACATCGATGGCCGGCGCTATCCGCCCGAGCTGGCCGGACCACGCTATCCAGGCGGCATCCCGATTCACCCTGAGTCGGACCTCGCCAGGCTGATTCGCGAGCTTGCCGCCGACCAGGTGATCTTCGCCTACAGCGATGTCTCGCACCAAAGCGTGATGCACAAAGCTTCGATCGTGCTCGCCGCCGGGGCCGACTTCCGGCTGATCGGGCCGAAGCTCAGCATGCTCCCATCCAAGGTGCCGATCGTGTCGGTGTGCGCGGTCAGGACCGGCAGCGGCAAGAGCCAGACGACGCGGCGCGTGATCCAGGTCCTGCGCAAGAAGGGGCGGCGCGTGGTGGCGATCCGCCATCCCATGCCGTACGGCGATCTGGTGCGGCAGAGGGTCCAGCGCTTCGCGAAGCTGGAAGATCTCGACTTTCACCGCTGCACGATCGAGGAACGCGAGGAGTACGAGCCGCACATCGCCTCGGGCGGCGTGATCTACGCCGGTGTCGACTACGGCGCGATCCTGGCCGAGGCCGAGAAGGAGGCCGACGTCATCGTCTGGGACGGCGGCAACAACGACCTGCCGTTCTACGAGGCCGACATCGAGATCGTGGTCGCGGACCCGCATCGCCCGGGCCACGAACTGAGCTACCACCCCGGCGAGGCCAACTTGCGCCGTGCGCATGTCGTGGTCATCAACAAGATCGACACGGCCGACGCGGAGGGCGTCGCGGCCGTGCGCCGCTCGATCCGCGAGGTGAACCCCGCGGCGATGGTGATCGACGGCGCTTCGCCGATCTCCGTCGACAACCCCGAGGCGATCCGGGGCAAGCGGGTGCTCGTGATCGAGGACGGGCCGACACTCACGCACGGCGAGATGAAATACGGCGCCGGTGTCGTCGCCGCCTTGAAGTTCGGGGCCGCCGAGATCGTCGATCCGCGACCCTACACGGTCGGCACGATCAGCAAGACGTTCGAGAGCTACCCCGGGATCGGCACGCTACTGCCGGCCATGGGCTATGGCGAGGAACAGCTGCGAGATCTGGAGGCCACGGTCGAGCGGACGCCCGCCGACCTGGTGCTGATCGCGACGCCGATCGACCTGCGCCGCATCGTGAAGATCACGAAACCTGCGCTGCGGGTCAGCTACGAGCTCCAGGAGATCGGCAGGCCCGACCTCGAGGACGCCCTGAGGAACCTGTAGAGGCCATGAAGCAGAAGCACCTCGTCTCGCTCAAGGACTACTCGCGCGCCGACATCGACGAGATCTTCGAGCTCACCGACAAGCTCAAGCAGGATCCGCTCGCCTACCGCGAGGCGCTGCGCGGCAAATCGCTCGCCATGATCTTCCAGAAGGCCTCGACGCGGACGCGCGTCTCGTTCGAGGTGGGGATGTTCCAGCTCGGGGGCACGGCCCTGTATCTGGGTGCGAGCGACCTCCAGCTGCATCGCGGCGAGACCATCGCCGACACGGCAAGGGTTCTTTCACGCTACGTGGACGCGATCATGGCCCGTGTCTTCGCGCACCAGGACATCATGGATCTTGCCAAGCACGGCAGCGTGCCGGTCATCAACGGGCTCTCCGACCTGCTGCACCCGGTGCAGGCGCTGGCCGACTTCTACACGCTGCGCGAGCGGCGCGGCAAGCTCGAAGGCCGGAAGCTCGCGTACGTGGGCGACGGCAACAACGTCTGCCACGAGCTGATTCTCGGCGCGACGAAGCTGGGTATGGCGATCAGTGTGGCGGCGCCCGCGGGCTACGAGCCGAATCCCCTGATCCTGAAGAGCGCCATCCGCGACGCGCAGAAGGCCCAGTCGCCCGTGCCCGTGGTGACGGCCGATCCGATGCAGGCCGTGGCCGACGCCGACGTCATCTACACGGACGTGTGGACCTCGATGGG
>CAYTWT010000102.1:0-1946 GCA_964442185.1 uncultured Acidobacteriota bacterium
TCGAACCTGCGGACCAATGGTCCGAGGAGTTCCGATCTTGTCTAGGCGCGTGGGCTGGAGACATCCCACGACCGAAACAGCAGGAGATCACCAAACTTCGTAACCCGTTCTCCTGATGCCACGCTACATGCTCGACACGGACACGGTGAGTTTTGCCCTCCGTGGCCAAGGCCGAGTGGCCTCACGATTGTTGGAGCATCGGCCGTCCGAACTGTGCATCAGTTCGATCAGCCTCGCTGAGCTCAGGTTTGGCGCGGAAGCCAGGCGTTCGAGGAAGCTCCACGCCCTCATAGACGCGTTTGCGGATGCGATTGAGATCGCTCCATTCGACCAGACTGCTGCGGACAGATTTGCAACGGTGGCCACTTCTCTGGCGAGGCGTGGTGAACCGATTGGGACGTTCGACACGCTGATGGCGGCTCAAGCGCTGGCGCTGAAGGTCACGTTTGTGACGAACAACCTGAAACATTTCGAGCGAGTCGTGGGGCTCAAGACAGAGAGCTGGGTCTAAAGCTCCGTGATGCCTTCGCGGCGGAGCCAGGTTGCGCTTGCGACCAGGACCAGGGTCATTGAAAAGCCGGCCAGGACCGTGGGCGCGCCGTAGGAGTTGACCAGGAAACCGGCGACGAGGCTGCCGAGGGGCATGCCGCCACGGAAGGCGAGGCCGTAGATGCTGACGATGCGGCCACGAAACGTGTCGGGGGCTAGTTCCTGGACTAGGGAGTTCAGGACTGAGAAACCCGTGACCAGGCTGAAACCGGCAATCAGCAGCAGCGGCATCGCGATCAACTGGGACGGGGACAGCACGGCCGCTGCCGCAGCGAGGCCATAGACGCCGAGGCCGACGAGGAGGCCCTTGCCGCGGCCAGGGACCTTGCCACGATGGGCCGTGAACAGAGCACCCAGGATTGCGCCGACACCGAAGCTGAAGAGCAGTTGCGAGTAACCTCTGGCGCCCGTCTTCAGCACGTCCCCCGCGATGACCGGCAGGTACGTCAGCAGGGGGTAGGCGAAAAAGCTAGCGGTGAAGGCCAGCAGCATGAGCAGCAACAGCGAGGCGCTCTCGCGCACGTGGCGGAAACCGGCGGTCAGGCTTTCGCCGAGGCTCTCTGTTCCAGCCAGGCGTGGCGAGGGGATGGCGATGCGCCAGATCGCGACGATCACCGCCAGGAACGAGAGCGCGTTGACCACGAAGCACCAGCCGGTGCCCGCGTGAACCAGCAGCAGCCCCGCGATCACCGGGCCGATCGCGCGGGACAGGTTGAACTGAAGCGAGTTGAGGGCGACGGCGCTCGGGATCTGCTGCGGTGGGACGAGGGTCGTGAGCACCGCCTGGTAGGTCGGGGCCGACTGCGATTGCGCCAGGCCTGTGCAAGACGCGAGGATCAGGATCGGGAGGATGCCGAGATGGCCGGTGGCGTAGAGCACGCCGAGGGCGACGGCGAACAGCATCTGCAGCACCTGTGACGTCAGCAGGATGCGCCGGCGGTCCACGCGATCGGCAGCGGCGCCGCCCAGCACCATGAAGGCGAGCAGCGGAGCGTCCGAGGCGAACGAACGGTAGCCGAGATAGCGAGGATCGACGAAGCGTTCGTGGACGAGCCAGTTGAGGGCGACATCCTGGGTCCAGGTGCCGAGGCTCGAGAGGAAGGCGCCGATCCACAGCAGCCGAAAACTGCGAAAGCCAAAGGCGGAGAGAAAGGCGGGCAGGACGCGGCCCTCTGCGTCAGGGGAGGGGGTCGAGGCCATATTGCTGGAGAGCGCGAAGGCGGCGGGGCGCACGCTGTGCGGCCCCGCCGCCAACATAGAGCGCCGCTACTTCTTCGTCGCCGGCTTCTTGGCGGCCGCGGCGATCGCCGCGCGCTTCTTGGCCTTCCGGGTCTCTTCCTTGCGCTTCCGGCGGCGCCGGATCTCCTTGTGTCTCTCGATCATCGCCTTCTCCTTGT
>CAYTWT010000103.1:0-14439 GCA_964442185.1 uncultured Acidobacteriota bacterium
CCTTGAGGTCCCTGGGAACCCTGGGGTCCGGCGAGTCCCTGCAATCCCTGGAGTCCTGGCAATCCCTGCGGTCCCGTCAGGCCTTGCGGGCCCATCGGTCCCTGCGGTCCTGCCTTCCCCTCGGGACCCTGCGGTCCCGACAGGCCAGCGGGCCCTTCCTTGCCTTCGAGACCCTGCGGTCCTGCAGGGCCGGCCGGCCCGACCGCTCCCACCGTGACGTCGAACGTGTCGATCCGCTTGCTCTCATGACCCCGGCGCACCACGAGGCGATAGCTCCCCGGCGGGAAGTCCGCCGGCAGGACCGCCAGCAGCTCCGTAGGGCTGAAGCTCGAGACGGCCAGCTGTAGGCCGCCCAGTGTCACCTTTGGCGCCGAGTGACGCGCGAGGTTGAAGCCGCGGATGGTCAGCAGCTCCTGCTCCTGGTCGGCGAGCGCACTGGTGATCGCCAACGCGTCGTCGTCATGGTCCTTTTTGTCTTTGTCGTCGTCAGCCAGGGCCGGCTGGGACAGAAATAGAACGGCCGCCACCACGCCGATCCAGCCCCGCAGGGCCAAACGGAAGTGAAGCATCGCATTCCCTCCAGTCTCGAGGAGCTGACGATACGCTCGGGGGCGCCGCCGGGCAAGCCCCAAATCGCTTCGGTGACCCCCACAAGCTTCGATCCACCAGCTTTGATCTTGACCCTCGCTCCGCGAAGGGGGTAGTGTCTCCGTCAAGGTGGCGAGAGCGATCTCGCGGAAGCCGAAGCCCTGAAGTGTGCCAAGCGACTGAGCCCGCCGCCCTTGACGAGCTGGGCAGCGGCATTTCCCCGAAACGACCCGAACCCACGAAGAAGGCAGGAGACACGAAATGGCGAAGGTGACGCGCAAAGAGTTCCTCTCGCTTTCCGCGCTGATGGCGGGGGCGGCCGCCCTCCCGAGGCTTGCCTTCGCGCGAGGACGCGGCCAGGCCGAGGCCGCGATGCCGGTGCAGGCCAAGGGGAGCGCCATCGTCGCCGACCTCGCCGTCATCAACGCCCGCGTCCTCACCAGCGACCCTGCCGCGCCGCGCGCCGAGGCCTTCGCCGTCCGCGATGGGAAGTTCCTCGCCGTGGGCAGCTCCGCCGATATCCGCAACCTGGCCGACCGCACGACGCGCATCGTCGACGCCAAGGGGATGACCGTGACCCCCGGCTTCATCGACGCCCATTGCCACCCGAGCGGCGTCGGGGAGCTCTACTCCGCCAATGCCAACCTCAGCACCAAAGCCTTGTTGCAGGAGAGCCTCCGCAAGCGCGCCGCGCAGACGCCGGCCGGCTTCTGGGTGGAGGGCTTCATGTTCGACGATACGAAGCTCGCCGATCCCACCCCGCTCGACCGGCGCGACCTCGACGCCGTCTCGATCGCGCATCCGATCATCGTCGCGCACCGCGGCGGGCACACGGCGTGGGTGAACAGCAAGGCGCTCGAGCTGGCGGGGATCACGCGCGACACACCGGACCCCGAGCACGGACGCTATTTCCGCGACGCGAGCGGCGATCTGACGGGACGCGTCGCCGAGTTGGCGGTGGACGTCTTCGAGCGCGTCGGGGAGCGCGAGACGTTCACGCCGGAGCAGGCGCGCGAGCGCAGCCGCGCCGGCATGCGCCACATCTCCAAGCTCCTCACCGCGGCGGGCCTCACCACGGTGCACGACCTCTCGGCCAACTCGGAAAACGTCCGCGCCTACGAGGACGTGCGGCAGGGCGGCGAGCTGCGCCACCGCGCCTACATGATGATTCGCGGAGATGCCTTCCCGAAGCTGCGCGACGCTGGCATCTACACCGGCTTCGGCGACGACTGGATCCGCGTCGGCGGCGTGAAGTACGCCGCCGACGGCTCGGCGTCGGAGCGCACGATGCGCATGAGCACCCCGTACGTCGGGACCAAGGACTACGGCATCCTCACCATGACGCAACAGGAGATTCACGACGCCGTGGAGGACGCGCACCGCCACGGCTGGCAGGTGGGGATCCACGCCAATGGCGACGTGACGATCGACATGGTGCTGCAGGCGTACGAGCGCGTGCTCGAGCAGTGGCCGTATCCCGACCGGCGGCACCGCATCGAACACTGCACGCTGGTGACCCCTGATCTGCTCTCACGCATCAAGGCCACCGGCTCCATCCCCACGCCGTTCTGGACCTACGTCTACTTCCACGGGGAGAAATGGTCGAACTACGGCGACGAGAAGTTGAGCCGCATGTTCGCCCACCGTTCCTTCCTCGACTACGGGATTCCCGTCCCCGGCGCTTCCGACTACAACCCGGGGCCGTTCGAGCCGCTGATGGCGATCCAGAGCATGGTGACACGGCGGGATTACCGCGGCCGCGAGTGGGGACCGAACCAGAAGGTGACGGTGGACGAGGCGCTGCGCATCGCCACGCTGAACGGCGCGCACGCGTCGTTCGAGGAGAAGAGCAAGGGATCGGTCACCGCCGGCAAGCTGGCCGACTACGTCCTCCTCGAGAAGGACCCGCACGACGTCGATCCCAACACGATCAAGGACATCCGGGTCGTAGAGACCGTGGTGGGCGGGAAGTCGATGTACTCCGCCTGACGGGACGTTGCGTTCCCTCAGCCGACCCGCTTCACGTAGATCTCGCCGGCGATGGCCGGGTCGAGCGCCAGGGTCGTCTCGCCGACGCGAATTACCGCGGCGGGGCTCTTCTGCTGGAGATGAACCACGACACCCGGCACGATCCCGAGGCTCCCGAGTCGGACCAGGCGGGCCGGCTCGCGGGGGGCGATGTAGACGATGCGGCCGGCGCGGCCCACGGGCAGCCGGTCGAGGGGCTGTACCAGCGGCTCCAGGGCCTGCAGCGTGTGGCAGCAGGCGCCCGGCGGAATCGGCTTGCCGTGAGGGCAGGCGACCGGATGCCCGAGGAAGGCGCAGATCGAATCGGTGATGGCCGCGTCGAGAACGTGCTCGATCACGCAGGCGGTCCGGTTGACGGCTTCGTCGTCGGCGATCTCGAGCACGCTCGTGAAGAGCGTCTCCGCCAGGCGGTGGCGGCGCACCTGCCGCTCGGCCAGTCGGCGCCCGTCTTCGCTCAGCCTCACGCGCCCCGCTTCGATCGACGCCAGGCCGCGTAGGACGAGCGCCTCGACGCCAGCGTCGAAGGCGGCGCCCACGCGGCTCGCCTCGCGAAGATCGCCGATGCCGTCCCGCCCCTGCTCGCGAAGCGTCCACAACTCTTCGGCAAGCTCCTCGACGTCCTGGTCGGCCAGGTCCTGGTCGTGGCTCATGGCCGATCCTCCCGGAAGCGACGGGAGAGACGCCTCACCCACTCGACGATCTTCGACGTGCGCGGGAAGCTGTAACCGCAGGCCGGGCAGCGGGCGATGTCGCAGCCCGCGTTCAGGGGACACGAGGCGCAGAGCTGTTCGCCGCAGGTGAATTGGAGCGAGCAGAGCGGGCACTCAAGTTGCTGCGACGGCGCTGGTGATGTCACCTTACCAGCCCGGCGGGCAAGGCCCGCAGCACGACGTTCACGACCGCCCCCACCGCGACCGCAAACGGGAAGATGAAACCCGCCACAGCGCTCGCCGTCTTCCAGCCGCGCTCCTTCACGATCATCAGGAAGTTCGCGACGCACGGGATGAACAGCGTGATCGTCACCGCGGCGACGATCACCTGGATCGGGTCGAGCCGCCCCTCCGCCGCCAGCTTGTACAGGCCGGCGACGCCGAAGTCGCGCCGCAGGAAGCCGATCACGAAGGCCTGGGCGGTTTCCCTGGGAAGCCCGAGCATGCCGGTCAGGACCGGCTCGGCCACCCGCTCCAGGCTGCCCAGCAGGCGCAGCCGGTCCGCCGCGAAGAGGATCAGCGTCCCGAGCACGAAGAGCGGCACGGCCTCCTTCAGGTACCACTCGATCCGCGCCAGTGTCTTCACCAGCAGGTTCTCGAGGCGAGGCAGGCGCAGCGGCGGCAGCTCGAGCAGGAAGTCGCTGCTGCGACCCGGCAGCAGGTGCGCCGCGAGCCGGCCCACCAGCACCGTGACCCCGGCGACGACCGCGACCCAGATCACCACGGCCAGCGGTGAGAGCGCGCCCAACAGGGCCAGGATCACGCCAAGCTGCGCCGAGCACGGCACGCCGAGTGCGAGCAGCAAGATGACGATCAGGCGCTCCTTCGGCGTCTCGAGGATGCGCGTGGTGAGCGTCGCCATGGTGTCGCAGCCGAGGCCCAGAACCATCGGCAGCACCGCCTTGCCGTTCAGCCCCATGACGCGGAACGCGCGGTTCGCCATCACCGCGAGCCGCGGCAGGTAGCCCGAGTCCTCGAGCACGCCGAAGGCGAGGAAGAACGTGCCGACGATGGGCAGCACCAGGGCCAGCGAATACGTGATGGCCATCGTGAAGAACCCGTACGGCCCGACGAACAGGTCACGCAGGAACGACCATGGCAGCCAGGCGTCGGCGGCGCGGATCAGCAACGGGTTGAGCAGCCGGCCAAAGAGCCCGTTCTCCAACAGGTCGACGAGCGTCCGCGCGCCGAAGACCCCGACGAAGAGATACGCGGCGTAGAGCACGACGCCCAGGATCCCGACGCCCGCGACGGAATGCGTCGTGAGGCGATCCAGGGCGCGCCAGGGCGACGCCGCGGGGCGTCCGTTGCGCCTGCTGCGCGCCTCGGCCACGAGCGCCACGGCGGCCCGAAGCCTGGCCTGGCCGATCACGTAGGCGAGGGGCTCGGAGCCGCGCCGCAGCAGGGCGTCGCGGACGGCCTCGATCCCGGCCAACGCTTCCGGCGCGACTCTCTCCCGAAGCCAGGCAGCGAGGGTGTCGTCCCCCGCGAGCACCATCAGCGCGAGCGCCCTTCGCGCGAGCGGCCCCTCGGGCAGGAGCGGAAGCACAGCCGCAACGGCACGCTCGACGCTCTCGGGGTACTCGGTACGGGCAGCGCCGGCCTGCAGCGTCCCGAGCGCCTCACGCAGGCGCTCGATCCCCTCGTGCCGCACGGCGACCGTGGGGACGACGGCAACGCCGAGGCGCTCGGCCAGGCGCTCCGTATCGATGCCGATGCCGGCCAGCGCCGCTTCGTCCATCATGTTGAGGCAGACGGCGAACGGGACCTGCATCTCGGCGAGTTGGAGCGCCAGGAGCAGCGTGCGCTCGAGGTTCTTCGCATCGCCGACCAGCACGACACTCGCGGGCTCGTCGGCCAATAGGATGTCGCGGGTGACCCGCTCGTCTTCCGAAGTCGGCAGGAACGACGCCGTACCGGGCGTATCGACGACCGGCGTCTTGCGGCCGGCGACGAGCGTTGAGCCAAAGCTGAGCTCCACGGTCGTGCCCGGGTAGTTGGAGACTGTGACGTACGTCCCCGTCAGCGCCCCGAACAGGACGCTCTTGCCGACGTTGGGATTCCCCACCAGGACGAGCCTGTGCGGAGGTTTCCCGGGACTGGGCGCAAATGGAGCCGCGTCGGTCTGCATACGCGCAAAGTCTGCGGCTGTGGAGGACGCCATACTCATTCGTCACGGTCTCAAGCACGAGGCGGGCCAAGCGGGGGCCACTTGCGGATGAGTGTTTTCATCGAGGCTCCTCTGTCCGTGCATGCTTCTTGCTTAGTACACGAGCGGCCGCGTTCGTGTCACGATCGGCCATTTCGGATCGGTGACAGCGGTATCTGAAGGAGCGATCTCTAATGCGTGACTCTGCGGTTGTCCTCTTCGCCGTCCTGGCCGTGGGCTGCAACACCAGCGCCGCGCCCCGTCCCGTTCCCGTGGCCCCGGGTCGCACGACGCCCACCGGCAGCGTGGCGCCGCCAGCGACTGCGGATACGACGACGCCGAGCCCGCTCGGAACGCTGACCGGCAGCATCCTCGAAACGATGGACTCGGGCGGCTACACATACCTGCGCCTCAAGACCCCTGGCGGCGAGGTCTGGGCCGCCGTCAACCAGGCAACCGTCAAGAAGGGCGGCACCGTCACTGTCGTCAACGGCATGACGATGGACGGGTTCGAAAGCAAGACGCTCAAGCGCAAGTTCGACCACATCGTGTTCGGCAGCCTCGCCTCGGCAAGCTCGGCAGCAGCACCGGCCGGGGCCGCTGCGAGCGCGTCCGGCCAGCCCACGCTCGACCCGCAAGTGCTCGCGGGGATCGCCGCGCAGCACGCTTCGGTCGCAAGCGGTCCGGCCGACATCGGCGAGATCAGTGTCGAGAAGGCCGAGGGCAAGGAGGCTCGGACCGTGGCCGAGATCTTCGCCGGCAAGGCCGCGCTCAAGGGCAACCTGGTCGCGGTCCGCGGCAAGGTGGTCAAGTACAACCCCGGTATTCTCGGGCGTAATTGGATCCACCTGCGCGACGGCTCGGGCTCCCGCGACACGCAGGATGACGACATCACGGTGACGACCACCGCAACCAGCGCCGTGGGGGACGTAGTGCTCGCGCGTGGAACGCTACATCTCGATCAGGACTTCGGCGCGGGCTACGCGTATGCCGTGATCCTCGAAGACGCCGAGCTCGTGAAATAGCGGCCCTTCCCCAGGCACGTCACCGCGGCGAGCGCCTGCTGGCTCAGCCCGCGAGAGGCTCGAAGCGAGCGGTGAAGTGCCGCAAGACGCGCGGCGCCTCCAGTATCCTGTAGCCCGAGAGCCGCGCCGCACCCCGCGCGACGGCGATCACCGCCTCGGCCACGTAATCGACGTGCGACTGCGTGTAAACGCGCCGCGGGAAGGCCAGGCGCAGCAGCTCCATCGCCGCAGGCGACTCACCGCCGTCGGGATGAAGGCCGAACATCACGCTCCCGATCTCCACGCCGCGAATCCCCGCCTCGACATAGAGGGCGTTGGCGAGCGCGATGCCTGGGTACTGGAGCTGCGGGATGTGCGGGAGCAGAGCGCGCGCATCCAGGTACACGGCGTGGCCGCCGGCCGGACGCAGCATCGCCACGCTCGCCGCGACCAGTTTCTCGGCCAGGTACTCGATCGAGCGGATGCGGTAACGCAGGTACGGCTCCTCCACCACCTCCTCGAGGCCCCGCGCGATCGCCTCCAGGTCGTAGCCTGCGAGGCCTCCGTACGTCGGAAAGCCCTCGGTCAGGATCAGCAGGTTGCGCGCGGCTTCCGCCCAACGGTCGTCGTTCATGGCCAGGAAGCCGCCGATGTTGGCGAGGCCATCCTTCTTGGCCGACATGGTGCAGCCGTCGGCCAGCGAGAACACCTCTTGCGCAATGGCCTTTGGCGTGCGCCCGGACTGCCCCGGCTCGCGCAGCTTGATGAAGTAGGCGTTCTCGGCGAAGCGGCACGCGTCGAGGAAGAAAGGCTTCTGATAGCGGTCGCATAGGGCGCGCACCCCCCGCAGGTTTTCGAGGCAGACGGGCTGACCGCCGCCGGTGTTGTTGGTCACGGTGACCATCACGAGCGGGATGCGGCTGGCCTCGCGTTCCAGCGCCTGCTCCAGTGCCGCGAGATCCATGTTCCCCTTGAAGGGGTGCAAGAGCTGGGGCATGCGGCCCTCCCGGATCACCAGATCGCGGGCCTCCGCCTGCTCGAACTCGATGTTGGCCCGGGTGGTGTCGAAGTGGTTGTTGTTCGGCACTACCTCTCCGGCCTTGAGCACGCAGTGGAACAGGATGCGCTCCGCGGCGCGGCCCTGGTGGGTCGGGATCACGTGCTTGAAGCCGGTCAGGTCCTGGACGACGTCACGGAAGCGGTAGTAGGAGCGGCTGCCGGCGTAGGACTCGTCGCCTTGCATGAGGGCGCCCCACTGGGCCGCCGACATGGCGCCGGTGCCCGAGTCGGTCAGCAGGTCGACCATGACGTCCTCGGCATGCAGCTGGAATACGTTGTAGCCCGCCTGGCGAAGCGCGAGCTCGCGCTCCTCGCGATGGGTGAACTTGAGCGCCTCGACCGACTTGATCCGGAACGGCTCGATGATCGTCTGGTAGTGCCACATGAAGGCCTCCGAATGGAGGTGCTAGCCGGCATTCCTGGGGAGCAAGAACCGTGCCTTCCCCGCCGCTGAGCGCGCACGGCGTGCGAGAGCCCTTGCTTGGCCTCCTCAAAGCTTCGGGCCGGAGGGCTTCCTTGGCAGCCCTCTTGAGACTTATTCGTAACCTATTCATTTACTATGAACCTTCTAGCGCGGACTCCGTACAGCGCTGCAGGTCCGCATTCCGAGCGGGATGAGGGACTCCCGAACGTGTTCCTTCGTGAACGAGAACCAGAGGTAATCATGATGAAGAAGCAGTTGATCGTATCGGCCATGGCCGCGATGCTCGTCCTGCCGCTTACCGCCCGGGCCGAGGACATCGAGGGCAAGTGGTCGGTCAGCCTCGAGGGCGGGACCGACCTCGAGCTGTCGGGCGACGTTCACGGCGCGGGCACTGGAGAGGTCCTGAGCCTGCCCACGAGCGTCGAAGCCCGCAGTTACAAGGACATCTACGGCAGCTCGTTCCGGGGCCAGCTCTCGGTGGGCTATGGGATCGCTCCGCGCGTCGAGCTGTTCGGCCGCGGGTCCTATTACAAGATGAAGTCCGACGTCGTTCGGGTGGGCAGCGTCGCCGGCCTCGCTCTGTTCGGTGAGTGGAGTGATTACGAGGAGTGGGGCGTCGAAGCGGGTCCCCGCTTCTACTTCAGCACCGAGACCGCCTTCAAGCCCTATCTAGCTGGCGTGGTGGGCCTGCGCTTCTTGAGTGCGAACCCCGCCACTTTCAGCGTTCCCGCAGCCAACGTGGTACTGAGCGACGTTCCCTTCCTGGACAAGTCCACGGTCGGCGTCTTCGGGGCTGACCTGGGCTTCAGCTACGACGTGGCCACCAATGTGGCCATCGGGATCGAGGCCGGACTGCGCTACCAGACGAAGCCCTCGGACCTCGAAGGCCTCGCGGGCACCGGTCTCGAAAACATCAACGACACGGGCAGCCGCTGGTCTCTGCCGGTTCTCGGGACGGTCAGATTCCGGTTCTAGCGCCGAGTCTTTCGCACCTGCCCCGGAGCTGGGTAATGGCGGGCGGGGCGATAGCCCCGCCTGCGTCCTGTTGGGCACGCGCGCGGTCGCGGCGTAGCTTGGAGAGCGCCGCCGGGGAGTGCGATCAGGCTCTCGTTGCCGGAACAACGCCGTCCGTGCGGGGTGCTGCGTGCGAAGCGAGCATCGCGCCCACCGCCGCGGCGTCCACCGCCTTCGAGAACAAGTAGCCCTGCGACAGGCCACAGCCGAGGCTGTCCAGCGCCAAGCGCTGGCCCTCGCCCTCCACCCCCTCTGCGATCACTTCCATGCCGAGGTTCTTGGCCAACATCAGGATCGTCTCCACGATGCGCCGCTGCTTGCCGAGCAGGTTCATCGAGTGCACGAAGGAACGGTCGATCTTGAGGGTGTCGACGGGGAAGAGGTGCAAATAGCTGAGCGACGAATAGCCGGTGCCGAAATCGTCGATGCTGATCCGGATCCCCAGCTCCTTGAACCGACTCAACACCACCGTGACGAGATCCGGCCGGTGCATGATCACGCTCTCCGTGATCTCGAGGTGAAGGTTGCCTGGGTCGAAGCCGGTGCGCTTCAGGATCCCCTCGACCGCCTCGCCGATATCGCCCTCCAGCAGCTGGCGCGCCGAGAGGTTGACGCTCAGGCTCAACGGGGGGTCGTGGGGAAAATCGAGCTCCCAACGCCGCATCTGGCGGCACGCGTCCTCGAGGACCCAGCGCCCGAGTTCGACGATCAAACCGGTCTCCTCGGCGCGTGGGATGAACTCGCCGGGCAGGATCAGACCACGCGTCGGGTGGTGCCAGCGCACGAGAGCCTCGAAACCCGTGACGTCGCCCTCCTTCGTCCGCACCACCGGTTGGTAATGCACCTCGAACTCGCCCCGCTCGAGCGCGCGCCGCAGGTCGTTCTCGAGGCTGAGCGAAGCGATCGCCTGGGCGTGCATGTGGCTGTCGAAGACCTGGTGGCGCGCCTTGCCCGAGGCCTTCGCCCGGTACATCGCAGTGTCGGCGTCGCGGATCAGATCCTCGGGGCGTTGGCCGTCGTCGGTGGCGATGGCGATCCCGATGCTGGCGCTCGTGAAGACCTCGAGCTCGGAGATGCGAAACACGCGGCCGATCTCCCGTTGGATACGCTCGGCCGCGTGGGTGGCGTCGGCCGGCTCCCCGACGGCCTCGAGCAGGACCGCGAACTCGTCGCCGCCCAGCCGGGCTACGGTGTCCTCGGGCCGGATGCAGCGCTCCAGGCGCCGGGCAGCCTGGCACAGCAACTGGTCGCCCACGGCGTGCCCTAGGCTGTCGTTCACGAGCTTGAAGCGGTCGAGATCGAGGAACAAGACGCTGCAGTGGCTTTCCGAGTGCCGCTTCGCGCGTGCCAGCGCCTGGCCCAGACGATCGAGCAGCAGCGTGCGATTCGGCAGGCCGGTGAGCGCGTCGTAGAGCGCATCGTGACGGAGCTGCTCTTCGGCCGCGCGACGCGCGCTGATGTCGCTCAGCGCTCCGACGCGGCGCAGCGGCGTCCCGTCGGCGCCGCGTATCGTCACCCACCGGCTGAGCATGTAACGGTAGCTGCCATCCTTGTGGAGCAACCGATGCTCGTTCTCGGTGTGGCTCTCGGGCGCGTTCTCGGCCAGCCGGGCGCGCAATGCCGCAGCGTCTTCGGGATGGACCCGCGAGAACCATTCCTCGGGTCGCGGCCCGATCTCCTGTTCCTCATAGCCCAGCATCGACTTCCAGCGCGGCGACAAATGGATCTCTCCGCTCGCCACGTTCCAGTCCCAAAGCCCATCGCTGGCTGCGCTCGCTGCCAATGCGTAGCGCTCCTGGCTCCCGAGTAGCTCGCGCTGCGAACCTTCGACGACCTCGAGCAGGCTGTTGATCGAGCTGCCGAGGTCGGAAACCTCGTCCCGGCCACGGACGTCCACACGTGCCGACAGGTCCGGCTGGGCGCAAATGCTCTCGAGCCGGGCCGCCAGGAGTTCGACCCGAGACAGGACGCTTCGCTCGATCAAGATCATTATCGACCCGCCGACCACGAGGCCGGCCAGGAGCAGCCAGGCCGTGAAGTACAGCAGCGTGGTCTGCGCCCGCTGGTGGATCGGGCGAGGCATGCGCAGGCTCAGCGCGAGCGCGGGCCGTCCATGGAGGTCGTTCACCACGGCATGGCCCGCGATCGACGTTTCGGAGAGGGGGGCGACGAGCGTTGGCCGGACGGCGGTGAGCGCCGTGCGCGCCAGGTCGCGCGGGACAGTGGGGTCATCGAGCCGCCGGATCTCCACGTCGAGACGCGTCGTCTCGGCCAGTCTCCGAACCACGCCCGCGTCCAACGAGCGTCCCATCAGCAGCGTTCCGCGCGCCGGGCTCTTCTGGCTGTTGTCCAGGATCGGCCACGCCGCGACGATCCAAAGGGCTTGGGGGGCCACCAGGACACCGGAGCGGCCCACGCGGGCGGTGGCGTCGTGGAAGGCCAGGCGCTCGTCCCGCACCAGCGCGGCCAGCTCGGCCGGCAGCGCCAGCTGACGATGACTCTCGAAATCGATGAGACGCGCGTGGAGGACCGCGCCGGACAGGTCCATGAGGACGATCAGCCGGACCCTGAGCGCGGCCTGGTTCTGGTTCGGTAGCTGATTGGCGACGTAGTCCGGATTGCGATCCTTGGCGAAGCGGTAGGTCTCGTCCCAGGCGGCGTAGTCGCGGGTCGCGTCGTAGAGGCTCGCAACCTCCTCGGACAGGGCGAGGCTGGCGCGCTCCAGGTTTTGTCGGACGGCGTCCGCTTCGAGGGCGTCGACGTTGTCCATCACCAGCCAGCGCGACGAGAACTGGAGCAGGAGCGTCAGGCCCGCGAGCGTGACCCCGACGATGAGCAAGGTCTTTGCACGCAACCTCACGGCCCGAAGTCCTCGAGCGGCGACCTGATAGTCACGAAAAGTGACACAAGTGTAACCTGGCGCCGGAATAAAATGGGTGGATGTCGATCGATGCCTCCCCGCTCTCTCGCCGCCTCTGGCTCGCACCCCTGACGCGGGGCGGGCACCTGGCGTTCCGGCGGCTGTGCGTGGAGATGGGCGCCGAGATCACCGTCGGCGAGATGATCGTCGTGAAGCGGCTGCTGTCCAACGATCCGTCGGAGTTCGCGCGCCTGAAGAGCCACCCGGAGGAGCCGTTCTTCGGCGTCCAGCTCGCGGACCGGAACCGGGAGCGACTGGTCGAGGCCGCGCGGCTGGCCGAGTCGCGCGGCGCCCGCTTCATCGACCTCAACTGCGGCTGCCCGATCGAGCAGATGACACGGCGCGGTCTGGGCGCCAGCCTGTTGCGCAAGCCTGCGCGGCTGGGACGCCTGGTAGCCGCCGTGCGCGACGCTGCCGGCGTGCCCGTGACCGTGAAACTACGGCTCGGTTGGCGCGAAGGCGAGCAGAACGTCTCCGAGGTGGCGCGCGTCTGCGAGGAGGCGGGCGCGAGCGCGCTCACCATCCACGGGCGCACGCGCGAGCAGCGTTACAGCCGCGCCGCGAATTGGGACGCAATCGGCCGCGTGGCCGCCGAGCGCACGCTGAACGTGGTCGGCAACGGCGACATTCTCTCGCCGTTCGAGGCGACCGAGCGCGAGACGCGTTCGGGCGTGCGTTCGATCATGGTCGGGCGCGGCGCGCTGATCAAGCCCTGGATCTTCCGCGAGCTGCGCTCGGGCCAGCCCTGGCTTCCCTCGGCGGACGAGCGCTTCGGCGTGTACTGGCGACTCGTCGAGCTGATGCGCGAGCACTTCGGAGCCGACGAGCGCGGGCGCCGGCGCACCCTGTACTTCCTGCCCTGGCACTTCGGTTTCTTCTGCCGCTACCGGCCGATCCCGGACACACCCGAGATGCGCGCTCGCTCGCTCGAGCACCCGCTGCTGCAATCGCGGCTGCCGCTCGGTCCGCAGCACGGCGCGCTCGATCGGCTCCTCGCAGACGCCCGGCCGGAGACGCACACGGCGCTCGCCGAGTCGCTGCTGGAGTCGGCCAGCCGGGACGAAGCGCACGCGCGCGCGCTCACCCTGGCCGCTGCGCTGCCACCGACCACTGCGACCGAAGCCGAGCCCGAGCTCGTGACCGAGGGCTGAGCGCTGGCGGCCCGGGGCCTGCCTCAGGCCTTCTTCATGTGGATCTCGGTGCCGCCCCTCTCGAAACGCACCTCGTCCATGAGCTGGTTGATGAGGTAGATCCCACGCCCATGCGACTCGAAGACGTTCTGGCCGTGAAGCGGGCTTGGAACGGCCTCTGGATCGAAGCCCGAACCCGGGTCGCGCACCACGATCAGCATCCCGCGCGACTCGTCGCACATCACCGAGCACTCCACGGTCCGGGTGGGGTCGTTGCCGCAGCCGTGGCGAATTGCGTTGGCCAGCGCCTCGCGCAGCGCGGTCTCGATCTCGAATTCCTTGCCCTCGGCGCACTTCATCTGCGAAGCGATCTCCAGGACGCCCCTTACCACTGGAGAGATGGCCTTCGGATCGCCTGGGATCTCGAGGCTCAGGCGGAGCAACAGCTTCTTGCCGTCGAACTCGCAGCGTGTCGGGGAGCTGGCCATGAGCCCGTCCTTTCCGGGGAGCGGCCATATTGTCGCACCGCAAAGCCCCCACGGCCACTTCCCCGATCAGCGACCCGCCTACGGAATGACGTTCGGCGCGCCCTGCTTCGTGCCCGTCCATTGGACCAGGTATCGGCAGCCTGGTGCGGGCGCAGGGGGGCGCACGTCGACGGTCACAGTGGCAGTCAGGCCGGTGGTCGTCGAAAGCCTGACCCTTCCGCCACCTAGGCCCGGGCGTGAGACAATCCGCTGCCATGGAAAACGGTCTCGGCATCGGCCGTTTCGAAATTGACCTCGACGTCGGCGAGCTGCGCCACTCCGGCTGGCGCGTCAAGCTGCAGCCGCGGTCCCTTCACCCTTGGATGATCCGCCGCAGGCGAGGGCCTGGCATGAGATCTAGCTTGGAAGGATTGCATCTCCGCTGGCTCGCCTGCATCGCGCTCGCAGGCCTCGGCGGCTGCGGGGGTGGCGGCGGCGACACCGCCGCGCAGCCAGCCCCGTGGACGGCTGGCGTGTTCCAGCCATCGGCGACGTTCGCGGCGGAGTGCGCCGCTCCCCGCTCCGGGAATGACCCGACGACCGGCGCGCCCTACCGCGACGTGCAGGGCTCGACGCTTGCTGAGAACAACTTCCTCCGCTCATGGACCAATGAACTGTACCTCTGGTATCGCGAAGTGCCCGACCTGAATCCAGCTTCGCACTCGACGCCCGAGTACTTCCGGCTCTTGAAGACACCAGCGACGACAGCGTCGGGAAACGCGAAGGACCAGTTCCATTTCACGTACCCGACCACGGAGTGGGTGGCGCTCTCGCAATCCGGCGTCCAGGCGGGGTATGGCGCGCAGTGGGCCATCCTCGCGGCAAGCCCGCCGCGTCAGGTCACGGTCGCCTACACCGAGCCTCGTTCGCCGGCGACCACCGCGCC